>JAFSGZ010000007.1 GCA_017440545.1 Oscillospiraceae bacterium
AGCCCGATAAATTGAGAGCTTTAACAATCCATTCTGAATGGGTAGAAATATCCTGTAATAGAGTTGGTCTCTTTTTCTTTAATAATTTATTTAATAGTTTTTTAAGCATTAAAATTTGCTCCCTCGTATCTAATTTTATAAATTGCACATTCATTATATCACACCGCTGAATTAATGTAAATATTTTTCAAAAACTAATGGGTCCTACTTGACCACAAGCAGAAGGGCTTGTTTTAGGACTTGAGGCAAAGATGTTTATAATCGCAGGGCCTGTTATTGTCTACGGCATCGCCGCCAGCGTAATTTACGGCGTGATTTACTGGATTACAACTTTATTCTAAATAAAAAGGCTTGACCGAGAGGTCAAGCCTTTTTTTATAGCAATTCCATTTCGCTGCGTTTTATATCGGAGGTAACTTCTTCATCGGTGATTTTAAATTGCTTTGAAAATTTTTCAAATTCCTTAAAATAGCGAAGCCCAAACTCGTAAAGCGAAGATGCATTAAAATGAAGATTATCGGGATTAGATGTTAAGCCTTCTGCTGAAACAAAGCCTGTCAGCTCATTATCTTGCGAGATTTTTTTAAGAGCTGCGTTAATATGAGTGTAATTCTTTATGGGATAAAACTTTAGAAAATCGCCTAAGCCGCCCAAAAGAAAGGGGACGTCGTGTAAATCTAGCTCATCTCTGAAAGCCTGCATCATAGGCTCAAAACGGGCTTGGTATGTCGGGTAAAGCTCGTCAGTGCAGTCGGCTTCGCCTTGATGCCAAAGCACACCTACAATTTTAGATGTACGCTTTGCAAGCTTTGCATTGTTTACTGCGTTATCAAAAAGCAGCTCGCCTTTTTTCCACTGGCTAAGCGCGGTGCCGCCATCGGCACAGCAGATTAAACCTACATCAACATTGTATTTTTTGGCGTAAGCCTCGGCAAAGCTTTCGGCAAGACTCACACCTGAAAAGCTTCTGTCACAGTTGATGGGGCGAAACATAGTTTGCCAGCGGCCGTTTCGGAGTATGTAAATATGACTTGTGTCAATGTCGTGCGCCTCATTAAAAAAGCCTCGACCTGCCATATTTGATTGACCAATTAATAAAAATGAATGCATCATAGTAATCACACTTTCTAATGGTTTTAATCATTATAGCATATCGCAAGCTTAATGTAAATAAAAACAGCGGCAGAGATTTTTACTCTCTACCGCTGTTAATGCTATAACAAATATTCCGAGCATTTTAAATAAAACGATTTCTTTAACTGAAAGCTTCAAATTACTCTGCTTTGAAAGAATATGTATTGCCTAATTCAATGTCGGTTGAGTCTACACCCTTTGGTGCATACCCGCCGTTTACATAGAACGCCCAATACTTGCCGTCTTTGTTGTAATCAAGTGTAATACCATTTACAGTCTTAACATAAAGACCATACTCGCTATCATCACCTGCAATGAGGTTTAGCTCTAAAAGAGCATCACCAACTGTTTTTTTGTCGGTGCTTATTTGGTAGGTGGTTTCTTTACCTTCTGCATCGGTTACAGTAAAGGTAAATTTACTTGCACCTTGGCCCAAAACAGTAGTTTCGGTTTGGGACATACTGCTGTCGGGGGCAGAACTGATTGAGGTGTCTTTGTTGCTGTTACATCCGGTTGTAACAAGTGCCATAGCCGCAATAAGCACCATACAAACGATTAACGACAACTTGCTTTTTAAAAATGTCATTTGCATTGTTCTCTTTCTCCTAAATATTTAATTTCCTCTTTCTTGGCACTCGCAATACTTAACAGAGGTTTTTGTCCTAAAAATATTTCGACTCGGTACATTGCTTTTCGCCTTCTCAGATTAACTCCAATGGCTTGTCCTCGATTTGCGGCATCGAGTAGAAAAGCAAGCTTTAGGTACCTCACGGCGACGGGCTCGTTCAGGATTTACACCTGATTCCTTTTAGAACAGAAATATTATACTACCAAAGCACAAATTTTTCAAGAAATAGACTAACTAAAATAACACAAAGCTTGGATATTTTTTAAGTTATGAGATAAAATCTTTTTAAAAATGGACTTTATATTGACAAAACCCCCTTGTGTCAAGCTTTGACACAAGGGGGTGTTTTTACATAGCCTTTTTTTAGGAAATTGCTTCTAAAATATGAGTTGCAAGGTAATCGGTTGCCTTTTTTGCACCGTATTTGTTCAGGTGCTCGTAGTCTAAAAAGTCTGTTGATAAATCAAAGGTGATTTCCTTTTCTAAATCGTAATAGGCAACATCGTTTTGCTTGCAATATTCCGAAAGCCAGTTGGCTTTTTTTAATTCGTTTACTGTTGAAATGTAAGGAGCACGATAAAAGATTAAATACACATCATTTTGCTTGCACAAATCGATAATTTTATCAAGATATTTAACAATATCCTCTTCGAGCGCTAAGGTTTCGTCATCTGCAACAACAGCCTGCTTTTCATTATAATCGGATACATCTCTATATGGGGTGTAAAGCTCGCCTGTCATAGGCATTTCACAAAAGCCGTTGTTTTCTATACGCATAGAGGTATCTCTGCGCACGTAATCTGTGGTGATATTAACTATTTTGTCATAGGAATAGTTAAAGTCGTATTCGCGTATTTCTCCATTGATAAGGCGGTCCTTGTATTTAGAGATAGCGAAATTTTCAGATATTATATCAAGAGAGGGATAATCGGAAATTACCTCGGCTTTTTTAAGTGAAAAGGGCAAGGCTTCTATGTTAGGCGGCAGATACTCCACAAATATACTTTCAAGAGGACTGTATGTTTCGTAGGCATTGGTGCCCCAAATGTCAATAAGCACTACCTTTGGAACATCCTTTTTAAAGCGCTCAACCATACGAAGATAGGTGGTTGGAACAATTTCTCCGGAATTGCCTAAATCATAAGAGGAGAGCCCGTAGGTTTCTTCAAAATACTTGGCATTAAATGAGGTGTAGGAATGGCAGGAGCCGAACACCTGAACCTCATAAGAACGGTTATCCTCTGCTATTGCGTGGTCTAAAATATAATATCGGTTAAGAGATTTCTCGATTAAAATTTCATTAGCCTGCCATATTAAAAGCAGTAAAATAGCACAAAATGTAATGCAGGCAAAGATTCTTTTAAAAGCTTTTTTCATTAGAAGCCTCCGTACATAAAGCTGCTTATACTATATCCTGTTCCGTATACACCAAACAAAAGCACATCGAAAATAAGGATAAGATAGATAATCCAGCGCAATATAAGATGGGAATTTAAAATGCCTTCAATAACATTTTCCTGCTTTGCAAAACGATGTTCAATAAAAAATAGAATAACAATATGAGCGATAAGCAGTATAGCAAAATTCTGTGAAAGTCCATATGTAAACAACGTGCCGTCCATAAGTACCCAAGGATTAAAGCTACACAGCATATTTTTGATATATTCTATACCATTTAACATTCCGCCTGAACGGAAGAATATCCAAGCAAATAAAACAAGATGGAAAGTGATGAACATCTGGTAGATTTTCTCGCTTGTCGAGCCTTTATTTACACCAATAAATCGCTTAAACTTACCTCTAAAGGATGCTGTCATATCGCCGATAATTTGATATATAGCGTGCATTAAACCCCACACAAGAAAGTTTAAGCCTGCTCCGTGCCACATTCCGCTTACAAAAAATGTTATGATAATATTTATGTATTTGCGAAATTTACCCTTGCGGTTACCGCCCAAGGGGATGTAGATATAGTCTTTAAGCCAGCTGCTCAAAGAGATATGCCAGCGTGACCAAAACTCCTTAATAGATAGTGAAAGATAAGGGCGGTTAAAGTTGTGAACAAGATTTACGCCAAACAGGCCGCTGATGCCGCGGCAAAAATCGACGCATCCCGAAAAATCAGCGTATAACTGAATTGAATAGGCAATCGCACCGACATATAGTACAATGCCGCTCAAATCTTTAAAGTTGCCAAAACAATAATTTACTAAAATTCCAAGTCGGTCGGCAATTACCATTTTCTTTATAAGACCGAATAACAAAAGCACAAGTGAACGCCTCATATTTTCATAAGAAAACTTGTTGGTGTTCAAAAGCTGCGGCATAAGCTCATTGTATCGTGAAATAGGGCCTTGCACGATGGCAGGAAACCAGGATAAAAACAAAAGGTACTTAAAAAAGTTACGCTCGCAGGGGTATTTTTGCTTTAATACATCTACAAGATAAGCGATTGCCTGAAGTGTAAAATATGAAATACCTATTGGCACAATAAATGAAAGCGTGGGAGCTGTCCAGTCAATGCCAAAAAGATTTAGCGCACGCGATGAGGTTGTAAGTACCCACGGCAATTCTTTAATAGCAAACCATACGGCAGCATTAAGAATTATAACAGTGCCAACAAGAATTTTTTTTGCCTTAACCTTATTAACAATTCGCGCGGCTAAAAATGTGGTAAAGGCTGTGAAAATAAGGAAGATTAAATATCTAAAATCAAATAAGGCGTAGAAAAACAGGCTTGCCAAAAGGAGCACACCGCTACGAAGTTTTACGGGCAAAACATAGTACAAAAATGCTAAAATTGCAACAAAAACCACGAAGTTTAATGATAAATAGCTCATATAATTATTTCCTACTCTAAAAATTTAGATAAAACTTATATAAAGTATATCATATGTAAAAAACAAACACAATGTATAAAAATTTAAATATTTGTGAATATTTGAGAGATAATATTTATGAAAAAATCTTTATTTTAGAACTTTTTAGGAGAATAAAAATGATTAAAAAAGGAAGAACACTTATTTTTGAAAATCCGCCCAAAATAGTAGGATACGCCTCGGCAGTGGGTAAAAAGGAGTCTAAAGGACCTTTAAAGGAATTTTTCGATATTATTTTTATGGATACAACGCTCAAACAAAAAAGCTTTGAAAAGGCAGAAGCCTCACTTCAAACGGCGGCAGTTAACAGGGCTTTGAAAAAAGCAGAGCTATTACCAAGCGATATAGATTACATTTTAGGCGGTGACCTTTTAAATCAGTTGATAAGCTCGTCTTATGGACTTAGAAGCTTTAACATTCCCTTTTTGGGACTTTATGGTGCTTGCTCAACAATGGCAGAGTCGCTTGGACTTGCGGCACTGCTTTGCGAAAGCGGTGCCGCAAAAAGTGCGGTTGCTGTCAGCTCATCGCATTTCTGCTCGGCAGAAAGGCAGTTTAGATTTCCTTTAAACTATGGCGGCGTACGCACTCCTACAGCACAATGGACAGTGACGGGAGCAGGCTCTGTTGTGGTATCTCAAAAGGGCGAAAAAAATCTCCCTCAAATAAAGGGAGTTACCTTTGGTAAAATTGAAGATTTGGGAATAACCGATATAAACAATATGGGTGCTGCTATGGCACCTGCGGCGGCCTCTACCATAGAAAGCTTTTTAATGGACAGCGGCACAAAGCCGTCTGACTACGACCTTATTTTAACAGGCGACTTAGGCTCGCTTGGAAGTAGCCTTCTTGTAAAGCTTTTGTTTGATAATGGTATTGATATTTCAAAACAGCACAACGACTGCGGACTTATGATATATAAGGTTAAGGAGCAGGACACCCATTGCGGCGGCTCGGGCTGTGGCTGCAGCGCAAGCGTGCTGTGTTCAAAAATTTTAAGGGATTTAAAAAACAAAAAGCTTAATAATATTTTATTTATCGCGACAGGTGCTTTAATGTCAACGGTGTCTGTACAGCAGGGAGAAACCATTCCCTCAATAGCACATTTAATTCATATAACTTCGGGGGAGGTGTAAAGCGTGGAGGTTTTTGTAAATATTTTAAAGGCGTTTGTGGTTGGCGGACTTTTTTGTGTTATAGGTCAGATTTTAATTGACAAAACCGCTCTCACCCCTGCACGAATACTTGTGTCCTATGTTGTTGCAGGAGTAATTTTAGGGGCAATAGGCGTTTATGAGCCGCTTGTTAAATTTGCAGGAGCAGGTGCAAGCGTTCCGCTGACGGGCTTTGGCTACCTTTTATCAAAGGGGGTAAGAGAGGCGGTTGATAAATCGTCGCTTTGGGGAGCTCTCACAGGCGGATTTACCGCCTCTGCGGCAGGAATTGCCGCCTCTATTATATTCGGACTTATTGTAGGTCTTATATTTAAGTCAAAGGATAAATCCAAATAAAAAAGCAGAACCTAAAAATAGGTTCTGCTTAATTTAATACAGTTTAACTCTGCCTTACTGGGCGTTATTGAGCTTTAAGATAAGAGCCGATTTCTTTCTAGCAGCGCAATTCTTATGAAGAATCCCCTTGGCAGCGGCTTTGTCAATGGTTTTGACAGCATTGTTAACAGCTGCAGCCTTATCGGCAGCATTGTCAGCAATAGAGGCTTCGGCCTTCTTAATAACTGTTTTGAGATTAGAGCGAACGGCCTTGTTACGAAGATAATTAACTTCTGAAACAAGCACTCTCTTCTTAGCTGATTTAATGTTAGGCATCACTACACCTCCTTTAAAAACAATTGACATCATAGCAGAACTAAACATTCTGCTCGACAGTACACATTATCTTATCACAGCTTATTTAAAAATGCAAGAGTTTTTTGAAAAAAATTTAAAAAATATAAAGGATGAGTAAAATGACAGTCAGAACAGACCTTGCTTTAGAGTGCCGAGAGCTTGTTGGCGAAAGCGAAATTGAAGGCGTTATTGAAAAAAAAGAAGAGAAGCAAAATGTTAAAATCACAAGGATAGAAATAAAAACAGAGAAGGCGGCTTTAAGGCTTAATAAGGAAATGGGAAATTATATAACCTTAGAGCTTTCGCCCTTTTCAAAAAGCGTTTGCCAAAATGAAAAGGAAATTGAGATTATTGCAAGGGAAATAAAAAGTCTGATACCTAATAGCGATGGAACAGTTCTTTTGGTGGGACTCGGAAACGACAATATAACGCCCGATGCCATAGGCCCTAAAACAATAGAGGCTTCCTTTGCAACAAGGCATATAAGCGAGAGTATGCCCGAGCTTAACTTTAGGTCGGTAGCTCTTTTTTCGCCGAGAGTGCTCGGTCAAACAGGAATAGAAAGCTCGGAGAGCGTAAAGGCTATGGTAGAGAAAACAAATGCCGAGTGCGTTATAGTTATAGACGCCCTTGCCTCAAAAAGTATAAATCGTCTTGGCTGTACCGTTCAAATCTGCGACACAGGCATTTCCCCAGGTTCAGGTGTTAATAATAAAAGAAAAAGTCTAAATCAAAAAAGCCTCGGCGTGCCGGTTATTGCAATAGGCATACCTACCGTTGTTGATGCCCTTACAATAGCCTATGAGGCAGGCGGAGAGACTGTTCAAAACAAAAACGAGCTTTCAGAGATGTTTGTAACGCCGCGTGAAATTGATGTGATTATAGAAAATGCGTCAAAGGTTTTGGCGCTTTCTATTGCCAAGGCTATGCATCAAAGCTACAGCGTTGAGGATTTATATTTTCTTTCGCTTTAATAATTTAGCCCCTTTTAACATACCTATTATATATAAAGGCAAAAAAGGGGCAAAATAAATGAAAATAAAAAAAGTACTGTTATCTTTAAAAAAGGCGGTAATGCCGCTTGCTTTGTGCTTTACTGTTTTAATAGTTTCGCTTTCGCTTTCGGAAAATTTGGGCGGATTTTTTTATAAGGTTACACTTTTTTCCTCTGTTGTAGCAATGCCGCAGGGCGCACCTGCACTGTTTAGCCAAAACAAAGAGCCTGAAAAGCAAAAAGAAACTTCCTCACAAACCGTTTCAAAAGAGGAAGTTGTACAAACACAAAACACCGAAACACCCTCGCTTTCGCAAAATAATCAAAGCCAAATAGCTGTTACACCGCCCGAAAATGCGGGCAAAATTTCAGAGTACGCCATTAAAAGCAGTGAAACCTCTACAAAGATTATAAAATATTCGGGCGCGTATTTTTCAAATACAAGCAATAAATCAAATAGCGACATTTTAAAGGTTTTAAAACAAAGCCCTAAAATACCCTACACCGAGGGTAAACCGCAAGTCTTAATCTATCACACCCACACCACCGAGTCGTATGAGCTAAATGATTTGGGATATTATATAAAGGGAAGCAGTAGCCGTACTACAAATGAAAAGGAAAATATGGTGCGTGTCGGTGAGGAAATCGCTAAAAAGCTTAAAGAGGCAGGAATAGAGGTTATACACGACAAAACGGTGCACGATTATCCATCGTATAACGGCGCCTATCAGCGAAGCGCCCAAACCGTTAATAATATACTTAAAAAATACCCCTCAATTTCAATAACCCTTGATATTCACAGAGATGCAATAGAGCAGTCGGGCGGTGTAAGGGTAAAACCCACAGCCGTGATAAACGGTAAAAAAGCGGCACAGATTATGATAATCGGCGGCGTCGACGACGGCACAATGGATTATAAAAACTGGAAAGAAAATTTAAAGTTTGCCTCGAGCTTACAGGTGCAACTGCAAAAGGATTACAATGGACTTACCCGCGCTGTAATGGTTTGCCACAGAAGATATAATATGCATCTGACAGATAATTCACTGTTAATTGAAATGGGTGGCCACGCCAACACACTCGATGAGGCGGTTTATTCGGGAGAGCTTCTCGGTACTTCGCTTTCAAAGGTAATTTTACAAAACAGAGGATAGTAAAAATGAAAAGGGTTAAATATTTTTTTGCTTCGGCTATTATAACGGCACTTTTAATAGCCCTGCTTACAGGCTTTGTGGTGCTTCAAAAAAACAGCAGTAAAACGGGACTTAATAATGTAAACACCGTTTTTTCGCTAAAGGTTACAGACAGAAAAATAAAATTAACCCTAAATGATAAAAGCTATGTTCTAAAATTTTGAAAAAATATAAAAACCTCAAAAAATCTGTTGATTTTTTGAGGTTTTTTTCATATAATAATATATTATGTGAAATAAATAGGAAAAGGTACTTAAAAATGAGTAAGATAGGGTTTGACAGTGAAAAATACCTTAAACTGCAGTCAGAGCATATTAAAGAGAGAATAGATAAATTCGGCGGTAAGCTTTACCTTGAGTTTGGCGGTAAGCTTTTTGACGATTATCACGCCTCTCGTGTTCTGCCCGGCTTTGAGCCCGACAGTAAGATTAAAATGCTTATGGAGTTATCCGACCAAGCGGAAATTGTAATTGTAATTTCTGCAGGCGATATTGAAAAGAATAAGGTAAGAGGCGATTTGGGCATAACCTACGACCTCGACGTTTTAAGGCTTATTGATGCATTTCGTGAGATAGGCTTAACGGTCGGCGGAGTTGTTATCACTCAATATGCCGCACAAAGCGCTGTCGACAGCTTTAAGAAAAAGCTTGAAAGACTTAATATAAAGGTTTATATGCATTATATGATTGCCGGCTATCCCAGTAATGTGCCGCTTATAGTAAGCGACGAGGGTTTTGGCAAAAATGATTACATACAAACCGAAAAGCCGCTTGTTGTAATAACAGCCCCCGGTCCCGGAAGCGGCAAAATGGCGGTTTGCTTATCCCAGCTTTATCACGACTGCAAAAAGGGTATAAAATCAGGTTATGCTAAATTTGAAACCTTCCCTATTTGGAATATTCCTTTAAAGCACCCTGTAAATTTGGCCTATGAAGCGGCAACCGCTGATTTAAACGATGTTAATATGATTGACCCATTTCATTTGGAAGCCTACGGTGAAACGGCTGTAAACTATAACAGAGATGTTGAAGTTTTCCCTGTGTTAAATGCTATTTTTGAAAAAATCGCAGGTAAAAGCCCTTATAAATCACCCACAGATATGGGTGTTAATATGGCAGGCAACTGCATTATCGACGATGAGATAGTCTGCAAGGCATCACGCGATGAAATTGTGAGAAGATATTATCAGTCGCTTTGCGATAACAGAGTGGGAAACACCTCAAGCGAAGCAGTTTTTAAAACTGAGTTTTTAATGAATCAGGCAGGCGTTTCGGTAGAAAACAGAAAAACCGTAGCCGCCGCGCTTAAAAAGGCTGAGGAAACCTCGGCACCTGCAACAGCAATCGAGCTTGAGGACGGAACTGTTGTTGTGGGTAAAACCACAAATTTACTTGGCGCCTCGGCTGCTGCTATACTTAATGCCTTAAAGGTTTTAGGCGGAGTGCACGATAGCATTGATTTAATTTCAAGAATTATTATAGAGCCTATTCAGAAATTAAAAACGGGTCATTTGGGAAATCACAACCCAAGGCTTCACGTTGATGAGGTTTTAATTGCACTTGCAATAAGTGCTGCAACCAATCCAACGGCAGAGCTTGCATTAAAGCAAATCCCTAAGCTTATCGGCTGTGAGGTTCATTCAAGCGTTATTCTTTCTGAGGTTGACAGAAATGTTTTCAGAAAGCTTAAAATGAATTTAACCTGCGAGCCGCAGTATCAAACTAAAAAATTATTCCATAAATAAAAGAGGTGAACACACTTGGACAGTTGCGCGAGTAGCTATGCAGACAATGGTAAATTAAATTTAAAATTAGTATGCATGGGCGCAGCTTTGCCACGTGCTGTTTAAACTTTTGAAATTTTTGCCGCTGTCTGCTTTGGTACATAGTTTGTGCTAAAAAGGACAGCGGTATTTTTGCGCCCTTTTTTAAGCACAATAAAAAAGGAGGAAGCAGAAAGTGAAAAGAGAAATTTTTAAAAAGCACCCCGATTATAAAATTTTAATAGTAAACACCTTAAAACAAAATAGCGGCAAAAATCTTAAAAATAAAATTTCAAGGTTTCACCCAAATGATATTGCCGATGCCCTCGAGCTTTTAAGCCTAAAGGAAAGAAAAAAGCTTTATAATGCCCTCGAGAACGATGTTCTCTCGCAGGTTTTTGAGTATAGCGATAATGAGCAGGAATATCTTTTTGAATTAGACGGCGAGCGAATGGGCGAAATCGTTTCGCTGTTTGAAACCGCCACAGCGGTAGAGCTTTTAAACGAAAGCGAGGAAGAGGAAAGACAAAGCCTTCTTGATGTCATTGAGGACGAGGCAAAAAGCGAGATTATGCTGGTTGGCTCGTTTGATGAACAGGAGATAGGCAGTAAGATGTCAACAAACTTTATAAGCGTTTTAGAGGGAAGCTTTGTTAAAGACGCTATGAATATACTCATTAAAGAGGCTCCCGAAAACGATAATATCGGCACTCTTTATGTTGTAGACTCTCAAAACCGCTTTAAAGGCGCTGTCGATTTAAAGGAATTAATAATAGCAAGAAAACAAACCGCGCTTTTAGATATAACCATAAATTCCTATCCCTTTGTGTATGCTGACGAGGATATATCAGCGTGCATTGAACGCATAAAGGACTATGAGGAGGACTCAATTCCTGTTCTCGACTCTGAAAATAGATTAATCGGCGTTTTAACAGCACAGATTATTTCGGAATTGTCCGACGAGGAAATGGGAGAGGACTATTTACGTCTTGCGGGTGTTATAGAAGAGGAAGAAATAAATGAGCCTCTTAAAAAGAGCGTTTTAAAAAGGCTTCCTTGGCTTATGGGGCTTTTAGTGCTTTCGCTTGTAGTTTCGGCAGTTGTGGGCGCATTTGAGGGAGTTGTCGCCTCGCTTACGGTCATAGTTAGCTTTCAGTCGCTTATTTTAGGAATGTCGGGTAACGCCTCAACACAGTCGCTTGCCGTTACAATAAGAATGCTTTCAAACGAAGAGCTTAAAAGAAAAGAAAAAATTTCGCTCATAATAAAGGAAGCTAAGATAGGACTTGCAAACGGCTTTGCGCTCGCCCTCTTTTCAAGCGTCATAATTGCCATATACCTTTTATTAAAGGGAGAGGGAATGGTTATGTCGGTTTCGGTGTCACTTTGTTCGGCGCTTTCGCTTTTAATAGCGGTGTTTATTTCAAGCCTTACAGGAACGGTTGTGCCCAT
>JAFSGZ010000008.1 GCA_017440545.1 Oscillospiraceae bacterium
AGAGCTTATTTACAAGGCGTCTGTTAATTTCAAGCACTATTGAATAAACTCTCGGAAGCTGTTCTTTAAACAGCCATTCGCTCCAGCGCTCAAGCGCCTCGCTCATAACTGTGTGGTTTGTATAAGATAAGGTGTTTTGGCATATTTCCCACGCGCTGTCCCAAGAATAGCCATGCTCATCCATTAAAAGACGCATAAGCTCGGGCACGCAGAGAGCAGGGTGGGTGTCGTTTATGTGAATTGCAACCTTATCAGCTAAATTATCAAGCGTTTTATAGGTTTTAAGATGCTTTTTAAGAATACTTTGAAGCGAAGCAGAAACCAAAAGATACTGCTGTTTAAGTCTTAAGCGTTTTCCCTCGATGTGATTATCAGCAGGGTAAAGCACTTTGGAGATTACCTCTGCCATAGTGTTTTGCTCAAGTGCTCTTACATACTCGCCGCGCGAAAAGGCGTGCATATCAAAGCTTGGAAGCTGTGCACTCCATAAAACGAGCTTATTTACAGCCTTGCTGCCATAGCCCGAGATATAAAGGTCGTAGGGGACGGCGGTTACGCTTTGGTAGCCTGTTTGTGAAACCTTAAAGTTTCCGTTATCCTCCCACTCGTTAACCTCGCCGCCGAATTTAACCTCATAGCTTTCGTCCTGACGAGGTCTGAGCCAAACCTCACCCATTTCAAGCCAGTTATCAGGAAATTCAACCTGCCAGCCGTCTATGATTTTTTGCTTAAAGATACCAAACTCATATCTTATTGAAAAGCCTGTTGCAGGATAATCAAGTCCTGTCAAAGAATCCATATAGCAGGAAGCGAGTCTGCCAAGACCGCCGTTTCCGAGTCCTGCGTCGGGGTCGAGCGCATAAAGATTTTCAATTTCAAAGCCGCTTTGTGAAAGCACCCTTGTAAACTGCTCCTCGAGTCCTAAATTGTAAAGGTTATTTCTAAGCGAGGTTCCTACTAAAAATTCCATTGACATATAGTAAACCTGCTTGCGCTCTTTTTTCTTTACAGAGTCTTTAAATTCCTTTTGCTGTCTTGAAAGAGTATCTCTTAAAAGTGTGCAAACTGCTTTATATGCCTGCTTTTCGGTGGCTTCGTTTAAACTACAACCGAAGCTTTCAGCCGAAATTTCATTTAACTTGTCAAGCAGCATTTTATCGGTTAAAACCGCTTTTGACTCCTTTTTAACAGCTGCTTTAGTAGTTTTTGCTGCCTTTGTTGTCTTGTTGGTTTGTGCCTTGCTTGTGTTCATCTAAAATCCTTTCCGTAGGGCTAAATTATTTAAAAAAGCGCCCTTATAGCCAAAATTTATTTTTGGGCAACTTTATTATACAGCTCTAAATACTTTTCAGCCGGCTTGTCCCAACTACTGTTGTAGGACATAGCATTTTTAACAAGGATATTCCATTTTTCCCTGTCTGTGCCAAAAAGGGTTAAGCTACGCCTGATGGCATCGAGCATATCGCCCGCATTAAAGCTTTGGAAGTTAAAGCCACAGCCCTCATTTGTTTGGGCATTAAAGGGCTGAACTGTGTCGCTAAGTCCCCCTGTTTTATGTACGATGGGGATAGTGCCGTAACGCATAGCAATAAGCTGTGAAAGACCGCAGGGCTCGCTTTTTGACGGCATTAGGTACATATCGCTCGCGGCGTAAATTTTTGAGGCTAAACCTGAATCAAACTTTAAGTTCATTGAGAACTTATCACCGTTTAAGCCGGCGCACTGTGAAAGTCTTCTTTCATATATACTATCGCCTGTACCGACTATAACAAGCCTTATGTCAAAGCTCATAAGCTCGTCGATAACCGAGCAGAGAATGTCCATTCCCTTGTGGGAAACCAGCCTTGTAACCATTCCGATAACGGCGGTGTGCTCGCCTGCTTCTTTTAAGTTAAGCTCCTTTAAAAGCGCATCACGGTTAGCTTTCTTGCCCATTTCAAAGCTTTCTATATTATAGCTTTTTATAAGTGCCTTGTCAACTTCAGGATTTACACTATCTGAAATTCCGTTTACAATTCCTGAAAGCTTAAAGGCGTGGTCGCGAAGTATTGGGTCAAGACCGTGAGAGTAATATGGATACAAAATTTCCTTGGCATAGGTTTCGGACACCGTTGTGACGGCGTCTGATTTTAGTATTGCCGCTTTCATAAAGTTAATGCACTTATCATAGCTCATAGTTGCGAGCATATGATTTCCGAGGCCTAACATATCGCCTAAATAATAGCTGTCTGCTTTGCCCTGATACTCTATATTATGAATTGTAAATACAGTTTTGCTATTTCCGAGGCACTCTTGATAAAATTCCCTTAAATAAATGGGAACGAGTGCCGTTTGCCAGTCGTGACAATGGATAACATCAAATTTTAAATTAAGCCTTGCCATTGTTTCCAAAACTGCCATACTGAAATATGCAAATCTCTCGCCATCGTCCATATAGCCGTAGGCCTTATCTCTACCGAAATAATATTCGTTATCTATAAAATAGAACTTTAATTTTTTCTTGCGGCTTTTAAGCTTAAAAACGCCGACGTGCTGTTTTCTCCAGGAAAGATTAACGGAAAAGCTTTCGATAAACTCAATATCGAGGCTGTCGTCGTATTTGATTTTAGGATAGAAGGGGATAAAAACCGAAATTTCGGTTTTGGGAATATCTGAAAGCGCCTTTGGAAGTGCCTCTATTACATCTCCAAGTCCGCCTGTTTTCATAAAAGGGGCAGCTTCGCTTGCCACCATGGCTATTTTCATACGGTTTCTCCTTTTTTAATAATGATGGGGTGGTCCTTTGTGCCGTTTAATACAACGCCATCATTTATTGTAACATTTTTGTCAAGTATAACATACGAAAGCTTAACATTTTTGCCGATTTTTGTACTTTGCATTATTATACTTCCCTCAATTTCGCTGTTTTCAGACACATAAACATCTCTGAATAAAAGCGAATTGGAAACCTTACCGTAAATTTGGCAGCCGTCGGCAACAAGGCAGTTATCAAGCTTTGAGCCCTCTGCATAATAGGTTGGGAATTCGTCGCGTACCTTGGTGTAGATGGGACGATTATTCTTGAAAATTCCGCGTCTGATTTCGGGCTTTAAAAGCTCCATATTGTTGTTATAGTAGCTGTTTATGTCCTCATTTCTCAGCACAATGCCGTCAAACTCGTAAACCTCTACCTTGATTTTGCCTAAATTAAAGCCTCGCTGCAAGAAATCGCGCTCTAAATGAACAAGTCCGTCCTGATGCGACTCTTTTATAACCTTAACAAGTAATTCCCTGCTGAATATAAACATTCCCATTCCGACAAAGCTGTTTTGACCGCTTTGACAGTCTATCGAAATGCTTCTTATCTCCTTATCACCCTCGGTCATATGTAAAACGAGTGGGTGCTCACGGCCAAAATCCTTCTCGTCATGGTTTGCAATAACCGTTACATCAGCGCCGCTTTGCTTATGCTTTTTTATTGCTTTTCTAAAGTCGATGTTACAGATAATAGTTGAATCGGAAACTACAACATAATCGTAATTATCGTTATCAATATAGTCGATAGCCGAATAAAGAGCCTCTAATTTGCCCTTGTAAATTCCCGTGTTACCTGTTGAAAAGGGTGGGATAAACACAAGTCCCTCGTTTTTACGGTTTAAGTCCCACTCAAAGCAGGAGCCTAGGTGGTCTAAAAGCGAGCGGTAGTTATGCTTTGTGATAAGTCCCACATTGTAAATACGGGAGTTTGACATATTTGAAAGCACAAAGTCTATCTGACGGTAACGGCTTGCAAACGGAAGCGAAGCCACCGTTCTGTGACTTGTAAGCTCGGACACGGTTTTATCATAAATGTTTGAGAACACAATTCCCATTGTTTTCATATCGTTCACTCTTTTCTCCTCGATGTTAAATTATTTCCTTTGGCTTTATAACAGTGTTCTTTTCAATTACCTTGTCTTTACCGACAACGGCAATACCAAAGTCCTCGGCGCTGTAATTTTCTTTATCATCACCGATTTTAGCGCCCTCTTCTGCCGTCACGCCCTCACCGACTATTGCATACTGCACCTCGGCATTTTCTTTAATAACGGCATTTGGCATAATAACGCTGTTTTTAATTTTTGCGCCCTTTTCTATAGTACAACCCGTTGAAATAATCGAGTTTTCAACATCGCCGTAAATTTCGCTACCCTCGGCAACATACGAATTTACTATGTTGCTTTCACCCGAGATATAAGCAGAAGGCATAGCGTAGTTTCGGGCATAAATCATATTGTTAGCATCGCGAAGATTTATAACAGGCTCGGCGCCTAAAATGTCCATATTGGCTTCCCAAAGGCTTTGAATTGTTCCTACATCCTTCCAGTAGCCGTCAAACTGATAAGCATAAAGCTTATGATTATCGTTTAAGAGTGCAGGGATTATGTTTTTGCCGAAATCGTTATCGGATTTTTCGTTTTGTTCATCGGCAATAAGATAATCCTTTAAAACCTGCCACTTAAATATGTAAATTCCCATAGAGGCTTTGGTGCTCTTGGGTTTTTTAGGCTTCTCCTCAAACTCGTAAACCGAGTTGTCCTCGCGGGTGTTCATAATTCCAAAGCGCGAGGCTTCTTCTAAAGGAACATCTAAAACTGCGATGGTGCAGGAGGCGTCCTTTTCCTTGTGATAGGAAAGCATATCGGAATAGTCCATAATGTAAATATGGTCGCCCGATAATATTAAAACGTCGTCGGGGTCATATCTTTCTATAAATTTAAGGTTTTGATAAATTGCATTTGCTGTTCCCTTATACCATTCGGATTTTTTACTTCTTGCATAAGGAGGAAGCACGTGAATTCCGCCCTGCGAGCTATTAAGTCCCCACGGCTGACCGTTTCCTATGTACTCGTTTAATTCAAGCGGTTGGTACTGTGTTAAAATTCCCACCGTATCAATGCCTGAGTTTACGCAGTTTGAGAGAGGGAAGTCGATAATTCGATATTTACCCCCAAACGGAACCGCCGGCTTTGCGGTGTTTTCTGTTAGCACCATTAGTCTGCTGCCTTGTCCGCCGGCAAGTAGCATTGCGATACAGTCTTTTTTCTGGAAATTCATAAAATACACTCCCTAATTTTTGTCTTTATCTTAATCTTTTTTTAACTCATAATATGCCGCAGAGAGAGGAAGAAGCGTAAATTCTCCCGACTGCTCACAGCCGTGCATTCCGACATTTTGACTCTTGACCCTTTTAAGCCGTCTGCCAAGACCGCCAAAGCGCTTTAGGTCGCTGTTAAATATGGGAACATAGGTTCCCTTTGAAACAAGACCTAATCTATATTTCTCTCTTAATACAGGACAGAAGTTAAACACCGCCATAATTTCTTTTCCCGCCTTATCAAATCGTGAAAATGCAATTACGCTGTTGTCCTTATCGTCGGCGCTTATCCACTTAAAGCCTTCCCAGTTAAAGTCGCGCTCCCACATAGCCTTGTTATTAAGGTAAAATTCGTTAAGCTCGGCTATAAACTTTTGATGGTCGCGGTGCTTTTCATAATCAAGCAAAAGCCAATCGAGCTGTTGTGTGAAGTTCCACTCAATAAACTGAGCAAACTCGCTTCCCATAAAGTTGAGTTTTTTTCCGGGGTGCGCCATCATATACATCATAAAGGCGCGTAAATTTGCAAACTTATCGTCGTAAAGCCCCGGCATTTTGCTTATAAGCGAGCATTTTCCGTGTACAACCTCGTCGTGCGAGATGGGAAGAATAAAGTTTTCGGAAAATGCATAGGTCATTGAAAATGTAAGCTCGTTGTGACAGCCCTTTTTAAATAAAGGGTCCTGCGAGAAATAGTGCAGCGAATCGTTCATCCAGCCCATATTCCATTTAAAGTTAAAGCCAAGACCGCCATCGTAGCCGGGCTTTGTAACCATTGGAAATGCCGTTGACTCCTCGGCTATCATCATAACCGTTTTATCGGTTTCAAAGGCGGCGGCATTAAGCTTTCTAAAAAACTCAATGGCGTCTAAATTTTCCTTGCCGCCGTATTTATTGGGCTTATATTCCTGCCTGCCGTAGTCTAAATAAAGCATTGAAGCCACAGCGTCAACCCTTAATGCATCAATGTGAAATTCCTTTATCCAGAACACCGCATTAGAAATTAAAAACGAACAAACCTCATATCTTGAGTAATCAAAAATTCTTGTGCCCCAGTCGGGGTGCTCGTTCATCACAGCGTCGTTTACCTCGTAGCAGTAGCTGCCGTCAAATTCATAAAGTCCGTCGGCATCCTTTGGAAAATGTGCCGGCACCCAGTCAAGAATTACTCCAATGCCTGCTATATGAAGTCTGTCCACAAACTTTTTAAAGTCCTTGGGGGAGCCGTATCTGAAGGTTGGGGCATAATAGCCTGTAACCTGATAGCCCCAAGATGGGTCAAACGGGTGCTCATAAATCGGCATTATTTCAACGTGGGTGTATCCCATCTTTTTAATATAGGGAATAAGCTTTCCTGCTATTTCGGTATAGGATAAAAGTGAGCCGTCATCACGCCTTTTCCAAGAGCCTAAATGCATTTCATAAATGTTTATAGGCTTATCAAGCGAGGCGGTTTTGTTTTTTATGTACTCCTTATCGCCCCATTTATAGTTGTCCTCATCACAAATCAGTGAGGCGGTGTCGGGAAGCGGAGCAAAGGCTCTTGCATAGGGGTCGCTCTTATAAATGCCTCTGCCGTCAGCCGTTCTTATAAAGTATTTATATCTTCCGCCCGCTTTTGCATATTTTGAAAATACCGTCCAAACGCCCTTGTCGCTTTTATTCATAATAAGGTCTTCTGTGTTCCAAAAGTTAAAATCGCCAACAACGCTAACCCTTTGGGCGCGCGGCGCCCAAACCCTGAACACATAGCCTGTTTCATTTCCGATTTTAATTTTATGCGCTCCCATAAACGAGTATGCCTCTCGGCTGTTTCCGTCGTGAAAGCTTTTGAGCTGTTCATTTAGTCTAATGCTCAAAAATATCCCTCCGATGCCGTTTTTATATTCTCAAATCTGCTGTTTTTTCTTTACCAAATGCAAAAAAACAGCTACCGAAACTTATGTTTCAGCGCTGAAGCAGAGTAGTGTATGCTCTTTTTCAGGACCTTTTCTTTTATTATACAACACTTTTTTTGTAATTTCCATAATTTTGATAAAATTTTCTAACATTTTTATGCAAATTTATCAATTTTGTACACTTTAAATAAATTATTGAATTTATTTAGGGGTTATGATATTATATTTATAAGCTTTTTTGGGCATTTTGCCACAAAAACGCATAAATTAGTTAATGATTAGGTTATCAAAATCTAAATTTTTATGCCAAAAACCTTTTGGCAATATTTTTTATTGAGGGGAATTAAGATGAGAAGAGCAAGCGGTGTGCTTATGCACATTTCATCGCTTTATGGTGATTACAGTAGCGGCAGCTTTTCAAAAAGCGCCTTTGAATTTATTGATTTTTTAAGCGATAGTGGTTTCAGTTTTTGGCAGGTACTGCCTTTCTGTGTAACCGACGACCACAACTCTCCCTATGCCTCGCCCGCCTCAGAGGCAGGAAACCCTTATTTTGTCGACCTTGCAGCTCTTTTTGAGCAAGGTCTTTTAACCTCTGATGAATTAAGCTCTGCAAAACAGCATACACCCTATAGCTGTGAGTTTGAAAGACTTAAAGCCGAGCGCTTTGAGCTACTCAAAAAGGCTTCAAAGAGGGCAGACAAAAAAGCGGTGTTAAGCTTTATAGACAAAAACCCAAAAATACAAAAAGCCTGCGAGTTTCTTTCTCTTAAAGAGGCAAACGACAAAAAGGGCTTTTTAGAGTGGGATAAGCAAAAAAGCTATGACGAGGAAACCTTATTTGCTTGGCAGTTTATACAGTATCACTTTTTTAAACAGTGGCAAGGTGTTAAAGACTATGCCGCCTCAAAAAATGTTAAGATTATAGGTGACCTTCCGTTTTATGTAAGCTTTGACAGCAGCGATGTATATTTTAACAAAGAGGACTTTTTGCTTGACGGCGACGGCAAGATGCGCTTTAAGGCAGGGGTGCCGCCTGATTATTTTGCAAAGGACGGTCAGCTTTGGGGAAATCCCATCTACGATTTTGAAAAAATGCAAAAGGACGGCTTTACCTTTTGGAAAGAAAGGCTTAAAAGCGCCCTTAATCTTTACGACTGCGTCAGAATTGACCACTTCAGAGCCTTTAGCGACTATTGGAGTGTCCCTGCAGATGCACAAACTGCAAAAGAGGGGCAGTGGCAAAGAGGCCCGAGAGAAAAAATTATTGATGCCCTTAAATCAGTGTCAAAAGAGGGAAGCATTATTGCCGAAAATTTAGGTATCATCGACGATGATGTAAACGCCCTTTTAGACTATTCAGGCTTTCCCGGAATGTCGGTTTTTCAGTTTGGCTTTGACGGAAACTTTAAAAACCCTCACCTTATACACAATTTTAAGGAAAATCTTGTTGCCTACACAGGCACCCACGACAACAACACACTTCTCGGCTTTATGTGGGAGTTAGATGATAAAACCCGCCGCGATGCGCTCAGCTACATAGGCTTTGTCGGCGACAACTTTGATAAAAGCTATGACACTATTATAAGACTTATGCTTATGAGCCGCGCAAACCTTGTTGTTTTCCCAATTCAAGACCTACTCGGCTACGGCTCGGACACCCGCCTCAACACCCCCGGTAAAGCCGAGGGCAACTGGAGCTACCGAATAACAAGAGAACAGCTTATGGGCCTTAACAGAGAGCGTTTCTTAAATTTAAACCGCCAATACAGCAGAATATAAAACGCACACAAATTAAATTATATAATAACCTAAATGTCGAAAAAAAGAACTTCACATACGAGGCGTACAGTTAAGGACAGTTCTAAAATTTGTTCTTATCGCCCGATGTATTGCACCACAGGCTGCAATTAGTTGTGAGCGAGGTTAAGTGTCTTAGGGTTTTTCTAACAAGTGACATTTAGCGCAAGAATGTCCTGCTTGTTGTGGCATGAGGCAAAACGAAAGGAAGCACGAAAATTTTGTGCTTCCTTTTTTTACTGTTTCAAAAATTATTTTAATAGTGATATTCTGTGCTTTGCACAGAGTGATATTATTGCCTTGCGGCAATAGTGTTATTGAACCCTTGCGGTTTCAGTGGTATTTTATTCGCCTATAACTGCCGAAGGCAATATCACTTGGACTTTAGTCCAAATATCACTGCGTAGCAATAGAACTCGCCAAAGGCGAATAAAACTGGGGTTGTGTCCTTACGGATACAACCCCTTGAGAGTGTCTTTTTTCTTTATATTTTTAAAATTTCCAAACCGTCTGCATTATTTTAGCAGGACCGTCTTTTTCAAATTTTCCGTAAAAAACAGTCAAGAGACTACCATCGGGCAGCTCAACTGTCGAGGGGTAGCCCAAATCCCAATCAAAAGTGTCCTTCGTGGCGATGATATTGTCGGTATCCCAACTTTGTCCGCCGTCAAAGGAGAACATCGCCTTAAT
>JAFSGZ010000081.1 GCA_017440545.1 Oscillospiraceae bacterium
GTATAAGGATAACACCCTTTTAAAAACCTTATCCTTAAATGAGGACACTCGATTTGATATAAACGGGAAATATAAGCTTACCATAACTGTAAAAAACGGCGAGATATTTGTAAGTGAAAGTAATTGTCCCTGCAAAACCTGCAAGAATTTCGGTAAGCTTTCAAAAGAGGGACAAACCGCGGTTTGCCTGCCCTCTAATGTCAGAATAGAGCTTTTAGGAAGCTCTGAATACGATGCGGTGCTGTAACATGAAAAAAATAAGTATAAATAAAATTACACTTGTTGGTATGCTCGCGGCGTTAACCGTTGCACTTTCTTTTTTGGAATCGCTTTTGCCGCCGCTTTTTATGCTGCCACCCGGATTTAAAATAGGAATATCAAATATAGCTGTTATGTTCGCGCTTCTGTATTCGGGATTATGGGCAGGGGTGTTACTGTCTGTAATAAAATCAATTTTTGTACTAATTGTAAATGGCGGTTACGCCTTTGTACTGAGCTTTGTAGGCTCGATAGGCGCTGTAATTGTTATGTCGACGCTTATATGGCTTTTTAAGGAAAAAATTTCTTATGGCGCACTTAGCGTAAGCGGCGCTGTAACACATAATATGATGCAGCTTATATGCGTTTATTTAATAACTGCATCAGCCTCAATTTTTTATTACGCTCCCGTTTTAATTATTGCCGCAGTTATATGCGGCGTAGGGGTAGCTTCGGCTGTAAAATTAACTATGCCGATAGTTTTAAAATTCGTAAAATAAAGCTTGAAAGGAAGATTTGTCTTGGCATTACATTTAAAAACAGTAAATGTCCGTCACCACAAACTAACTGCAGAAAAAGAAACAGTAATAATGCCCTATAGCTGTAATTTAGTCATTCCTATGCTTCAGCATATAGGAAGGCCCTGCGTTCCCACAGTTAAAGTGGGCGACAGTGTATTAAAGGGTCAAATAATAGGAGAGGCAACCGAGTTTATGTCGGCACCCATTCACGCTTCAACCTCGGGAAAGGTTGTTTCGGTCAGAGATATGCTTTGCCCCTCGGGAGTTTACACCCCGCATATAGAAATTGCACCTGACAAAGAGGATAAGAGCATCGAGCCTTTAAGCTTTAAAATAGACAGTCTTTCGGATTTGGTTGATGCCACAAGACAGCTTGGTATGGTAGGCCTTGGCGGTGCAGGATTTCCTACAAGCATTAAATTGAATCCTAAAAACATTGACGAGGTTGACACCCTCATAGTAAACGCCACCGAGTGTGAGCCCTTTATTACCTCAGACTATCGTGAAATGCTCGAAAATGCTGAGGATATTAAAGAGGGCATAGAGCTTCTAAAAAAGCTTATGAATATTAAAAATGCCTATATAGGCATTGAAGATAATAAGCCTAAAGCAATAGAAATTATGAAAAAGCTCTCGGGCGACATCTTTGAGGTTAAAACCCTTAAAAGCAGATACCCTCAGGGTGCCGAAAAGGTTATAATCTATCATTTAACCGGCAGAAAGGTTTTGGAAGGACAGCTTCCTGCAGATGTCGGTGTGGTTGTTATAAATGTAACCTCGCTCGGAAGCCTAGTAAGAGGCTTAAAAACAGGCCTGCCGCTAACTCATAAAAGAGTAACCGTAAGTGGCGACTGTGTAAAAGAGCCCCAAAATGTTTATGCCCCCATTGGCACACCTATTGATAAGATAATTGAGTTTTGCGGCGGAGTTGTAAATGAGCCCGAAAAGCTTATAATGGGCGGACCTATGATGGGTGTAACAATGTGCCACGGCAGTATGCCAATTATTAAAAACACCAATGCTGTTTTGCTCTTGTCTAAAAAGCTTGCAGACACCCCCGAGCCGACAGCCTGCATAAGATGCTCAAAATGTGTGTCGGCTTGTCCGTTTAATCTTATGCCAACCGTTTTTGAACACGCCTACCACGACGGCGACCTTGAAGCTTTGGAAAAGCACAAGGTAATGCTATGTATGGAATGTGGCTGTTGCAGCTTTGTTTGTCCGGCAAAAAGACCGCTTGTTCAAACAAATCGCCTTGCAAAAGCGGCTTTAAGAGAAAAAAAGTAAATTTATTAAGGGAGTAGCAAAATGGATAATTTAACAGTAACCTCCTCTCCGCATTTTAGAAGCAATAACAGCACTTCTAAAATAATGCTTTATGTTATTTTGGCACTTCTGCCAACAACAGTTGTAGGCTGCGTGTATTTTGGAATAAATGCCGTGCTTGTTGTTTTAACAGGCGTCGTTTTTGCGGTTTTGTCTGAATATATTTATGAGAAAATAATGAAACAGCCTATAACGGTGGGCGACCTTTCGGCAGCAGTAACGGGACTTCTTTTGGCTTTAAACCTTCCCTCAACCACTCCTCTTTGGATGGTAGCGCTTGCTTCAGCTATTTCAATAATAGTTGTAAAACAGCTTTTCGGCGGCATCGGTTGCAACTTTGCAAACCCTGCCCTTGTCGGAAGAATTGTAATAACCCTTTGCTTTACAAGCGAAACCTCAAAATTTATAGAGCCGTTTGTAAACGCTAATGTTGATGCAACTGCAGGTGCAACGCTTTTAAATAGTATTGCCGCAAATGAAAAATTGCCTGAGCTGTGGCGCGTGTTTTTAGGACTTCACGCAGGCTGTATAGGCGAGGTTTGTTCGCTTGCACTTATAGTAGGTGGCGTATTCCTTGTTGTAACAAGGGTTATTAATCCTGCCATTCCGCTTTCATATATTTTAACAACCTATCTCTTTACAACCGCCTTAGGCTATGACGGTTTATACGGCATTTTATCGGGTGGACTTTTGCTTGGTGCAATATTTATGGCAACCGATTATGTGACAAGTCCGCTCACAGTAAAGGGCAAAATTATTTTTGGCATCGGGTGCGGCGTTATCACAACAGTTATAAGAATTTTCGGCTCAAATGCCGAGGGTGTTTCCTATGCTATTGTGTTTATGAATGTTTTAACACCGCTTATTGACAATTTAACAGCAAAAAAATCTCCCTTTGCAAAGCCTAATAAAAAGGAGGCAAAGGCAAAATGAAAAATTTAATTAAACCTATAGTTGTGCTAACCTTAATAGCACTGCTTTGCACAGCCTCTCTCGCGGGCGTTAATATGCTCACAAAGACTATAATCGAAAAAAGCGAGGCTGAGAAAATCACAGCCACTATGAATGAGCTCATAAAAGACGATAAGGGCTTTGAAAAGATTGAGCTTTCAACTGAAGAGCTTTCTAAACACAGCGCAAATGCACTTTATAAATCAAATAGCGGCAAGGGCTATATTGCCGATGTAACCGCTTCGGGCTATGCAGGTGAAATAAATGTAATGGTAGCCTTTGATGAAACTCTTAAAATAAGCGGCGTCAAGGTGCTTTCGCACGAGGAAACTAAAGGCGTTGGCACAAGAGTAATTGAAAGCGACAGCTTTTTTGAGCAATTTACAAAAAAAGATATAAGCAAAGAACAAAAAGCCGATGTAATTTCGGGCGCAAGCGTAACCTCAAAGGCTGTTATCAGTGCAGTTAACTCTGCAGTAGCGCTTGTAAACGGCAAAGAATAGGAGGGGTAAAAATGAAAAAGTCTTCAATTTTATTAAACGGCTTAATCAAAGAAAACCCCGTGCTTGTTTTGGTGCTCGGCACCTGCCCCACCCTTGCTGTCACCACAATGGCAATAAATGCACTTGGTATGGGCGCGGCTACAATCTTTGTTTTAACCTTTTCAAATTTAGTTATTTCGCTTCTTAGAAATGTAATACCCAATACAGTCAGAATACCCTGCTATATCGTTGTTATCTCAACCTTTGTTACAATAGTAGGACTTGTTATGCAGGCATATCTTCCCGCGATTTATTCGGCGCTCGGCGTATTTTTGCCGCTTATAGTTGTAAACTGCATAATCTTAGGCCGCGCCGAGATGTTTGCAAGTAAAAACACCCCGCTCGACTCCACATTAGACGGCATTGGAATGGGCCTCGGCTTTACCTTGACACTCTTTATAATGGCAAGTATCAGAGAAATTTTAGGCTTTGGCACGTTCTTAGGCTTTGATATTACCTTTGGAGTTTTAAAACCGCTTTCAATTTTAAGTCAGGCACCCGGTGGATTTTTCGTGTTTGGCGTTTTAATGGCACTTTCTGTTTTTGTTCAGCGCAAAATGGGCAAAAAAGAAATTAAAACCGAAATCTCTTGCGAAGCCTGCGGCTTATGTAAGGATAAAACCGCCTGCGATGGCTGTAAAAACAGAGAGGAGGCGGCACAATGAAAGAATTATTAATAATTTTCTTCACAGCAATTATCACACAAAATGTTGTGCTTTCTCGCTTTATGGGTATATGTCCGTTTTTGGGCGTATCCAATAAAACTAAATCGGCGGTGGGAATGGGATTTGCAGTAACAGCTGTTTTGGTGCTCGCAACCTTAGTAACCTATCCCATTTCAAACCTTATTTTAATACCAAACGGGCTTTCATTTTTAAACACCATTATCTTTATTTTGGTAATAGCCTCGTTTGTGCAGATGCTTGAAATGTTTTTAAGAAAGTTTATTCCACCACTTTATTCAGCACTTGGAATATATCTTCCGCTTATTACAACAAACTGCGCCGTGCTCGGCATAACCCTTATAAACATTGAGGATTTCAGCACAATGGCACAGCTCCCACACGCCCTTGTTAATGCACTTGGTGCAGGAATAGGATTTTTAATGGCAATGGTTATATTTTCAGGTGTTCGCACAAGACTCAGCTCTAAAAAAATTCCCGAAAGCTTTAAGGGACTTCCCATAACCCTTGTAGCTGCCGCTATTGTAGCAATTTCGTTTATGGGATTCTCGGGCGTTATCGACGGAATTTTCGGCGCCGAGAGCAGCGGATTTCCGTTTATAGTAGGGTAAAGGAGGCACAATATGTCAGATTTGTTTTTACCTATTATTATAGTTTCTGTTATAGCACTTTTGTTTGCGATTTTTCTTGTTATAGCCTCAAAAACCCTTGCTGTAAAGGTTGATGAGAGGGTTGAAAAAATAAGAGAGGCTCTCCCTGGGGCTAACTGCGGCGGTTGTGGATTTGCTTCTTGCGATAATTATGCAGAGGCAATAGTAAATGACGGCGCCGAGGTTAATAAATGCCGTGTAGGCGGAAAAGAATGTAGCGACAAAATCTGTGCCGTTATGGGTGTTGAAGCCGCGGCGATGGAAGATTTAATTGCATTTGTACGCTGTCAGGGACACCCCGAAACCGAGGAGCAAAGACTCAATTATAAAGGCGTTCAAAGCTGTAAGGCGGCAATGTCATTCTACGGCGGCAGACTTAACTGCACCTATGGCTGTATCGGCATTGGCGACTGTGTTTCGGCTTGTCAGTTTGACGCATTGAAAATCGAAAACGGCATCGCAAAGGTGGATAAAAATAAATGCACAGGCTGTCTTGCTTGTGTTGACGCCTGCCCTAAAAAGATTATCGGCACTGTACACCGTGACAGTAAATATGTTGTTGCCTGCCGCAATCACGAGCAGGGAAAATATACAAGAATGAACTGCAAGGTGGGCTGTATCGGCTGTAAAAAATGTGAGAACACCTGCGAGTTTGGCGCTGTCAAGGTTGACGGCTTTTTGGCTCGAATTGATAAGGAAAAATGCGTAGGCTGTGGCAAATGCATCGAGGCCTGTCCTGTAAAATGTATTGTTAAAATATAAAGGATCTGTATGATAAAAACGGCTTTGTTTGACGTTGATAACACCCTGCTTGATTTTAAAGTCACTGCAGAAGAGGTGACCCGAGATATTTTCAAAAGGCGCGGCCTTGATTTTCACGATAATGTAATGCCAACCTTTTTTAAGGTCAGCGCAGAGCTTTGGCTTCAGTTTGAAAAGGGCGAAATTAAGCAGAGTGAAATATATTCCCAGCGCTTTAAACGAATTTTTAAAAACCTTGATTTAGCACTCGAGTGCGAGGGCTTTGAGGGCGAGTTTGTAAAAGGTGTTTTTGAAAGTGCTCATCCGATAAAAAATTCATTTGAGATTTTGGAGTATCTAAAGGATAAATACTCGCTTTATATAGTGAGCAACGCCTCACATCCGCAGCAGATAAACAGGCTTAAAATCTGTGGTATGCTACCGTTTTTTAAGGATGTTTTTACAAGCGATAGGATAGGCTATTCAAAGCCCAATGTACGCTTTTTAGATGAATGCTTTAAAGAAATCGGAAATGTAGATTTAAGCGAAGTTTTGCTCGTCGGAGATAGTCTGACTGCCGATATATCCCTCGGAAAAGCGGCAAAAATAAAAACCTGCCTTTTTAATAGAGATAAAAAAGAGGTGGACCCAAACTCTGCCGACTATATAATAGAGGACTTAATAGAGCTTAAAAATATTCTATAAAAATAGAAAAGGGTGAAGGTCGTGAAACCGAGAAAATTACAGCTTGGAAATAAAAATATTGTTGGTGCGAGAGTAACTTTGGCGCGCATACAAAAAGATATGAAACAAAAAGACCTTCTTGCCAAATTGCAGCTTATGGGAATTGAAATAAGCACCCCTGCCCTCTCTCTTTTAGAGGGACAAAAGAGACCTGTTTCGGACATTGAGCTTAAAGCACTTTCAGAAATCCTCTCGGTTTCTGTCGACTGGCTTTTAGGGAAAGAATAAAAACTTATAAAAATAAAATCCCCCAAGACATAGCCTTGGGGGATTTTTCTTATATTACATTGATTCGGGAACCGAAATGTTAAACATTGTAAGTGCGTTGTGAATGGCTGTTTTTACGCAAAGGCAAAGAGCAATTCTTGCACGCATAAGCTCCTCATTTTCGGGAAGCTTTACTCTGTGAGCATTATAGAACTTATGGAATTTAGTAGCAAGCTCAATGGCATATCTTGTAATTCTTGCGGGGTCGTAAGCCTTGGCGGCGCCCACAATTTCCTCGGGAAGCTGTGCTATATATAAAAGCAAATCCTTTTCTTCTTCGGAATTTAAAAGCGAAATATCAGCGCTTTCTACGTTTTCTGTGTCGATGTTTTCAGCCTTTAATGCCTTTAAAATTGAGCATATACGAGCGTGAGCATACTGAACATAGTAAACAGGGTTTTGGCTGTTTTGTGAAACTGCCAAGCCTAAATCAAAGTCAAGATGCGAGGCAGGCTCTCTTAAATTAAAGAACAGACGAGCTGCATCAACATCAACCTCGCTTAAAAGGTCTGCAAGGGTTATGGATTTACCTGTTCTTTTGCTTACCCTTACAATCTCGCCGTCGCGCATAAGACGCACTAACTGCATTAAAACGATGTGGAGCTTGTCGCCGTTAAGTCCGATAGCGTCCATAGCACCGCAAAGTCTTGCAACGTGTCCGTGGTGGTCTGCGCCCCAAACGTTTATGACTCTGTCAAAGCCGCGTTCGGAGAATTTGTTGTAGTGGTATGCAATATCAGCGGCAAAATAGGTGGGGTTTCCGTTTGCACGAACTAAAACCTCATCCTTAAGCTCAAGCTTTTCGATTTCTTTATCGCTTTTTCCGAGTGATTTATATTTTTGCTCTAAAAATTCTGCGTTTTTATACCAAAGAGCGCCGTCTTTTTCGTAGGTTAAGCCTTTATCGCTTAAAATATCAATAACCTTTTTAACTAAACCATTTTTGTGAAGTTCACTTTCGTGGAACCAAACATCATAGTTTATGCGGTAGCTTTGTAAGTTTTCTTTTAAGCCGTCAATGTTTTTGGGAAGTGCGAAATCAACAAGCGCGCGTCTTCTCTCAACCTCGTCGGCATTTAGATATTTATCACCGTAAATTTCAATAAACTGCTCGGCACGCTCTTTAATATCAGCGCCGTGATATGAGTCCTCGGGAAGCTCGACATTTTCCTCGCCTAAAAAGTGCTGACGGTATCTCACATCTAACGAAAGACCAAACTTTTCAATTTGGTTTCCTGCATCGTTAATATAAAATTCGCGTGTTACATTATGACCCGACCAGTCCAAAACAGCGGCAAGGCAATCACCAAGGGCACCGCCGCGGGCATTACCTATATGCATAGGACCTGTGGGGTTTGCTGAAACAAATTCAACCATAACCTTTTCGTTTTTGCCGAAATCTGTTTTGCCGTAATTTTCTTTTTCATTTAGAACAGCATTAACTGTAGCCTTAAAAAAGCTGTCATTTAAGAAAAAGTTTAAAAATCCGGGACCTGCAACCTCACACTTTTCAAAATAAGTGCCCTCTAAATTTATGTTTTTAAGAATAATGTTTGCAATGTTTACAGGGCTTGTCCTAAAAAGTTTTGCAGAGGTCATTGCGGCGTTTGTGGCAAAATCTCCGTGCGAAGAATCGGTTGTTTTGTCTACTGAAAAGGTGTTTAGGGTGTCAGAAACAAGCTCGCCGTTTTTGTGAGCAAGCTTAACTGCATTATTTAAAATAAGACTGATTTGTTCTTTGCACTCGTTTACTAAATTTACCATCCTTAGTTTTTACACTCCCTTATGTTTATGTGCAGTTTGTTTTCGCTTAAAAGTGCCATATCGGCATCAATGCTGTATTCAACTATCATATCGGCATTGCCGTCATTTTTAAAATCTGTGTCTATTTTTGTGCCGTATATGCCAATCATTATGCTTCCATAGGGTGTGGCATAGCTACACAAATTTCGTTTATTAAGCTCTACTCGAAGCTGTGAGGAAGAAGCACCGTTTCTTGTCATTATAAAGCTGTCCTTGCCCTTGAATTTCATAATAACGCTGCTGTCGCCAAAGCCGCTTTCATCGCTTTCCTTGTAGCAAAGGTAATAGCAGTTGTCCTTTGTGTAGGCAGTGCCGTTAACGGTAAGCTCTATATTATCGCGGTTATCCTCGGTTTTTATATCACTTTTAATTGTAATTTGAACTTCTTTTTTCATTTTTTCTCCAAAATTATAATCTTGTAAGCTCTGCGCTTTGTTTAAAGTCCTTACCTAAAAATCTAAATGCATTATCGTTAAATCCTTCGATGTTATCTGTGACAAAGCATTTTAAAGTGCCTTCAGAGGTGCTGTCATTTAGTAAATTATTTTTTTCTAAAAGCTCTTTTGCCTCTTTTGCTGTTTCAGCACCCGAGTTTATAAGCTCGGTGTTTGGCAGAATTTTTTTAATAACATCGGATAAAAGGGGATAGTGCGTACAGCCTAAAATAAGGGTATCAACGCCCTTTTCTTTAAACTCAGGCAGATACTCTTCTGCCGCAAGGGTTGCAAGAGGGTCGTTTTCTCCAAAATGTCCTGCTTCAACAAGCGGAACAAAAAGTGTACACGCCTTTGAAAAAACCTCGGCGTCTGAAAATTCTTTAATGGTGCGCTCATAACAGCCGTTTTTGACTGTTGCAGGCGTGCCGATTACACCGATTTTGTTGTTTCTACTTTTGTTTATTGCCGCTTTTGCCGCGGGCTTTACAACGCTTATGATGGGAATATCTATGTCATTTATAGGCTCTACGCTTAAAGCTGAGCTGACAGTTCCGCAGGCAACAATTATAAGCTTTACATCTTGTGTTTTTAAAAAGGAAATATCCTCTTTAGCGTATCTTAAAATGGTATCGTGGCTTTTGGTGCCATATGGCACCCTTGCGGTGTCGCCAAGATAAATAATATTTTCGTTTGGAAGAAGTGAAATGAGCTCTTTAACGGCAGTAAGTCCGCCGAGCCCCGAATCAAAAACGCCGATAGGCTGTCTGTTCATAGCTTTTCCTTTCACTTTTTATTTTACGCTTGCAAGCGAAATGAGTTTATCTATAAGCTCACTGTAACTAATTCCCGAAGCTTCAAAAAGCTTTGGATACATACTGATGCTTGTAAAACCGGGAAGGGTGTTAATTTCGTTTAATATAATTTCGCCATCGCCTGTTACAAAAAAGTCTACCCTTGATAGACCCTTGCAATCAAGCGCCTTGTAAGCCTTAAGCGCAATTTCGCGAACCTTTTTTGTAAGAGCCTCACTTATTCTTGCAGGAATAAAAAGCTCTGTTGAGGCATCGGCATATTTTGCGTCAAAATCGTAAAATTCTGCAGTAGGGGCGATTTCACCCAAAAAGTCAGCGGCTAAAATTTCATCATTTCCCATAACAGCACATTCAACCTCTGAACCGACAATGCATTTTTCTATAAGTACCTTGTTATCAACTAAGAAAGCCTCGTCTAAAATCTCTTTGAGATTTTCTTTTGCGGGAATTTTGCCTACGCCAATTGAAGAGCCTGCATTAGCGGGTTTTGCAAATGCGGGATAACCGACTGTGGCTTTAATCTTTTCATCAATTTCTTCTAAATCAAATTCATCTTTTTTAATAACAATATAGGGTGCGGTTTTAATACCGCTTGCTTCAAGGCGAATGTGTGTAACCTCTTTGTCCATACAAGAGGCAGAATTAAGTGTGCCGCCACCAACAAAAGCAACGCCCGAAAGGGTTAAGAGTCCTTGCATAACGCCGTCCTCACCGTTTTCACCGTGCAATACGGGGAAAAAGGCATCAACCTTTATGCTTTCAAAAGTGTTTTTACCGGTGATTTTTAAAATGTTTCCTATTGTTTTAGAGGGCGAAATGATGGCTTTTGAAAGGTCGGAAAAATCCTTCCATTTGCCGCCCGAGAGGTCGCCTGTTTGTTTTGTTACAAAAAAGCTTCCGTCCTTGTCTATAATAACGGTGGATACATCGTATTTATCACGGTTGATATTTTTTAAAATTGAGCTTGCCGAAATAAGCGAAATTTCGTGTTCGTGCGACTGTCCGCCGCAAATTATGCATACTGATTTCATAAACTGCTCCTTAAAGGGTTTTTATGTAAATTTATGTAAAAAAATCATATTAAATTACTAAATAAATAGTATACCATAAACTTTAAAAAAAATCAACGATTTTAGCAAACCTCAACGCCTGTTTTTGAATAAAAAATTTTTATAAATTTACTGAAAAACTTGGTTTAAAATACACTATTTGACAGATAAAAAACCGTATAAATTGTTGAATTTACATATCTTAAATGATATAATGAATATGTATAAGAAATTTTAGCTAAAGTGTATATTTTATTTTAATATAAAGATGGAAGGATGAGAGTATAATGAGGATAGATTTCTCCCCGCCTGATATTACAGAGGCGGAAATCCTCGAAGTAGTAGATACCCTCAAATCAGGCTGGATAACCACAGGCCCTAAGGTTAAAAGGCTTGAAGAAAATTTATGTAAATACATCGGAGTCGATAATGCTGTCTGCTTAAACTCGGCAACTGCGGCGTTAGAAATGACTCTGCGAATTTTAAATATAGGCGAGGGCGATGAGGTTATCACCTCTGCCTATACTTACACCGCCACTGCAAGTGCCGCTTTGCACACAGGTGCCAAGGTGGTGCTTGTTGACACACAAAAAGACAGCATTAATATGGATTTAGTAAACCTTGAAAGTAAAATTACACCCAAAACCAAGGCTATAATTCCCGTTGATGTCGGCGGCTTTATGCAGGATTATAACAGCATTATAAAGCTTGCTCAAGAAAAAAAGAATATTTTTAAGCCAAACGGCAAAATTCAAGAGGCTATCGGCAGAATTGCTGTTATAGCCGATGGCGCTCACTCATTAGGTGCAGTGCGCGATGGTAAAAAGTCGGGAACTGCTGCGGACTTTACCGCATTTTCATTTCACGCTGTTAAAAATCTCACAACTGCTGAGGGCGGCGCTGTGACATTTAACAATATAAACGGCATTGATAGTAGTGAGATATATAAGCAGTATCAGCTTTATTCTCTGCACGGTCAATCAAAGGACGCCTATGCCAAAATGAATGGCTGCTGGGAATATGACATTGTAGGTCCCTATTATAAATGCAATATGACAGATATAATGGCTTCTTTAGGTATCGCACAGCTTAAGCGTTACGACTCTCTTTTAGAGCGCCGCTTTGAAATTATAAAAATGTATGATGAGGGCTTTAAGGGAACTAATATTGAAAGCTTAAAGCATATAGATAATAACAGCAAAACAAGCGGACATCTTTATATAACCCGTTTAAACGGCTTTGATGAGAATATGCGCGGAAAATTCATTAATAAGCTTCTTGAAAAAGGTATCAGAGCAAATGTGCATTTCAAGCCGCTTTGCCTTTTCACAGCCTATAAAAATTTAGGCTTTGATGAGAAAGACTTTAAAAATGCTGTTGATTTTTACAAAAACGAGGTCAGCATACCGCTTCACACAAAGCTTTCCGATGAACAGGTAAGCTATGTTATTGAAAGCTGCAAGCAGACACTAAAAGAATTTTAATTTTGAGGTGTTTTAGGTCTTATGTACAAAAAGGTGATTAAGCGCATTTTAGACTTTCTGATTGCGCTAATGGCAACCCCCTTTGTGCTTTTGGTGGTGATAATTCTTGCACCATTTATCTACTTTTACGATAAGGGCCCCATATTTTACAATGCCGAGCGATGCGGAAAAAACGGCAAGAATTTTAAAATGTTTAAGCTTCGCTCGATGTATGTAAACGCGCCCGATATTAGAAATGACGATGGCTCTACATATAGCAGCGATGACGATATAAGAGTAACTCCTATCGGTAAATTTATGAGAAAAACCTCGCTTGACGAATTGCCGCAGGTTTTAAACGTGTTAATCGGAGATATGAGCATTGTAGGTCCAAGACCTACCCTGCCGCTCGATGAAAAAGCAGAAAAGGACCAAGAGCGAATAATCAGAAATTCGGTGCGCCCCGGCATCACCGGCTACGCGCAGGCGTATTTCAGAAATTCCATAGATGCAAGTGAAAAATTCTATTACGATAATATCTATGTAAAAAACATTTCATTTGTGCTTGATTTAAAAATAATTCTAAAAACGGTTTGTTCGGTTTTTTTAAGGCAAAATATAAATACAAATTAAAGTTTTGAATGAGCAAAACTTTGTCAAAATGGTAAAAAATGCAGACATAAATAAAAGGGGAGTAGGCAATTTGAGAGGTTATGTTTTTATTGGCAACAGCTCAAAGCCAAATGAGAGCCAACAAAAAAGCCGAGAGGATATAATTTTGCAAAATGTCACTCTTATTCCGTGCAGCGTGGCACTTGAAATGGGATATAAGGTTTTTGTTGGTGTAAACAGAGGGAATCCCGAAGGTTTAAACTGTAACCTGCCCGTAACACTTTATGATTCTCACACCTACAGAAGTTTA
>JAFSGZ010000082.1 GCA_017440545.1 Oscillospiraceae bacterium
CAAAGAGCAAAATATTGATTTTGACTTAAAAGCAATTCCTTGCGACGGTATTGAAGAATGCCGTATGGCACTGCTCAAAAAGAGTAAAAATGTGCTTGATGCTAACTTTATTGAAGGTATGGCTTGTGTTGGTGGATGTATCGGCGGTGCAGGTTGCCTCACCCATGGTGAAAAGAACAAAGCCGAGGTTGATAAATACGGCAGAGAAGCATTTGAAAAAACCATCAGCGATGCTACGGCTGTCTTAAAATAGTCTGTTTTGTTCACGCCTGCTCTTTGCATTTTCTTGTTTTCGTGTAAAGGGCAGGCATTTTTTTGGGGGGTTAATATGCGCAAAACAAAAATTGTGACAGTTGAATAAATTTTTAAAAGGACCCGATTTAAATCGGGTCCTTTTTTCTTAATAAAATCTTAAAACTTTAACAGCTTTTTTCTTAAAAACAAATAGTTTAAACTGTTTGTTAAGAGAGGTGTTAAAATGAAAAAAAGAAAAATAATTATAAAACTTGCTGCTGCAATTATAATTATAGCAATTTTTATAAGCGGCGGAATTTTTCATTACAGCACGGCAATTTTCGGTGAAGAAATTAAAAGCAAGCTTGGCTTTTCTTTTGACTCAGAAAGCTATGCAAATAATGATAACGGATTTAATTTAATACTTGTAAACTTTGAAAATTATTTGCCTCAAAATTACAGTGTAAAGTTAAAAAGCTTTGCAGGAGGCGAAAAGGTTGATGAGAGGATTTATGAGCCTCTTAAAAGAATGATTGCCGATGCCGAAAATGATGAGGTTTATATGACTGTAGTATCAGGCTTTCGCACTCGCGAAAAACAAAAGAATTTAATGAAAGAAAAGGTGCGAGAGTATTTAAAGCTTGGTTATAGCATAAAAAAGGCAAACGAGCTTTCAAAAAAATGGGTTGCGCCTGTTGATACAAGCGAACATCAAACGGGACTTGCAGTTGATATAAATCAAAATCCGGCACTTTGCTCGCAGGATGAGGTTTATAACTGGCTTTATGATAATGCTTATAAATATGGCTTTGTAAAGCGTTACCCATCTGATAAAACCCATATAACCAAAATTATAAATGAGCCGTGGCACTATCGCTATGTCGGAATAGAGGCGGCAGAAATTATGAAAAAAGAAAATCTGTGCTTAGAAGAATACATACAAAAATATTGCTAAAAGGAGCACTATTTACTATAATTAATTTAAAGGATTATACGAAAGGACTAAAGGTATGTATAATATTTTAGTTTGCGATGATGAAACCGATATAGTTTCGGCACTTAAAATATATTTAGAAGCAGAAAATTATAATGTGTTTTGCGCTTATAACGGAAAAGAAGCAGTAGAAATAGTAAAAAACGAGCAAATACATCTTGTAATTATGGATATAATGATGCCTGTTTTAGATGGGATAACAGCTATGTCAAAAATACGACTTTTAAGCAATATTCCCGTAATATTATTAACCGCTAAAAGTGAGGACACCGATAAGGTGTTGGGACTTAATGTAGGTGCCGACGATTATGTAACAAAGCCATTTAATCCCGTTGAGCTTTTGGCTCGGGTGCGTTCACAGCTCAGGCGATTTTTCTCTCTCGGCTCGGCACCCAAACAAAGTGATAATGTTTTAAATGTAGGAAGCATAACTCTTGATGACAAAACAAAAATTGTGACAGTTGAGGGAGAAAACGTAAATTTAACTCCGACAGAATATGAAATTTTAAAGCTTTTAATGCAAAGCCCAGGCGAAGTGTTTTCATTAAAACGAATTTATTCAGAGGTATGGAATGAAATGGTAATCGGAAGTGAAAGCACGGTTGCTGTGCATATAAGACATTTGCGCGAGAAAATAGAAATAAACCCTGCTGAACCGCGTTATTTAAAGGTGGTTTGGGCAAAGGGTTATAAAATTGAGGTGGGTGGAAACTCATAATGAAAAAGAAAAATTTAAAGAATAGCACACCCTTTAAAATTTTTGCTTTTGTTTCAAGCTTTGTCCTTTTATGTATAACAGTAATCAGCATCGCGGCAGCGGCATTTATGGTGGAATTTGATTTTTATACCCGTCCTCTTGATGCTCTTAAAAGTTCCGCAAATCGTAGGCTGGCACAAGAAATTTCATACGAGCTTGCCGACCATTATGAAAACTATATAAGCGATTTAAAAAATTTAGCTTCCTTTGAATCAAAGGTGTCAGAGCTTAACACCTCGGCAAATTGGCGTTACACAATAAAAGGTGATGAAAGCTTTTCAAACTATAAAGGTGAAGAAGCTTTTAATTACAACTTTTATCAGCAGGTTTACGTTTATGGGGATGACTCCCAAAATGTTAGCGGCGAATTTAAGGGTTATGATATAACAATTCATGTACTAAAAAACAAAAAAGCAACCGACCAGTTTTCATTTTGCGAAAAAATAATCGGAATACTGTATAGCCTTAGATTTTCGATTTATGTTGTATTTTTGCTTAGCATTTCGTTGTTTGCAGTTTGTATAGCATTTTTGATTATAAGCGCAGGATACAAAAAACAAGATGATGAGATAAAGCTTGATTTTTTTGATAAGATACCAACAGATATTTTTACAGCTTTGCTGTTTGTTGTCGGATTTTTAAATTATATAGTCATACTTATATCGTTAGAAATATCAGCAGCATTGCTTATTATGTCAATTCCTGTCCTTGCTTTTATCGATTACACGTCAATAGCACTTTATATTAAAAACATTGTTATAAAAACAAGACTTGAAAGCTTTATTAGCGACCTTTTTGTAGTACGCTTTTTCAAATGGCTGTTTTCTCCTGTTATAAGATTTGTTAAAAGGGAAAACAGCAACCGCCGTACAGTAATTATTGGGCTTTCTGTTGGACTAGTCTTATTTCTTTTAATATCTGTAGATTTTGAAAATGGAAATTATTTACCTAAGCTTATACTTGCAGGTATAACCGCAATAATAGCCTTTAGCTATTTTATAGTTAGAAATAATAAAATGGCAGAGCTTGTTGACACAAGTGAAAAAATTAAAAACGGATATTTTCAAAGCACTGTAAACACAAGCCGCCTTTATGGCGAAATGTACACCCTCGGCTGTAATTTAAACAGAATTAACGACGGAATGAAAATTGCAGTTTCGGATAAAACTAAAAGTGAACGCTTTAAAACCGAACTTATAACAAATGTATCGCACGACCTTAAAACACCGCTAACCTCAATTATAAATTACACCGACCTGTTAAGTGAATTAAACCTTGAGGATGATAGAGCAAAGGAGTATATAAAGGTTCTCTCACGCCAAAGTCAAAGGCTTAAAAAATTAACCGAAGATTTAATAGAGGCATCAAAGGCGTCAACCGGAAACATTAAGATTAATTTTGAAAAAATTGATGTAGTTGAGCTTGTAAACCAATCGCTCGGAGAATTTGCAGAAAATTTAGAAAATGTCCATCTTACTCCTATTTTAAAAACAACCTCTCAAAGTATATTTATAAATGCCGACGGCAAAAGACTTTACAGAGTTTTTGAAAATCTGTTTTGTAATATAGTTAAATATTCGCAAGAGGGAACACGTGTTTATATAGCTGTTGAGGAAAGACAGGATAGAGTTTATATAAGCTTTAAAAACATTTCGCGCGATATGATTGTTGTGACCGAAAATGAGCTCACCGAGAGATTTGTACGCGGCGATAGCTCAAGAAACACCGAAGGAAGTGGACTTGGACTTTCTATTGCAAAAAGTCTGACCGAGCTTCAAGAGGGCGATTTTAAAATAAGATGTGATGGTGACCTTTTTGAAGCCTTGCTTATATTCAAAAGATTATAGGTGAATTTATGAAAAAAGCAAAAATTATTGCAGTAATTGTAATTTCCGCAATTATTCTCTTTATGCCTATTCCTATGCGCTATAAAGATGGAGGCACTCTCACCTTAACCTCGCTTACCTATAAAGTCATTTTTTGGAATGAAATAAATATAGAAAATGCAAAAAAGGGAATAGATATATACATTTTTCCATTCAACTTTTTCTCCCTTGATTATTACAAGGCAAAATAAAATAAAAGCCACCGCATCAGCGGTGGCTTTTTGTTTTAAGGTAGATATTTTTCAGGGTTGTAATAAACTCCATTAATCATAACACCAAAGTGTAAGTGGTTACCTGTTGCCCAACCTGTTCTGCCAACTGCGGCAACAACCTGCCCCTGAGAAACCTTTTGTCCAACCCTGACGTGCACAGCACTTGTGTGAGCATAAAGGGTTTGAACTCCGTTTCCGTGGTCGATTATGATGTGCTTGCCGTAACCTGATGAAAGGTTTTTGTAAGCAATAACAGTACCATCTGCAACTGCATAAATAGGGGTTCCTTTTGGTGCTGCTATGTCAAGTCCGCGGTGGTTGTAATAGCCCCACCAACGACAAGAAATTCTACCGCTAGTCGGCCATATAAATCCGGGCACCTTTCCGCTTCCAGAGGAAGCACTGAGTGATGGCGCAACATAATTGCTTTGAACCTTTGTACCAACGGTGATTTTTTCGTCAACCGGCTCTGATATAACAACAGTGTTTACAACCTCACGGCTTGTTGCTATGCCGTTAAGATAGGTGATGGTGTAGGTAACCTCGTTAACTCCGTTCTTACCTTTTCTTGTGACATTTCTGTAAGAGGTGTAATAGCTATTGTTTTTGGTGGTAATGGTTTTGTATTTAACAGTTTCGCGCACAACCTCGGTTTTTAAAACCTTAACGCTTAAAAACGGCTCTGATGAAGCAATGGTAATTTGCTGGCCTACCACAAAGGTTGTTTTGGCAATAGGGTTTAATGAATAAAGGGTGTCAAGTGAAATGCCGGCGCGTCTTGCAACCTCATAAGGAGTGTCGCCCTTTGCAACAGTGTAGACAACCTCAGCAGAGGTTTCACCGGTTATCTTTTCTTTAATCTTATCAATCTCGCTTATGCTTGATGTTGGATAGAGACCGTCTTTAACTGCAACCGCTTTAACAAATGTAACGATATCTTCGGGATTGTCTGTTTTGTATTTATCGAGGATTGAATTTAATATGTCCTCAAGCGCCTTTTTGTCCTTAACTGCACCAACAAAAATGTCGTCAACATAAAGACCGCTTGCCTCTTCGATAACGCTGCTTGAAGCCTTTATAAGCTCGTCGGTTACCTGGTCGGAATTTAAAAATGAATTTTTACCGACAACTGCAAGCTTAAATTTTGGAATGATTTCAACACCGTCATCCTCTTCAAATAAAACACGTTGCATAAGCTGCTTTTCGGCGGTGTCATAAACCGATTCGTGCTGAATGTTACCAACCTTTATGCCGTCATATTCAACGACAAGTCCAAATGTTAAATTTGAAAAAATAAGCACAGTTAAACCTAATATAAAAATTGCACAGGCAGGAATAACATAGTTAAAAACCTTAATTGAGGTTTGTCTGTTTCTGTCAAAGCCTTCCTTGAAAACCAAAACAGCCGCTTTTGCCATGGCTTTAATACCACCGCTTTTGTATGCTGCCTTTGATTTTCTTAAGAGCGCTCTTACAGCGTCTTTTGATTTCTCGTAAACGTGTACAACGGGATTTTTAACCTTTTCAAAAATAAATAAAAATAATAATTTTATCTGTATAATTAATTTTTTAATTAGTTTTGCTAAAAATATAAAAAATGTCGGAATTTGACTAAAAATGAAAAATGTAAATTCGCCGATGTTAAGCGAAGCATTTTTTAAGGATTTCAAAAAAGATTCAAAAAAATTTATTTTTTCGGATTCAACCTCGGTCGAAATTTTATTTTCCACTATATCATCTCCTTTCATTTAAAAAGTTACAAAACGGTTACAAAATATATTATACACACTTTTTAAATAAAATCAAGTGTTTATACAGAAATGTTACATTTTAGTAGGTAATTTAAGTATTTTATATAACTTTAAAATTGTGAAAAACTAATTTTGACATAACATTTTTAAAATAAGGGGGTGTAAAAATTAAAACAATTTTTAAAACTGCATACACTTTTATAGCTGCTATAACACTTGTAATTTTGACATTGATTTTTGTGAGCAGTAAGGCGTTGCCTCAAACCTTTACTGTTTTCGGCGATAGCGAGCTTTATATTTCGGATAAAATCTCGGTAGTAGATGTAGATAAAAGCCTTGCTGTTGATGCACAGAACTCAAAAAATAAAAAGGCAACACTAAAGCTTTTAAATGTTTTTCCTATAAAGCAAGTAACTATAAATAAAAGCCCTAAATTAATGGTTGTAGCAGGAGGTATACCTTTTGGTATTAAAATGAATAATAGCGGAGTTTTAATAACCTCGCTTGTTAATGTTGATACAAAGGATAAATCGGTTTGTCCAATAAAAAATGCAAATATAAAACCGTCGGATGTAATATTAAAAATAAACGGAAAAAATGTTGAGGATAGCTTTGACGTCATATCTAAAGTAAATATGTGTAACGGAGAAAAAATTTCGCTTACAGTTTTAAGCACAAACGGCGAAACAAAAACTGTCAGCGTAACTCCCGCACTTGATAAAAACACCAAAAGCTATAAAATAGGCGCCGCAATTCGCGATAGTAGTGCAGGAATAGGCACATTAACCTATTATAACCCGCAAAATAAAACCTTTGGCGGCCTTGGACATTCGGTAACCGACGCCGACACCGGAGTTAATATAAATCTTAAAAACGGCGAAATTCTATGCGCCGAAATCACCGGAGTTATAAAGGGCAAAAATGGCACCGCCGGTCGACTTGTCGGTAGCTTTGTAAATAACACCTATTCGGGAGAAATTTTAAAGGCAGATGACACCGGCGTATATGGCACCATTTTTAATGTAAGCTATAAAGATAACCTTGTAGAAGTTGCCTCAAAACAAGAAATAGAGTGCGACAGCGCCACAATTTTAACAACCATTGATGGCATCAGTCCAAAAGAATATAACATCGAAATAGAGCGAGTTTTTCTAAATGAACAGCGAAATACTAAAAATATGGTTATAAAAATTACCGATAAAACCCTCTTAAACCTCAC
>JAFSGZ010000009.1 GCA_017440545.1 Oscillospiraceae bacterium
TGTACCTACAGGCTTGGGAGTTAAATCCATAACTACGCGGTTTATTCCCTCAACCTCTTTTGTGATACGGTCTGTAATTGTGTGAAGAAGTGTGTAGGGAATTTCTTCGATTGTGGCTGACATAGCGTCGGTTGTGTTAACGGCGCGGATTATAGCCATCCAACCCTCATAGCGCTTGCCATCTCTAACGCCTACGCTCTTAAAGTCGGGAACGGCAATAAAATACTGCCAAACCTTGCCTGCAAGGCCGTTTTTATCAAACTCTTCACGCAAAATTGCATCTGCCTCACGGAGAGCTGAAAGTCTATCCCTTGTGATAGCACCGAGGCATCTAACACCAAGGCCGGGGCCGGGGAAGGGCTGACGATAAACCATAGCGTGAGGAAGACCGAGTGCCTCACCTACAACTCTAACCTCGTCTTTATATAAAAGCTTAACTGGCTCAACAAGCTCAAACTCCATATCTTCGGGAAGTCCGCCTACATTATGGTGAGCCTTAACGCCATCGCTTTCTAAAATATCGGGGTAGATTGTGCCCTGAGCTAAGAAGGAAATACCTTCAAGCTTTGAAGCCTCTTCATCAAACACCTTTATAAATTCGCCGCCTATGATTTTTCTCTTTTGCTCGGGAGCGTCTACTCCTGCTAAAAGATTTAAAAATCTATCGGTTGCATCAACATAAATTAAGTTAGCATCGAGTTCTTTACCGAAAACCTCGATAACCTGCTCACTTTCGCCCTTTCTCATAAGGCCGTGATTAACGTGAACACAAACAAGCTGTTTGCCGATAGCTTTAATTAAAAGTGCGGCAACAACCGACGAATCAACACCGCCGGAAAGTGCTAAAAGCACCTTTTTATCTCCTACCTGTGCTCTTATTTCCTTTACCTGCTCTGCAATAAAAGCGTCTGCAAGTTCTTTAGTTGTAATTCTCTGCATTGAGTCGGGTCTAACATTACTCATTTTTTTATCCACCTTAACACATTAAATTAGTTTGTGTAGTTATCAAAATAACCTTGAACAAGAACAACGGGAGTACCCTTATCGCCCGAGCCGCTTGTAAGGTCGCAAAGTGATCCGATAAGGTCGGTAAGCTGTCTGGGGGTTGTTCCCTGAGATGCCATATTTCCAACTAAGTTATCGTCCTTTTTGCGAATACTATCTTCGATTGCCTTTTTAAGCTCTTCGCCCGAAAGTGCACTAAAGTCGTTATCTGCAAGATATTTAAGCTTAATTTCATTGGGTGTTCCTATAAGTCCACTTGTAAATGCAGGGGAAACTACGGGGTCAGCAAGTTCCCAAATTTTACCTTGAGGGTCTTTAAATGCGCCGTCGCCGTAAACCATAACCTCAACATGCTTGCCTGTTTTCTCTAAGATTCTTGCTTGAACATCTAAAACAAGGTCCTGACAGCTACGGGGGAACAACTTAATCTTATCCTCTGTTGCTTTATTTGAGCCCAAAAGACCATACTTTTCATTACAGCCGCTTCCGTTAATAGAAGCATTCATAATATCATCTAGGCCTAAAACGATTTTAGCGCCGTTTTCCTTTAATATTCTCTTGGTGCGTGCTCTTGTGTGAATATCACAGGTTAAAACAGTGTCGGTGTACGCTAAAATTGCTTTGGGGTGATTTGCAAAAATAATTTCAACCTCTGCACCCATCTCATTTATGAGATTAGCATAATACTCTACATAATCAACGCCTGTAAACTCGTGAAGATTTTTACCAAAAAGCTCTCTGTATCTTTCAAGTGTAAGAACATCGCTGTAAGGATTTACGCCTGCAGCGTCAAGCTTTTCAAAGCTTACAAGCTCGTTTCCAACCTCATCGGAAGGATATGAAAGCATTAATACAATTTTTTTAGCAGCCTTTGCAATTCCTCTAAGGCATATAGCAAAACGGTTTCTTGAAAGAATGGGGAAAATTACGCCAATGGTTCCATCGCCAAGCTTATTTTTTACATCCTCTGCGATGTTGTCAACTGTTGCATAGTTTCCTTGTGCTCTTGCTACGATTGATTCGGTCATAGAAATTACGTCTCTATCGCGTATTTCAAACCCCTCAGCCTCTGCTGCTTCTAACACGCTTTGGCTTACTATTGTAGCAAGGTCGTCTCCCTCGCGGATTATCGGGCAACGAATACCTCTTGATACTGTGCCGACTTTACGCTCATAACCGTTCATTTAACATTCCTCCAACATAAAACTATTTGAATTTAGCTTCAAAAACAAATTATATTATAATATTTTTATAGTTATTTGTAAAGATTTTTGAGTAAAAAAATTGAAGTTTTTTTATAAAAAATTTAAATGCCCCGCCATTTAAAAAAGCGGGGCAAAGCCATTTTATTTTCCGAGCTCTATCATCTTATCAATGCATCTGCGCGAAAGCTCAATGGTTTTCTCATCAAGCTCGATTTTTTCGCCGCCCTCACCCTTTAAACAGTTGTATAAATCCATTAGAGTGGTGGCACGCATATCGGCGCAAATTAAGTTTTTAGAAAGCATATAGAATTTCTTGTTGGGATATTTAAATTGAAGGTGCTGCACGATGCTGTTTTCGGTGCCGATTATGAATTCCTTATGGTCGCTTTGTTCTACATAATTCATAATATCGGCGGTTGAGCCTGCAAAGTGAGAAAGCTTTACAACTTCGTTTTTACACTCGGGATGCACAAGGAACACGGCATTAGGATGCGCTTTTAAAGCATTTTCTGCTTCTTCTTTTGTAACTGACGCGTGTATAGGGCAACCGCCGTCTAAAAGCATTATATTTTTGCTTGGAACCTTTTCTTTAACATACGCGCCAAGATTACAATCGGGAATAAATAGAATGTTGTCATTATCAATTCTTTCGACAATTTTAACAGCCGAGGAAGAAGTTACGCATACATCGCAAACCGTTTTTAAGCTTGCAGTTGTATTTATATAGGCAACAACGGCATAGTCGGGATACTGCTTCTTTATGCTGTTTATGTACTCTTTATCCATCTGCTCTGCCATAGGGCAGCCGGCAGTTTTGTTTGCTAAATAAACCTCTTTTTCGGGCGAGAGGATTTTAACGGTTTCAGCCATAAATCTGACGCCGCACATAATAACCTTTTTATTTGGTGTATTTTTTGCCATTACACTGAGCTGATAAGAGTCGCCCACAAAATCAGCAACCTCTAAAATATCCTCAGTTTGATAGCTGTGCGCTAAAATCAAAACATCGTCTTGCTTTTTTAGCTCTAATATCTTTTTTTGAATGTCGCTTATCATAATTTACTCCTCAAAAAGCGGTGTTGACATATAACGGCTTGCAGAGTCGGCAAGCAGCACCACAATGTTCTTATCCTTATTTTCTTTTCTCTTTGCAACGCTTACAGCGGCAGAAAACGCCGCACCCGAAGAAATGCCAACAAGCACACCCTCTCTCTTTGCAAGCATTTTTGCATATTTTATACTATCCTCAAAGCTTTGAGGAATAATTTCGTCAATTAAATTTACATCTAAAATTTCAGGAATAAAATTTGCGCCTATACCTTGAATTCCGTGTGTTCCTGCCGTTCCCTTTGATAAAAGAGGTGAATCTGACGGTTCAACAGCTACAATTTTTACACTTGGGTTTTTATTTTTAAGTGCCCTCGCAACACCGGTTATAGTTCCACCGGTACCTACTCCTGCAACAAAAATATCTACATTTCCGTCAAGGTCGTCTAAAATTTCGACTCCTGTTGTCATCTCGTGGGCGAGGGCATTTGAGGGATTTGAAAACTGACCTGTTACAAAGCTTCCCCCTATTTCTTTTTCAAGCTCACAAGCCTTATTTACAGAGCCCTGCATACCATCAGCACCGGGTGTCAGCACTACCTCAGCACCATAAGCCTTTAAAAGCCGAATTCTCTCGACACTCATACTATCTGGCATTACAAACAAAGCCTTATATCCTCTTGAAGCACAGATGCAGGCAAGACCTATACCGGTGTTTCCTGAAGTTGGCTCTATAATAGTTGCTCCCTTTTTGATTTTACCGCTTTTTTCAGCATCATCAAGCATTTTAACCGCAACCCTATCCTTTACACTTCCTGCAGGGTTTAAAAACTCGAGCTTTGCAAAAAGGTTTGCTTCTATATTTTCATCTTTTTCAATGTTACACAGCTTTAAAAGAGGTGTTTTTCCGACAAGCTGTGAAACAGACGAATATACATTCATTTTAATGCCTCCGCAAAAATTCCTTTTTTAAATTTTATCACAAAAGTCTGAATATGTAAATAAAAGTTATACTCTTTTTTTGAGAAGTTCTATTAAAGCCTTTGAAAGCTGGTCGGGGCAGGAAGTGCCTTTACCGCGACAATCTATACCCTCAAGTCTCTCTATTGCCTCAATAACATTCATTCCCTCAACAAGTCGAGAAATTCCTTGTGTATTACCGTGACAGCCACCAATAATTTCAACACTTTTAATTATATCGCCATCAAGCTCTACATTAATTTGTCTTGAGCATACGCCGTGTGTTATATAATTGATTTTATTCATTTTTATCTCCTTTATTTACAGCCCTTACAGGTTGAAAAAAGCTCTTTTATGCTTTTTGTTTTATTAACTTCAAACTCAAGCTTTAAAAGCTTGTCCACTGTATTTTTATTTACATTAATAAGGTAGGTTTTACAGCCGCTGTCCTCTCCATAGGCAATTATAGTTCTGACAGCACCATCAATGACGCTTAAATCCTCGCCTTCAACATAGATAACCTCTATATTTTCGCCCTCAATTTTTGCAACCGAAAAGCCCTTTGTTCCTGTAAAATCAAAGGCAGAAAAAACTATATAATCCTCTTTATAATCTATTATCCCCTCACAAAGTTCCTTTGCAACAAAGGCGGGGGCTCTTTTAATCATAAGCATATTTTATTCTCCTTAAAGCTGAATTTAAACTGTGCATTTAGCACAGTTTAAATTCTTCTGTTCACCATTATGATATTTGCAACAGGCACAGCCACGGGGGTTATGTAGGAAGTGATTATCTGCACAACCATAAGGTTACTTGTGTTAAGTGCGCTGTTATAACCTGCATACACAAGAGCACAGATAATTAAAATAATTCCCGCAGATACACAGCTTACAATAATGCTTGCTCGTCTTTTATCAAGTGCTAAAAGAAGCACAGCCAATAAAAAGCCTACTGTTGATGCTATTATTATTCCCACACCATAGGCATAAAAATGCTGACGGCTTTGGGTCGTTAACAGTCCGAAAACGGCAGGGCTCTCTAAAACCCACACCACAACTGTTATTAAAAGCAAAAACCAATAGTCCTTATAGCCTCTTTCATAGCGTCTTTGTTTTTCTTTTAGCTCTTGTTTTTCCTTATTAGTAAGCTTTGCCATATGCTTCTCCTTTTATTTTAACTTTCTTCTTCCTTTTTAATCTTAAAGATAAATCTAAGCAAACCTCTTAATATTTTAGGACTTTTCACCACAACTATTTTCATAAAGCCTTACTCCGTTTCTTAAAAGAATTTGGTGCAAAAAGGCTTTAACATACAAGCAGTTTAATGCCAAAAAAGCACAGAACCGCCGCTATAAAGACAAAGATATATTTAGGTGGGCAGAGGGTTATTAACAGTATCGCTATTCCGACTGCCAAAAGTATTCTGCCGCATCGTTGTCTTTTGCCGCCCATTTTAAAGCCCCTTTACACAAAACTTTAACGGACACTGCCGTTACAGCATTATATGCAAAAGACTTTAAAAGGGTTAATTTTTAGTTTTGATAACAAGCACTCTTGCGTTACTGTCGCCTGCTAATACATTTAATTTACATTTTTTATTTATTATTTTATTGCTGACGCCTAACGGGAATGATGAAATAAGGCTAAAAGTGCCGTTGTATTCACAACCCTCAATACAAACGCTTACGCTGCTGCATCCAAACGGAAAAAGTGAAAGATAGCCTCCTAAATTCTCAATTTCATATTCACCTATCGGCAGCATAGAAACCTCGCAGTTTTCGTCAATTAATCTTGCTTTGAGGTTATTATCAAGAATATACGAAAGGGCGGTTATAGAAGCTATTGTATGGTCGAGCCTCTCCCCTAATGCTCCGTAAATATAAAAATCCTCACAGCCCATTTCAATACCGTATTTAATGGCAAGCATTAAATCGGTGTCGTCTTTTCTTTTATTAAAGCTTATGACGCTTGCATTTTGTGTTTGTGGCTTTGATGCAGAATCAAAATCCCCTACTATTAAATCAGGCATGATATTAAGCCTTTCGGCGTGCTTATAGCCTGCATCGGCACATATTATATAGGAATTTTCCGGCACCTTAACAAAGCTTAAATCATTTATAGGTGCCGCTGCAAAAATTATGCATTTTTTCATTATTTTTGTCCCTTTATATCCCAGACTTTTATTTTTTCAGCCTCTTTATAAAGCTCTTTATAGCTTAAATATCTGCTCTCGACTACATCTCCATTTAAAACCGCTTCTTTTAGCGAGCAGTCTTTTTCATTTATATGGGCGCAGTCTTTAAAGCGGCAGTTGTCCGCATACTTTAAAAGGTCGGGGAAGCAGTAAATTAGCTCGTCCTTTAAAATGTTTACACCGCTTTCAAAATCGAGGCTTGAAAAGCCTGGGGTGTCGGCAATATAGCCGCCGTTTATTTTAAAAAGCTCAACGTGACGTGTGGTGTGTCTTCCGCGAGAAAGCTTTAGGGACACCTCTCCCGTTTGAAGCTTTAAATTAGGCTCAATCATATTTATAAGGGTTGATTTTCCAACACCCGAGTTTCCGGCAAATGCACAGGTGTATCCGTTTAAGCTTTGGCCTATTTTTTCTGCCGCACTCTTATCAAACTTGTTGGTTTCAAAAACGGTTATACCCGCCTTTTTATAGTTTTCTATAAGCTCATCTGCTTTTTTTACATCGGTTTTGGAAACCACCAATATAGGCTCGATGTTTTTATAGACGCAAAGCGCGGTAAGCTTATCTATATTTAATGTGTTGGGCTCGGGAAGATAGGTTGAGGTTACAATATAAAGCTTATCTATATTGCTAATAGGTGGTCTTATAAGAGAGTTTTTACGGTCAAAAATTTCATCAATTACGCCTTTATTTGTGCTTTCATCATATTCTGTTTCAACAAAATCTCCAACCTGTAGGGTTAGGTTATCCTTACGGAATGCCCCTCTTGCCTTACATTCAATCAAGGCTTTTTCTGTTTCTACATAATAGAAGCCGCCTATTCCCTTTAAAATTCTGCCCCTTTGTTTCAGCATAAAAGCTCCTTATGTTAAAGCGGCGATAGCATAGCTATCACCGCCTATTTTAAATTTTTGTTTTAGTTTTTACTTGAAGAGCTGCCCGAGCTTTCAGCTTTCTGTGATGAAACTGCAGAAGATGATGATGCGCTCGATTCGGTTTTCTTGGAAGTTGTTGTATAAGCTGCTCTTAATTGGTCGGTGTTATCCTGAAGCAGTGTGCTTGTTTGGCTATCAAAGTTTACATTATAAGCTAAATAAACCTTATCGTTTATTCTGATTACGAGCTTTCTTACTCCTGTGCCTTCAAGCTTTAAATCCCACTTACCTGTATCATTATATATATTTGATGTCTTAACGGTTTCACCGTCTAATGTTGCCTTTATTTCGATTTCCTCTGTGTAGAAATCGGGAATGGTGATTTGCATTGAATAGGTGGTTTTTTGTTTTTCGCCCGAGCTTATTTTTAAGGTTACAACGCTGCCTTGGTCTACCCAAGATTCTGCAGCAATATCCTGATAAAGCACAGTACCCTTAACCTTGTTTGAGGGAACCTCAACAGCATCAACAGCAAGTGATTTTGCATAAAGAAGGTTGGAAGCCTGCTCTATTGTCATATCAACAACATCGGGAACCTGAACCTTTTCAATTTTTTCAACAGCTTTAAAGATTTGAATTGTAGTTGCAAGCGAAACATCTTCACCGCGTTTGGGGAAGGTTCTTACAACAAGCCCTGCTGCTACATCCTGACTTTCCTCTTGAATTTCAACCCAAGACTCAAAGCCTGCTTTTTTAATTGCATCAATAGCATCAGCAACTGTATACTCGGTTACATCGGGTACCTCGCCTTTTTTAGGTCCGCGGCTTACCCAAACCTCCATTTTATAATCCTTTGTAGTGGTACCTGCTTTTTTCTCCTGCTTAAAGATTACACCTTCGGCATATTCATCGCTAAAAGCAGTTTGAGGATTTGAAAAGTCAAATTCCTTATAGGTGTCCATAGCCTCTGTGATGGTCATTCCCACAAAATCGGGAACCTCTACAGCCTTTGTAGGCTTAAGAATACCCGAACGGCTTACTGCAATTATAATAAAGATTATAACAGCAATTACAACTGTGGCAGTTACGCCGAGAAGAATGGGAATTAAGGGGGATTTCTTTTCTTCTTCCTCATCCTCTTCATTTACGACATTTTTATTGTCTTTAACATCGTTTAGAGCGGCACCCGAAACTGCGCCAAAGTGGCGGGTTGGCATACCATCATCGTTTAAATATTTATATGAGAACTGAATACTGGGGTTTCTCTTAAACTCATCAATATCGCGAAGCATTTCTGCGGCGCTTTGATATCTGACCTTTGTATTCTTCTGCATAGCTTTTAAAACAATTTCCTCGAGGCCTTCAGGAATTGTGTCATTAAGCTCTCTGGGATGGCGAGGTGTTTTACTAACCTGCATCATAGCAACCGAAACTGCAGCATCAGCTTCAAAGGGAAGCTGACCTGTGAGCATTTCAAAAAGCATAACGCCGACAGAATAAATATCTGTCTTTTGGTCGGTTACATCGCCGCAGGCTTGCTCGGGGCTTATATAGTGAACCGAGCCTATAACCTTACCCGAAATGGTTCTGGTTTCAAAGCGTGCAAAGCGTGCAATACCAAAATCCATCACCTTTATTGTGCCGTCCATTAAAAGCATAATATTTTGCGGCTTTATATCTCTGTGAACTATTCCTTTATCGTGAGCGTGCTGAAGTGCTCTTAAAATCTGAACGACATAGTGTACAGATTCCTTCCACTTTAAAATACCCTCGCGCTCTATGTATTCCTTTAAGGTAATACCGTCGATATATTCCATAACAATGGCAGGTGCATCACTGCTGTAAAGCACATCGTAAACCTTTACAATGTTGGGATGCGAAAGACCTGCTATTGCTTTAGCTTCATTTCTGAAGCGACGTAAAAATTCCTCGTTCTGAATATATTCGTCTTTTAAGATTTTAACGGCAACTGTGATGTCGTCAATAAGGTCCTTAGCCTTGTAGACATTAGCCATTCCGCCAATGCCAACCTGCTCCTGAATTTCATAACGGCCTCCAAGCCTTACTCCTATATACTTATCCATACTTTTCACTCCTAAAATAGCATTATCACTTTATTACGACTACTGTGATGTTGTCATTTCCGCCACGGCTAAGTGCAAGTGAAACAAGCTGTTGTGCCGCTGCCTGCTGTGAATTTTCCTTAACCGTATTAAGTATTTCAAAATCTTCAACGAGATTAGATAAACCATCTGTGCAGAGTACTATTGCATCGGACTTATTAAGACTGATTTTATTTATATCAGATTCAACGCTGTCCCTTACTCCTACAGCTCTTGTTATCATATTTTTTTCAGGATGATTTTTTGCTTCTTCTTTGGTTATCTTGTTTAGGTTTATAAGCTCCTGAACAACCGAATGGTCCTCTGTGAGCTGGGTGATTTCATTATCTCTTATTAAATACGCCCTGCTATCGCCCACGTGAACAATAAAGGCTTCACCATTTACAAGAACAGCGGAAACAAGGGTTGTACCCATTCCCATAAGGTCGGGCTGATTTAGTGCGGTGTCATATATTTTTTTATTAGCGTCGACAACCGCCTCTGTCATTAGATTTTCAATCTGCTTTGCTTTGAGCGAGTTTAAATTTATATTCATAGCCTGTGAATAAACATCGCGTGCTGTTGAGCTTGCATAGTAGCCACCGTTGGCGCCTCCCATACCGTCACAAACAACTGCCCATACCGCTTCATTTTGTTCAAGCGAGTATGCAAAGCTGTCCTGATTTGAATCTCTAACCCTGCCTATATCTGTTATGCCGTAAGCCTTCATGTAAATCGCCTCCTTAACGGCTCATCATTTACCGATTAATAATAGCATTTTTTATGTCATTTGTCAAATATATAGCGCAATATTAATAATTACTCATTTACGCTTTCGCGTCTGAGCTGTCCGCAAGCTGCATTTATATCATCGCCGAGCTTTCGTCTTACCGTTGCCGAAATACCTTTTGACTCAATATAGCTTCTAAACGCCTCTATACTTTGCTTTTCGCTTTTCTCATACTCCGAGTCCTTTATGCTGTTAACGGGAATTAAATTTACGTGGCAAAGCATTCCCTTTAAAAGCGAGCAAAGCTTTTCGGCTTGCTCTTTAGAGTCGTTTACTCCTTTAATCAAGGTGTATTCAAATGAAATTCGTCTGCCGGTTGTTTTTGTGTAGCTTCGGCAGGCATCCATAAGGGCGCTTATGGGATATTTTTTATTTATCGGCATCATACTGCTTCTAAGTTCATCTGTGGGAGCGTGAAGCGAAACCGAAAGGGTTAGCTTAAAATCAAGCTCTGAAAGCTCAAAAATTTTGGGCACTATTCCGCAGGTTGAAAGAGAAATGTTTCTGCCACTTATATTAAGTCCGTCGGAGTCCGACACCATATTTAAAAATCTTACAACATTTTCAAAGTTATCAAGCGGCTCGCCCATTCCCATTAAAACAACGTGTGAAATTCTCTCGCCGCAGTCGTTTTGGGCTTTATATATCTGTCCTAAAATTTCACCGGCAGTTAAATCGCGTGCCTTGCCGAGCTTTGTTGAAGCGCAAAATTTGCACCCCATATTACATCCTGCCTGCGTTGACACGCATATACTTATTCCGTATTTATAGCGCATAAGCACGCTTTCGACACGGTTGCCATCAAAAAATTCAAACAGATATTTTACTGTGCCGTCTATCTTAGAAACAAGCTTTTTTATAATTTTAGGCTGTGATATGTAATAACTCTCACCAAGCTTATTTCTTAAATCCTTATTTATATTTGTCATTTCATCAAAGCTCTCTACTAAGCTTTTGTGAATCCACGAATAAATTTGCTTAGCGCGAAACTTTTTTTCGCCCATATCTAAAAGGGTAGCTTCAAGCTCTGAAAGAGAAAGTGAACTAATATCTGTCATTTTTAATTTTCCTTTTTCTTTGTTAATGCGCAGACAAAAAATCCGTCGCAATTATCTTTATTTGGAAGCAGAGTTTTAGAAAACTCGCCGCCGAATGTCTTTACGCCGTATTTTGAAAAATCGCGATTTTCTTCTAAAAACTTATTTACAACCTCTTCATTTTCGCATTTATTTAGAGTGCAGGTTGAATAAACTAAAATTCCACCCTCTTTAAGATATTTTGACGAAGTTTTTAAAATTTCAAGCTGTTTTGAAAACAGTTCTTTTTTGTTTATATCTTTATATCTAATTTCGGGCTTTTTAAATATTACGCCAAGGCCCGAGCAAAGCACATCACACAGCACCCTGTCATAAAGAGGGCTACTCTCATCATGGACTTTGGCATCTCTTATTTTAACCTCTATGTTATTAAGGCCTAATCTTTCTATACCGCCTTTAATAAGGCTTACTCTGTTTTGGCTTAAGTCACAGGATACAACCTTACCATTTTTTAAAACCTCTGCAGCAGTAAAGCTTTTTCCTCCTGGAGCGGCGCAGACATCAAGCAGACTTTCATTTCCCTTTAAATCGAGCGCAGATACACAAATCTGAGAGGATAGGTCCTGCAGGTGATAAAGTCCGTCCTTAAAACTTTTAAGATTTACAGCATCAAAGTTTCCCTCTATTTTTAAAGCGTCCGCAAAACCCTCTACAACTTGAACTTTAATTCCCTCATTTTTTAAGGTTTCGATTAGGCTTTTTGCATCTGTTTTATTGGTGTTTACTCTTAAATACTGTCCGCTTAAATTTTCAAAGCCTTTTAAAATTTCTTCTGTTTCATCTTTATACTGTTCTTTTAAAAGCTTTACTATACTATCACTTACATTATAGCGCACAGACAAATAGTTTTTATCGCTATTTTGAGGATACTCAACTTTTTTATCATCGCGTGCTTTTGCCCTTAAAATTGCATTTACAAAGCCCTTTGCCGAGCTTTTTTTAGCAAAAAGGCATAGATTTACGCTTTCGTTTATTGCCGCCCTATCAGGAACAGATGACATAAACAAAAGCTCATACATTCCCATTCGAAGCACGCACAGAACCTCTAAATCAAGCTCATTTATAGGCTTTTTAAGGTATTTTGAAATATTATAATCAAGTGTGTTTTTCTTTTCAAGCACACCGTAAAAAAGGCGTGCAGCATAGCTTTTTTGAGCGGCATTTAAGTTTGACTTATTTAAAAGCGATGACAAAACCAAATTAGAGTAGCCGTCTTCTTTAAACATTTTTATTAAAGCCGCAAGGCAAAGCTCTCTTTCGTTTTTCATCGTCTATTGTTTCTCCTTGAAATGAGAATAAAGCGAAGAAGGTTTGCTATGGTTGTTAAAAGCGCCGCAACATAGGTTAAAGCGGCAGCAGAAAGCACCTTTTTAACGCCTGTTATTTCGGCTTCATCAAAACCCATAGTGTTAAGTGTTGCAACTGCTCTTTTACTTGCATTAAACTCAAGCGGCAGTGTTACAAGCTGAAATGCGGCTATTGAGGAATAAAGAATAATTCCGAACCACACAAGGCTTGGGCTTGAAAGCACAATTCCCAAAATTATGATAATGGGCGCAAAGCTACTTCCTAAATTAGCAACAGGAATAATGGCATTTCTAATTTTTATTGGCACATATTTTTCGGCGTGCTGTACAGCGTGTCCCGCCTCGTGAGCTGCAACACCTATTGCGGCAACCGAGCCGCTGTCATACACCGACTCTGAAAGTCTTATTACATTATTTTTAGGGTCGAAATGGTCGCTCAAATGACCCGAGGTGCGCTCTATTCTAACATTAAAAAGTCCGTTGCTGTCAAGTATCTGCCTTGTAACTAAGGCGGCAGTTTTACCGTTTCTTGCTATTAAACTACTGTATGTGTTAAAGGCGGATTTAACCTTGGTCTGCGCAAAAAGTGCAAGTATAATTGTTGGCAAAACAAGAATTATATACCAGTAATCCATAAAATACGGCATTACATTTTCTCCTTAATCAAAAAATTTTCCTAATTTAAGCTTATGGCCGCGGATATATTCCTCGCTTTTTTGCATTTTTGAGCCCTCAACCTGAATTTCAAGAAGCTCTACAGATTTATCGCGGCAACCGATTACAAGCCTATCCTCACATAAAAGCTCGCCTATGTTTCCTTTAAGCTCACACTCTTTTGCAAGGTAAACCTTAAATCTTTTGCCATCTACAAAGCCATAAGCCACCGGCCAAGGATTAAGGCCGCAGATAAGCGAGCAGATTTCTTTAGCAGTTTTATTAAAATCAAGCACAGCCATTTCTTTATTTAGCATAGGGGCATAGCTTGCCTCATCTTCGTTTTGAGGAGTGCGAGGAGCAGTACCCTTTTCTATTTCATCTAAAGTCTTTAAAAGAAGCTTTGCACCTAAGGGTGCAAGGCGCTCATACATATCCTTTGAGGTGTCAAGCGCATTTATTTTAATTTTATCCTTAAAAATAATATCGCCTGTATCAAGCCCTTTATTCATATACATTGTTGTAACGCCTGCAAATTCGTCACCGTTTATAACCGACCACTGAATAGGCGCCGCGCCACGATATTTAGGAAGAAGTGAGCCGTGAACATTTATGCAGCCGTATTTAGCTGTATTTAAAACAGTTTCGGGAAGAAGCATTCCATAGGCTACAACACAGATTACATCGGGGGATATTTCATTTAAAAGCTTTAATGTGTCCTCCCCCTTCATATTACTAGGCTGATAGACAGGAATAGAGCTTTCAAGCGCTCTAACCTTAACTGCAGAGGGAGTTATCACCCTATGTCTGCCGACAGGCTTATCGGGCTGTGTAAACACAGCTACAACCTCGTGTTTTGATTTAATTAATGCATCAAGCGATTCCTTTGCAAAATCGGGTGTGCCCATAAAAACTAATTTCATTATTTTCTCCTAATTTCTGTAAAGTCCTTTTGCAAGGTCAACAAACACCTTACCTGAAAGGTGGTCGGTTTCGTGGCAAAAAGCTCTTGCCAAAAGCTCGCTCCCTGAAATCTCGAAAAACTTACCATATCTATCCTGTGCCCTTACAGTGACGTGCATAGGTCTTTTAACCTCGCCATACTGTCCCGGAAAGGAAAGACATCCCTCATTTCCATTTTGCTCGCCCTCGGCTTTTATAATTTCGGGATTTATAAGCTCAATAAGGCCGTTTTTGTCCTCTATATCTATGACAACAACCTTTCTTAAAACACCAACCTGAATTGCGGCAAGTCCTACTCCGTTTGCACTGTACATAGTTTCTGCCATATCGTCAAGTAAAAGCCAAAGTCTTTCATCGAAATTTTCGACATCTCGGCATTTTTTTCTTAAAAATTCCTCGTCTGTTACTATGTTTCTAATTGCCATTTTATTTTCTCCTTACATACTGCCTATATAATTCATATCGGCAAAGGCAGCCACATTTTTGTTTTTGGGGTCCTTTAAAAATTCTTTTAAAAGCTCGCTTAAAAAGCTTCTGAACTTTTTGTCGTTTTTACATTTTATTATGAGTCTATAACGATATTTTCCGCTCACCTTTACGACATTCATAGGCGAAGGACCCAAAACTCTGATAGGTATATTTATATTTTCACTTTGCATTTTATTTTTTATCATTTCAACAAACTGCTTCGATCCGCTGTCCACCTTGCTTCTTTCAAGGCCTGAAAATACCACAACGCAAATATCACAAAAAGGCGGATAAAGCATTGCCTTACGAGTTTCAATTTCATTTTCAAAAAAGCCTTTATAATCCTGCTGTGCCGCAAGAGAAATAACCTCGTGCTGCGGCGTTAGCGACTGAATTATAGCTCTTCCCTTTTTATCTCCTCTGCCGCTTCTGCCTACAACCTGAGTTATAAGTGAGAAGGCGCGCTCGTAGCTTCGAAAATCGTTTGCATAAAGCGTTTGGTCGGCATTTAAAACTCCAACTAATGTAACTTTTGGGAAATTAAGTCCCTTTGCTACCATTTGGGTTCCGACTAATATATCATAATCTCCCTTTTCAAAGGCTTCAAACTGCTTTTTATGTGATAACTTGCCGCCCGTCGTGTCCAAATCCATTCGCATAACCTTTGCATTTGGAAACAACATTTCGATTTCATCCTCAACCCTTTGTGTACCTTGTCCCTTATAAAAAAGGCGTTTACTTTTGCAGGATGGGCACTCATCAATTAAGGGGGTGCTGTAGCCGCAATAGTGGCACATAAGTCTGTCATTTGCCTTATGATAGGTTAAAGCTATTGAACAATGAGGGCAGGTTACAACGCTTTTACAATCGGCGCAGGCAGCTACTGTGTGATAGCCTCGACGGTTATATAAAAGTATGCTCTGCTCGCCGTTTTCAAGGTTTTTGTTTATTTCATCTAAAAGGGTTTTGCTAAAGGCTGTATCACGAAGCTCAAGCGGGCGCTCACTTGTGTCAACAACCGTAACCTCGGGAAGCTCTGCCTTTCCAAAGCGTTTATCTATAGAGAAAAGCTTATATCTTCCGCTTACCCCGTAATAATAGCTTTCAACCGACGGCGTTGCCGAAGCAAGCAGCAAAAGTGCATTGTGATTTACACATCTAAACTTAGCTATATCTCTCGCATTATACCTCGGGGCAGACTCGGATTTATAAGCCGATTCCTGCTCCTCGTCAATTACAATTATCCCTATATTATCAAGCGGTGCAAAAACTGCCGAGCGTGTGCCGACAACAACCTTTACATCGCCGTTTTTTATTCGCTTATACTGGTCGTATCTCTCGCCTATCGAAAGTCCGCTGTGCATAACGGCAACATCGCTGCCGAAATAGTGATGAAACTTCTTAACTGTTTGTGGTGTAAGCGAAATTTCGGGCACCATTACAATGGCCGATTTATTTTTCTTTACACAGTCGCCAATAAGCTTTAAAAACACCTGTGTTTTGCCGCTTCCGGTTACACCATACAAGAGGGCGGCATCTGCTTTTTCTAAATCTATTAGCTCCTTTAAGCCGCTATAAGCGATTTTTTGCTCCTTTGAAAGCTCTATGCTGTCGGTGTCCTCTTTTTTAGTTAGGTTTATATCGTCAACACGTAGTACTTCCTCATCATAAAGTTCAATAACGCCTTTTTTCTCAAGCGAAGACACAACGCTCATAGTAACGCCGGTAAAATACAAAATATCGCGCACAGCCGCCTCGCAGACATCTTCTAAAAGCGAAAGCACCGAATTTTGCTTTTCGGTTAATTTAACACCACGTTTATCAAACTCCAAAAGACGCGCGGTTTTAACAGTTTTATCGCCGATTTTTGAAAAGGCGGCGGCACTTTTTTTAATTATACCGCTGTCAATTAAGCCTTGTATGGCTTTATCATTAACATATCCAAAGCGTTCAAAAAGTTTTTTTCTTTCAGCAGGCTTTATACTTGCAAATATGTGTTTAACTAATCTTTGTTCCTCGTCACCGAGGGCATCAAATTCCTCGTCATTAAGCTCTCGCCCCTTTTCATAGGTTTCAGAGATTTTTAAATTCATTCCTGTTGGAATTTGAGCCTTTACCGCTTCGTAGAGGGTGCAAAATGTAGTTTTTGCAATATATTTTGAAAGCTCTAATCCCTCGCTGTTTAAAATAGGGGCTTCGTCTAAAACAGCGGTTACATTTTTAAGCTTTTTCTCCTCTGCCTCGTCTCTTGTACCGTTTCTGACCTCAAAAATCATCGCAACCTTTTTCATATTAGACCTGCCAAACGGCACCAAAACTCGTTTGCCGGGTTCTAATTTACAGGTTATATCCGAAACAGACATATAATCAAAAAAAGTGTCAAACGAAAAGGCGGTGTTTTCAACCGCAACCTTAACAATTTTAAGCTCAGTCAAAACTCCCGCCTCCTTTAAATTTTAATTTAAGGTAAAATTACATACCCTTACTTTCTTCTGTTTCAACAAACTCATATTCGCCGTTTGCAAACTGATTTACTGCAGTGTTTACAGGCTTTTCGCTGAGCATTTCACCGTTTTGCTCGGCATCCTCTGAAATGTTTCTTGCACGCTTTGCAACTGCCATTACAAATGAATAGTAGCTTTGTCCATCTTTTAAAATATCGTTCATTGAAGGTCTTAACATAATGATTTTCCTTTCAGCTTTTAGCTTTTTATTATTTTTATTAATTCATTAACTGCATTTTCAATACTGTCGTTTACAACGCTAAAGTCGTAATGCTTTGCCATTTTCATTTCGCCCTTTGCAATTTCAAGGCGTTTTTTAATGGTTTCTTCGTCCTCGGTGTTTCTTTTGCGAAGTCTTCTTTCAACCTCGTCTTCCGACGGTGCGGTTAAGAAAACAGTTATTGCCTCGGGACATTTTTTCTTAATTTGTGTAGCGCCGTCAACCTCAATCTCTAAAATAACATTTTTGCCGTCATCTAAAAAGCTTTGCACGTGGCTTTTTATGGTGCCGTAATAATTATTATTATAGCGTGTATATTCGAGCATTTCGCCCTTTTCAATTTTGCTTTCAAATTCCTCTTTTGTTATAAAGAAATAGTGAACGCCGTCTATTTCGCCCTGTCGTGCAGCCCTTGTTGTTGCCGAAACAGAAACCACACAGCTTTTTTCCTTTTCTAACAGTTCTTTAACAACAGTTCCCTTACCTACACCCGAAGGTCCTGAAAGCACTAAAATTTTTCCCTTATTCATCGATATCCTCATCACTGCCAAAATCTTTGTCGTTAAATCTGTTTGCAACCGTTTCAGGCTGTACTGCCGAAAGAATTACATGGTCGCTATCCGTAATGATTACGGCTCGGGTTCTTCTGCCGTAGGTCGCGTCAATTAAAGTTGAACGGTCCCTCGCTTCCTGAATTATACGCTTAATAGGTGCGGACTCGGGGCTTACTATTGCAATAAGACGGTTTGCAGAAACCATATTGCCAAAGCCGATGTTAATAAGCTTCATTTATGTTTCCTCCCAAGAGCTATTCAATGTTTTGGATTTGTTCTCTGATTTTTTCTATTTCGGATTTTATATCAACTACAAGCCTTGCGCCCTCGGTGTCCTGACATTTTGAACCGATGGTGTTTGCCTCACGATTGAATTCCTGAATTAAAAAGTCGAGCTTTCTTCCAACAGGCTCATTTAGCTCTAAAATTTCGCGCATCTGAGAAATATGGCTTACAAGCCTTGTGGTTTCCTCGTCAACAGCGGTTTTATCGGCGAAAATTGCTGCCTCTGTTAAAATTCTGTTATCATCAAGCGAAAGCGACTCGACAACCTCTTTAATTTTACTATAAAGGCGCTGACGGTATTCCTCATTTCGCTCTGCCGAACGCTCGTTTACCTTTGAAACCATATCCTCAATTAATACAAGTCTTGAAAGAATATCTGCCTTAAGGCTTTCTCCCTCTTTAGTTCTCATATTAACAAATGCCTCAACGGCTTTTTCGGCAACGCTTTTTATATCAAGCCAAAGCGCTTCCTCATCCGTTTCCTCTTTTAAAACTGTGAAAACATCGGGAAAGCGTGAAACTGTTGAAAGCCTTAAATCATCCTGAAGCTCTAAAGGCTCGCAGAGTGTACGAAGTGCTTCAACATAGCCTTTTGCGACAGCCTCATTTACCGAAATTTGAAAATCCGAGGTTTCGCGGTTTACAACCGAAACATAAGCCTCAATTTTACCTCTTGCAACCTTTGATTGAACAAAAGATTTAATTTTTTCGTCTAAAAAGCCGTATGCGCGTGGAATACGTGACGAAAATTCAAAAAAGCGGTGGTTAACCGATTTAAGCTCAACCGAAATTTCGCGTCCGTTTATAACCTCACTGCATTTGCCATAGCCGGTCATACTTTTTATCATAAAGATTTCCTCTTTTTATATATTAGATTTACATTTAATTTTACCATTTTTTATATCTTTTTGTCAACAAAATCAGCAATTTATTAGCTTTTTAATCCTCTAAAATTTCAAACGACTTGATAGCCACGGTTTTGCCGCTTTTTTCGTCTATTTCAAGATACAGAGCATCAAGCTTTGCTTTGCCCTCTGCATAATCAAAACGCACCGGTGTTGTGCTCTTTAATTTCTTTATAGCTTTTTGAGGGTCAATTCCGAGCACCGAAAACGCGGGGCCTGTCATTCCGACATCTGTTATATATCCAAGTCCGTTAGGAAAAATTTGAGCATCTGCCGTTCTCACATGTGTGTGGGTGCCGATTAAAGCAGTAGCTCTACCGTCTAAATAATGTGCCATACAAAGCTTTTCTGAGGTTGCCTCAGCGTGAAAATCTATTATTTTTATTTTGCAGTTTATTTTCTCTAAAAGCTCATCTATTTCATAAAACGGATTTTTGTAATTATCCATATAGGTTGTACCCGCAAGGTTAATTACGCAAACCGAAACTTTTCCCATATCATAAATTATATACCCTCTGCCCGCCGCATCATTCTCAAGCACATTGTATGGGCGAAGTATACACTCATTTTGTTCCATATAATCAGAAATTTCGCGGCGTTTAAAGCTGTGGTTACCGCCTGTTACTATATCAGCGCCGCTTTTGAAAATTTCATCTGCCGATGAGGGAAGTACTCCGTTTCCGCAGGCGGAATTTTCGCCGTTTACAATACACAAATCAATTTCTAAATTTTTCTTAAGCTCGGGAAGCTTTTTAAAAAGGATTTTTCTTCCCGAATCGGCGACAACATCGCCTACAAAAAGCACATTCATACCGTTTGCCTTTCTATTTTAAAAGCCGAAATTTTCTTTTTTATAAGACAAATGGATTTACTAAACGCCAAAAAGGCATTTAGTAAATCCAAATAGGTTTTATTATTTAGCGTAAGCTATTGTACGGTTTTCCCTGATAACGTGAACCTTAATCTGTCCGGGATATTCCATTTCCTTTTCAATTTGTTCGACTATATCACGGGCGATAAGCACCATTTGGTCGTCAGAAACAGCCTCAGGCTTAACCATAATGCGAATTTCGCGTCCTGCAGAAATTGCAAAGGATTTTTCAACGCCGTTATAACTATTGGCAATTTCCTCAAGCTTTTCAAGGCGTTTGATATAGCTTTCGAGATTTTCGCGGCGTGCACCAGGTCTTGCTGCTGAAATTGCATCGGAAGCTTGAACAAGGCAAGCAACAATGGTTTTGGTTTCAACATCGCCGTGGTGAGCCTCAATAGCGTGAATAATCTCTTCACTTTCTTTATATTTCTTTGCGATATCAACACCTATGGCAACGTGTGAGCCCTCAATTTCACGACTAAGAGCCTTACCGATATCGTGAAGAAGTCCTGCGCGTCTTGCAACCGACGGTTCAATGCCGATTTCAGATGCCATAACGCCGGCTAAATGAGCTACCTCTATTGAATGGTCGAGCACATTTTGACCATAGCTTGTTCTATAACGAAGGCGTCCTAAAAGCTTAACAAGCTCGGGATTAATGCCGTGGATACCAATTTCCATAACGGCACGCTCGCCTTCCTGCTTAATTTTACTTTCAACCTCACGCTTTGCCTTTTCAACCATTTCCTCAATGCGTGCAGGGTGAATTCTGCCGTCTGCAATAAGCTTTTCGAGCGAAATTCTTGCAACCTCACGTCTGATGGGGTCAAAAGACGAAAGTGTGATGGCCTCGGGAGTGTCATCAATAATTAAATCTACTCCTGTTAAGGTTTCAAGTGTTCTTATGTTTCGACCCTCACGACCGATAATTCTGCCCTTCATTTCATCACCGGGGAGATGAACAACCGAAACTGTTGCCTCGGATACGTGATCGGCAGCGCATCTTGCGATTGCGCCTGAAATAAGGTTTCTTGCGATTTGGTCTGAATCATCCTTAATCTGCTGTTCAAAAGCGTTTATTCTGACTGCCTTATCGTGTGTGAGCTGTTCGTCAAGGCTCTTTAAGAGCATTTCCTTTGCCTGCTCTGTTGAAAGACCCGAAATACGCTCGAGCATATCAAGCTGACGCTGTTTAATGGTTTCGGCATCTGTGAGCTTTGCCTCAACCTCTTTAATCTTTGCCTGCAAAGCTTCGTCTTTTCTTTCGAGGTTCTCTGTTTTTTTGTCAAGGTTCTCTTCTTTTTGCTGAAGTCTTTTTTCCTGATGTGTGACTTCGTTTCTTCTCTCTTTTAATTCTCTTTCTTGTTCTACTCTTAATTTATGAAGCTCGTCCTTTGCTTCAACGATTGCTTCTTTTTTAGCACGCTGTGCATCTGCCTCGGCGCCTTTTCTTATTCTTTCGGCCTCTGCCTCGGCAGAGCCTATTTTTTTCTCAGCGGTTTGCTTTCTAACTAAAACGCCAATAAAAAAGGCTACAATTATGAGCACAATAGCTACCACAGCGGCGATGAGCATATATATCTGTTGTTGTGTCATAAAGCTTAAAATTTCCTCCTTCTTTTATTTTTTTGTCTTAATATCTGTAAATTGAAAACTCAAATAACCACAAAATACAGTATATGAATATTGTATAACATTTAATCTGTTGTGTCAAGTGATTTAAAAATCGTATATGGATTTTTTATTCACCTTTTTTCACTAATTTTTTCAAAAATTAATATACTGATTTGAAAGCGGATTTTTTACGCTTTATAAAATGCTTTTAAGCTTAAGGGAGAGGCCTCATGGAAAACATACTTGAAATAAAAAATCTCAAAATCTGCTACCAAGCAAAAAACGGAGAGGTCGAAGCGGTTAAAAATGTAAGCTTTAGCGTTAAAAACGGTGAGTTTTTAAGCATTGTAGGCCCCTCGGGCTGCGGAAAATCAACCATACTGTCATCAATTTCGGGACTCACCCCGATAACAGAGGGTGAGATTTATCTAAAAGGCAAAAAGCTCTCATTTCCCTGCTTTGACATTGCCTATATGCTTCAAAAGGATAGCTTACTTCCTTGGCGTTCAATAAGAAAAAATGTTATTTTGGGGCTTGAAATACAAAAAATGCTGTCGGAGGAAAACTTAGAATATGCCGACAGTCTTTTAAAGGCTTACGGACTTTGGGAATTTAGGGATAAATACCCCTCTCAGCTTTCGGGCGGAATGCGACAGCGCGCTGCTCTTATAAGAACCTTATCGGTAAAGCCCGAAATACTGCTTTTAGACGAAGCCTTTTCGGCTCTTGACTATCAAACGAGGCTTTCGGTTTCAGATGATGTCTATAAAATTCTCAAAAAAGAGAAAAAGACAGCTATCATTGTAACACACGACATTCCCGAAAGCATAAGCATGAGTGACAGGGTGCTGGTGCTCACAAAGCGTCCTGCCGAGATTAAAAAAATTATCAACACCGAATTTGATATACAAAATAGAAGTCCGCTTTTAACACGCGACCACAAAAAATTCGGAGAATACTTCAATCAAATCTGGAAAGAGCTTGATATAAATGCATAACACAAACCTTTCTAAAGAGCGTCTTTCTTATCTTTCAAAGGTTAAAAAAGACAAGGCTGTTGTTACATTTTTCAGATGTTTTATATTAGTTTTATTTATAGCTGTGTGGGAAATTTCAGCCCATTTTAATATAATAGACAGCTTTGTTTTAAGCTCGCCCTCACGGATACTTAAGGTGCTTCTTAATTTTAATAAAAACAATTTCCCTCTTCACATTTACACCACCCTTTTTGAAACGGTGGTTGGCTTTTTACTCGGTATTATTATTGGTGTTGCCCTTGCAAGCGCATTATGGTGGTCGCCGTTTTTATCAAAGGTCAGCGAGCCTTATTTGGTTGTGCTTAACAGTCTTCCCAAAATTGCACTTGGCCCCGTTATTATAATTTGGGCGGGAGCAGGTGTGCGTGCCATTATTTTTATGGCACTTGCAATTTCAACCATTGTAACTGTGCTTGAAATGCTTGAAGGCTTTAAATCAACCGACCAAGACCTTATAAAAATGGCAAAAACCTTTGGTGCCACGCGGCTTCAGATATTTTTTAAGATAGTGCTTCCCTTTAACATTTCAACCCTTTTTAACTCGCTTAAAATAAACATCGGTCTTTCGCTTGTAGGCGTAATTGCAGGTGAGTTTTTAGTTTCTAAGGCGGGACTTGGCTATCTTATAGTTTACGGCGGTCAGGTGTTTAAAATGGACCTTGTTATGACAAGCGTGCTTATTTTATCTGTAGCGGCAGCAATTATGTATGAGTTTATTGTAATCTCAGAAAAGCTTACACTCAAATTTATTAATCATAAAGGGTAACATTTTTTTAGGTTTTTGCATTTAATAGAGAAAACAGCAAAGGAGTTTTTATATGGTTAAAAGCTTTTTAAAAAAGGCGGCAATTTTTTCGCTCTGCCTACTAATTATTTTGCCTTTTACGGCTTGCAAAAAGGACAATGACAAAGGTCTTAAGAAAATTGAGGTCAGCGAGGTTACCCACTCGGTGTTTTACGCTCCTCAATATGTTGCACTAAACCTCGGATTTTTTGAGGACGAAGGTCTTGATGTTTCACTCTCTGTAGGTCAAGGCGCCGACAGCGTTGCAGCAGCGGTGCTTTCGGGGCAGGTTGACATTGGCTTTGCAGGTCCCGAGGCATCTGTTTATATCTATAACGAAGGCAGAGAAAATTATCTGCAAATCTTTTCACAGCTAACCCAAAAAGACGGTTCATTTTTAGTATCACGCGAGAAAAACGAAGATTTTAAATGGACCGATTTAAAGGGCAAGCATATTCTTCCCGGCAGACGCGGCGGTGTTCCGTTTATGACATTTGAATATATTTTAAAGCAAAACGGACTTGACACCGAAAAGGATTTACTTCTTGATAACAGCGTGCAGTTTGCAATGATGACAAGTGCATTTTCTTCAGGCACAGGCGATTATGTAACGGCATTTGAGCCAACCGCCTCAATGCTTGAAAAAGAGGGCAAGGGCTACATTGTTGCCTCTATAGGCGAGGAAAGCGGAGAAATACCCTACACAGCCTATTTTGCCTCTAAAAAATATATTGAGCAAAATGAGGATATAATTCAAGGCTTTGCAAATGCAGTTTACAAAGCTCAGCTCTGGTGTCAGGAGCACACAGCCGAGGAAATTGCTACGGCTATTGAAAAGAGCTTCCCTGACATTGAACACGCACTTTTAGTGACCTCTGTTCAAAGCTATATGGACATTGATGCCTGGTGCAAGGACGGCGTTATGACCGAAAAATCCCTAAATCGCTTACAAGATGTTATAGAAGAAGCAGGTGAGCTTACAAAGCGTGCCGACTTTAGCAAAACTGTTAACAACACCTTTGCACAAAATGCAATAAAAAACATTAATAATAAGTAAAGCTTAAATCTTTGGGCATTGAGAGGAAAATTTTCCCTCAATGCCCTTTTTAATTTATTGACTTTTAAATATAAAAGAGTATAATTTATAAGAAAGAATATATATAAAGGTGAAGCTATGTCAATTTTAAAGGCGAGAGAATATCTCAAAAAATTTGATGCCGATGGACGTATTCGTGAGCTTGAACTTTCAAGTGCAACGGTTGAGCTTGCGGCGCTCGCTCTTGGCTGCGAGGGCAAAAGAATTGCCAAAACACTGTCGTTTGAAGGCATTGACGCCCCTATTTTAATAGTTGCAGCAGGCGATGCTAAAGTTGATAATCACGCCTTTAAAGAGGAGTTTAAAATAAAGCCTCGTATGATAGCTGCCGACTTGGTTGAAGAAAAAATCGGTCACGGCATAGGAGGAGTTTGTCCGTTTGGAGTAAATGAAAATGTAAAAATTTACTTGGACAAATCGCTTACGCGTTTTGAAACCGTTTTCCCCGCCTGCGGAAGCTCTAACAGTGCCATTGAGCTTACCATAAGCGAACTTGAAACCTTTAGCTCATTTATAAAGTGGGTTGATGTCTGCAATGCTTGGCAGGATAATGTTGATTAAAATATAAAGGAGATATATACCATGAAAAACAAAATTTTAAAAACAGTATCACTTATTTTAGCATCACTTATGCTTTTAGTATGCTTTTCTTCCTGCAGGAATGAAATAAAACCCGGCGATGTAAGCACAAACAGCGAAAAGCCCAAGGTTAAAATGAATGTTTCGGTTATGAAGGGCCCCACAGCTATTGGTATGATGGGACTTATGCGTCAGGATAAAAACGAGGCCGCTAAAAACGACTACGATTTTCAAATATTTACAGCTCCCGACCAGGCGGTTGCCGCTGTTGTAAACAAGTCGGTTGATATTGCTGCTGTTCCCACAAACCTTGCCGCTACCCTTTACAAAAAAACCAATGGTGGTGTAAGCGTTATTGCCGCTACTACAACCGGCGTGCTTCACATCTTAACAAAGGACCAAAACGTTAAAACAATAGCCGATTTAAAGGGTAAAAAGCTTTACGCAACAGGTCAGGGTGCAACCAATGAGTATGTTTTAAACTTCTTACTTGAAAAGAACGGACTTGTTCTTGGAAAAGACATTGAAGTTATCTACAAGGCAGAGCATTCAGAGCTTGCCTCTTTAATGCTTACAGGCGAGGCTGAATATGCACTTTTACCCGACCCCTTTGCAACCACAGTTACAAACAAAAACAAGGATATTAAAAAGGTTATCGACCTTGCAAACGCTTGGGAGAGCGTTCCCGAAAACAATAACAACAATCTCATTATGGGTTGCCTTATTGTCAGAAATGAATATTTAGAGCAAAACCCCGAAGCTGTTAAAACATTCTTGCTTGAATATTCAGCATCTGTTCAGGCTCTCCAGCTTTTAGACGAAACCTTAGACAACGCCGAGGAATTTGAGATTATCAGCCGCGATGCTGTTATCCCCGTTATTCCCTCTTGTGTTTACTACACCGGCGACAAAATGAAAAATGCAATTAGCAGCTACCTTGATATATTATTCAAATCAAATCCTGCTTCGGTTGGAGGTAGTTTACCCGATGATGCATTCTACTACAGTGCAAAATAAAATTAAACCTCTTTTAAAAAAAGTTTTTGTACTGCTTTTCTGGCTTTTAGTTTGGGAAGGGGTATATTTAATTGTCGGTCACGACATTTTAGTGGCCTCTCCCCTTGACACCTTTAAGCGTGCCTTTGAGCTTTTGTCCACCTCGGATTTTTGGCTTTGTATAGCAAATTCTCTTTGGCACATTTTACTTGGATTTGTATTAGCTGTTATTTTTGCTATTTTACTTTCACTTATAACAAGCTATTCAAAAACCGCAGATTCGCTTATCGGTGCTTTAATGAGGGTTATAAAATCGGCACCTGTTGCCTCTTTTATAGTCATTGCACTTTTATGGCTTAAAAGCTCTATCGCTTCATTTATTGCCTTTTTAATGGTAGTGCCTATCATTTGGCACAGCCTGTCTGTCGGCATAAAGGAGACAGATAAAAATTTGCTTGAGATGGCAAAGATTTATAACTTCTCATTTTTTAAAAAGCTTAAACTTATTTATATTCCATCTATTATGCCGCAGTTTTCTTCTGCCGCTTCGGTTGCTTTAGGCTTTGCTTTTAAGGCAGGCATTTCGGCAGAGGTTATAGGTCTTCCAAAAGACACACTCGGAATTAAAATCCACGATGCAAAGATTTACATTGAAACAGCCGACCTTTTTGCTGTCACCTTGGTTATAATTGTTTTAAGTATGGCTATGGAAAAGCTTTTTATGCTTTTAATGCGCCGCTTAAATAAAAAGGTCACGGGAGGTGAGGCATAAGTGTTTGTAAATTTAAAAAACATTACAAAATGCTTCGGCGAGCTTTGTTTATTTAAGGATTTTTCCTATAATTTTGACGCCGCCGGAATTTACTGCATAAGCGGTGCCTCGGGCTGTGGAAAAACCACCCTTCTTAAAATCATCTCGGGTATTGATAAAGACTTTGAGGGTGAGGTTTTAAAAGAGGGTAAGCTTTCATTCGTATTTCAGGAAAACAGACTTATTCCCTTTATAAGTGTTATAAACAATGTTTTGTCGGTTTGCGATAAAAAAACTGTTGATGCCAAGAAAAAGGCAAAGGAAATTTTAAAAAATCTTGGACTTGAGGGCTTTGAAAATGCCAAAATAAGCGAGCTTAGCGGCGGAATGAAAAGACGTGTTTCGCTTGCAAGAGCGCTTATATTTGAGCCGCAAATACTGCTTTTAGACGAAGCCTTTTCAGCTCTTGATGAAGGCACAATAAGCGACATTTCCCCAATTATCAAAGAGTTTGCCAAGGATAAAATTGTTATAATGGTTACGCATAGCCAAAGCGAAATTTCAAGCTTTGCAGATAAGATTATAAAGCTTTAAAAGGAGGACATTTTTTATGTCACAAAACAAAATTATTGCCCTTGTAGGAATGTGCGGCACCGGTAAATCGGTGGTTTGCGATTTATTCTGCGAAAAAGGCTTTAATAAAATCTATTTCGGTCAGGTAACAATGGACGAGCTTAAAGCTCGCGGGCTTCAAAAAAATGAGCAAAACGAAAGAATGGTGCGTGAGGAGCTTCGCAGAGTTCACGGTCCCGCCGCTTTTGCAAAGCTTTTATTACCCTCTATTGAAAAGGCTCAAGATGAGGGCGACACAATTTTAGACGGTCTTTATTCCTGGTCCGAATACAAATGCTTAAAAGAACATTTCGGCGACAGACTTATAGTAGCCGCTGTTATAACAAACCGTCCCATTCGATATGAGCGTCTTACCACCCGCGAAATAAGGCCTCTCACAAATGAAGAAGCTCTCAGCCGCGATTTAGCAGAAATAGAAAAGCTCGAAAAGGGCGGACCTATTGCGATGGCAGACTACTTTATTTTAAATAACGGAGATGTAGAAAGTCTTTGTGCACAGGTAGATGAGTTTTTAAGTAATATCTAAATAAGATACAAAAAGCCGACTGAAAAATCAGTCGGCTTTTTTACTACTTACTATTTATCAAATTTATCTGCAAGGTGTCTTGCGACCTTTGCCATAAAGAGCGATGCGTCCTCATATAGCTCCATAGGGAATCTGGATAAAAACGAATCAGCTTCAAGGCTTAATGTTCCTGTATAGTTTATATCCTTGAGGGCTTTTATAAAGGCATCCCAGTTTATACGTCTTTCGGGGCCTTTAAATTCCATAGGTGTCGGAAATCCATTATATGGAATATCGTGATTATCATCTCGTCCGTCGTTATCGTGAACATGAAGTACCTTTAATGTATCTCCAAGGCTGTAAACCATATCCTCAGGAGTTTCTCCTGTTAAAATGCAGTGTCCTACATCGAGGCAGGTAACAAAACCGTCACCGAGCTCTTTTGCAAGCTTTTTCATTTCATCAGAGGTACTGCAAACCGAAGGACAAATAACATCCTTTTCAAAATCGTGATGCCACATATTTTCAATAGCGACCTTAACGCCGTATTCTTTAAGATAAGGAACCATTTTTCCGTAATACTCCAAATTAGCATCATAATTTTCCTGATACTTTTGGTCATATATACGGTCAAGCATAATAAGTGGATGAATTACGACATAAGGGCAATTCATAATTGCGGCACTTATGATAGAATTTACAGCCAGCATATCCCAAAGCTTTTGGTTTTCCATATAAGCGGGATAAGATGGGCTGGGCATTTGAGCATGAAGCTGACCGAACTCAATTCCTGCTGCATCAGCAACGGTCTTAAGTTTTTCAGCGTACTTATCAAAGCCTTTATTTGTAAAAACGCCATCTTCGGCTTTATGTACAAACATAGAATAGTCCATTGCATCAAAGCCTGCTTTTGCAAGCATTACTATTGCCTTTTCGTCTCCGAATTTTCTTGCAAGAACACTTGTAGTACTGCTGATTTTCATAGCAACCACTCCCTAATTACACTTAAAGGCTCCCTTTCGGGAGCCTTTAAGTTAATTTTAAATTTTTCTCCACAAGAGAATATGTACATAATTAATCTTAAAGCATAACGGCTTTTAAAACTTCTTATGGACTCAAGCTCTCTTAAACTTTGAAGAATTATTGTTTTATGTAGAATTATTCCTCTACAATAGCGCCAACGGGGCAAGTTGCAACGCAGGTGCCGCACTCGATGCAGCCCTCACCGATTTCATACTTTCCGTCGCCCTCTGTGATAACAGAAACGGGACACTCTCCTGCGCATGCACCGCAAGCGAGGCACTCATCAGTAATTTTGTAAGCCATTTATAAACACCTCCTCAAAGGAATATAAGTTTATTACAAACCTATTTTATCACATTGATTTTTAAAAATCAACGCTTTTTTACATTTCTTCATCAATTTCGAGGTTTTCTTCCTCACGTGTAGGCTTGGCAGCTTTCAATATTTTAACTTCATCGCGGGTTGCCGCCACAACACTTCCCTCTTCTTTGTCCTCTAATCTTATTTTAAGAGCACCTGATAATACAGAGGCTTCGGTTACAATTCCTTTATTTCCTTTAAAAGAAACGAGGCTTCCGACCCTTGGGGTTATTTTTAAAAGCTCATCATAAACCGACTGCTCATATTTAAGGCAGCACATAAGTCTGCCACAGGTGCCTGAAATCTTTGCAAGGTTTAAAGAAAGACCTTGGTCCTTTGCCATTTTAATTGACACCGGCTGAAACTCCGAAAGAAATGATGAACAGCAAAAGGGTCTTCCGCAAACGCCGAGTCCGCCAAGAATTTTTGACTCATCGCGAACACCTATCTGCCTGAGCTCAATTCTTGTTCTGAAAACAGAGGCTAAATCCTTTACAAGCTCTCTGAAATCTATTCTGCCGTCGGCTGTAAAATAAAACAGAATTTTACTGTTATCAAAGGTTATTTCAACATCGACAAGCTTCATTTCGAGATTATGGTCAAGTATTTTTTGGCTGCAGATATCAAAGGCTTCCTTTTCTTTTTGACGATTTTTCTCAGCCTGCTCAATATCTTTTGGCTCAGCCTTACGCAAAACCTCTTTTAAAGGCTTAACAATACCCTCTTCGTCAACCTCGCTTTTTTCCATTGCAACCACGCCGCACTCAAGGCCTCTTGCGGTTTCAACTATTACATAATCGCCGAGATTAAGGGTAAGGTCGCGCGGGCCGAAGTAATACACCTTGCCGCCTTCCTTAAAGCGAACACCTATTACAGTTACCATTAATTTTATCCATTCCTTTATTTATTATCTATTATATTAGCACATTCGATTTCAAATGCTGTAAGCGCTAATGAAAGTCCTACATTTCTGCTTAAATTTTCTGAAAATCTGTCGCAAGAGTCAATAATTCCCAAAATTGCCTTTAGACTTAATCTCTGAGATATTTTTAAAGCGACCTCTGTTATACTGTCTTTTTCTGCAAGAGCGAAATATGCCTCTCTGTAAATTTGCTTTACATTATTTACAAGGTTTTGCGCAAGTGTCTTTTGCTTTGAATATTTTCCGAGACTTAAATTTAAAAGTGCACGGTCCTTTTCTATTATATTTATGGCTACCGTTTGACTATCCTTTAAAATTTCTCTCTCTTGTTCATTTTGCAAAAGAGAAATTGCAGTTCCTATATTACCGCCGGAATTTTTTGCTGCCTCTTTAATTTCTTCATTTGAAAAATCGCTGTAATTTTTCTTTAAAAACGCCTCGATTTCTTCCTTTTCGGCGGGGCCCAAAGCTATTTTAGTAACCCTTGAAAGAACCGTTGCGAGCAGTGCCTGACTGTTTTGCGAGGTTAATATAAATATACTATCCTCAGGCGGTTCTTCTATCATTTTTAAAATAGCATTTTGAGCGTATTTATTCATACGCTCTGCCTCATTTATAATAAAGAACTTAAAATCGGCATCATTTGGTTTTATGTTTATACTTGCTTTAATTGGTGCAATTTCCTTAACGCCAATGGTTTCACTTTTACCGGCAGGGAAAATATTAAAAACATCTGGGTGAATATCTTTATCAATTTTCTGGCACTGGGCACAGATGCCGCAGGGCTTATTTTTATTTTGGCAGACAAGCATTTTTATAATATGCTTTGAAAAAAACTTTTTGCCAACGCCCTTTTCGCCGCTTAGCAAAACAGCATGCGAAAGCCTACCCGACGCAATTCCTGCTTTGATGTTTTCTAAAGGCTCTTTTTTGCCGATTAGCTCAAAACTACTCATAAAAAAACTTATACCTTTTCAAAACGTTCGACATTCATAACAAATATTGTGGCACCGCCAACCGAAACTTCAACAGTCATCGGGTCATACATTCCAACACCATAGCTTGTAACAGCCGGCATAGCCTGCTTACGTTTTTTACTGTGTGCCGATATGACCTCTATTGCACTGTCGACCCTATTATCATCAACGCCTATTAAAAAGGTTGTATTACCTGCCATTAAAAAGCCGCCTGTTGTGGCAAGCTTTGTTGCCTGAAAATTAGCTTTTGTAAGGGCACGCATAACGGCGTTGCTGTCGTCATTATTTACAACTGCAATTATCATTTTCATAAAACATTTCTCCTTTACATTGCCCTTATTTTTTAAAGACATTATATGTCGCCTTTTTAATTTTAACACATTGTTTTAAAAGTTGCAACCTTGAAATTAATGTTATATAATAAATAAAAAAGCGTGGGGGTGCATATTTTGGAAAGAATATACGATTTTGTCAAATCACAGGATTTTGAAATTTTCGGTTTTTGTAAATTCAGTAATGATTTAGTAAAATTTGAAACCAAAAACAAGGCATTAATCCCACAAAATGCTAAATCAATTATAACCTTTTTATTCCCCTACAACATAGACTTTAAAGGCGAGCGTAATGTTTCTTTATACTGCATAGGCAAAGACTACCACACCATTATAAAGGATAAGCTTGATACTTTGTGTCAAAAATTAAGCGAAAAATTTCCTCAAAATACATTTTGCTCATTTTGCGATGTATCCCCTATTGACGAAGTGCGCGCTGCATATTTATCGGGTCTTGGTGTTTTAGGAAAAAACTCACTTTTAATAAATCAAAAATACGGTTCTTACTGTTTCATAGGCGAAATTGTAACCGATTTAGAGCTTACAGGCAAGTCTTTCCCTTTAGGCTTCTGCATAAACTGCGGCAAATGCAGTGACGCCTGCTTTTCAAACGCACTTAAAAGCACAGATGGTGAGGTTTTCTTCGTTGACACTTCACTTTGTCTGTCTTTTCTTACCCAGAGCAAAAAAGAGCTTACCCAAAATGAAAAGAATTTAATTAAAAAAGGCGGTCTTGTTTGGGGATGCGATTTGTGTCAGATTTCTTGTCCTTTAAACAGCAAGGCAGAAAAAAGTCCTATAAAAGAGTTTTTTAACTCTTTACAGCCCAAAATTACAGAGGAAAGCTTAAATAGCTCTGTTAAAGACAGGGCCTACGGCTACAAAGGTAAAAACATTTTAAAACGAAATTTATGCATAATTGAAGAAAAAAGTGTTAATACTACCGATAAATAAATTTCGGGAGTGATATTAATGCTTGTTCGTGATATTATGAGTAAGGATTTAATTACAGTTTCAAAGGATGAAAGTCTAAAAAAAGCGGCAACGCTAATGCGAGAATACGACATCGGTATTCTCCCCGTTGTTGAGGGACAAAAGCTTGTTGGCGTTGTAACCGACCGCGACATTGTAACAAGAGGCGTTTGCAAAGACGGAAACTGCAGTGATTTAAGCGTTTCGGAAATTATGAGCAAGAGCACTATTTTTGCAAGTCCCAACCAAAGCGTTGACGAGGCTTTAAAAACTATGTCGGCACAACAAATAAGAAGAGTTCCCGTTTTAGAGCAAAATAAGCTTTGCGGAATGCTGTCGCTCGGTGATATTTCAAAATCAAAAAGCGATGTCGAGGTTTCAAAAGCACTTTGCGAAATTTCAAAGCCCTAAATTTTCAGAAAACTACCCGCAAAAGCGGGTAGTTTTTTTGCTTTTTCACAATGAAAATAAGAGAATTTTAAAGAAAACGCAAGAAATTAAGAGGATTTAAGGGCATTTTTAAGAAAAATCGCGAACCTCATAAAAAAACAAAAAATATTTTAGAATTTTAGCAAAAGATATTGACTTTTCCTCTCTTTATAACTATCATTATAATGTTATCTTATACTCTAATATAAATTAGTAGATATAAGGTCGTGCATCTATATGCAAAAAGTGCACCATGGTTTTATAGTTTCGTTGTTTGCCTAAAGCATTTTAGGTGAAATAAAAATCCTTTTGCGGGGTGCGAAATCAAACAACCGTGGGTTAGCAGGATATTGCGCCGTTATCCGAACCTTTTAGGCGCAAACAGCTAATAAAAGACAGGTTTTATCACTGTCAAAAACCGCAAAGGGAGGATGCAAAATGGGAGAAACCCCCATCATTCGTTTAGAGGACGTCGTTTTTGAGTACGACGGCGACAGGGTTCTTGATAATATTAATTTATCTATCAAGGACAAAGAATTTGTTACGCTTTTAGGCCCTTCGGGCTGCGGCAAAACCACAATGCTTCGCATTATCGGCGGATTTATGAACGCCAAAAGCGGTAATGTTTATTTTGACGGCAAGGAATGCTCAAACATTCCACCCAACAAAAGAAACATTAACACCGTTTTTCAAAGATATGCGCTTTTCCCCCATCTTAATGTTTTTGATAATGTTGCATTTGGTTTAAAGATAAAAATGCTGCCCGCTGACGAGATTAAAAAGCGTGTTTCCAAAATGCTTGAAATGGTTAACCTTAAGGGCTTTGAAAAAAGGCGTGTAAACCATTTATCAGGCGGACAGCAGCAGAGAGTTGCTATTGCAAGAGCACTTGTAAATTATCCGAGAGTGCTTTTATTAGACGAGCCGCTCGGCGCGCTTGACCTAAAGCTTAGAAAAGAAATGCAGCTCGAGCTTAAGGAAATTCAGAAAAATCTTAATATCACTTTTATTTATGTTACACACGACCAAGAGGAAGCTCTTACTATGTCGGACACCGTTGTTGTTATGAAGGACGGTGTTATTCAGCAGGTGGGCACCCCTCAGGATATATATAATGAACCCCAAAATGCCTTTGTTGCCGACTTTATCGGCGAGAGCAACATAATTGATGCTGTTATGGTAAAGGACTTTTTGGTGCGTTTTCAGGGTCACGACTTTGTTTGCGTTGACAAAGGCTTTGCACCTATGCAGCCGGTTGATGTTGTTATAAGACCCGAGGACATTAAAATTTCACCTTCTATCAAGGGTATGATAGACGGTGTGGTTGAATCGGTTGTATTTAAAGGCGTGCACTACGAGATAAGCGTTAACTGCGGCGGCTTTACTTACATTGTTCATTCGACAATGTCGCAAGAGGTGGGTAATGCCGTAGGATTAAGCTTCGACCCATGCGACATCCACATTATGACAAGACTTTTCCCCGATGACAAAACTGTTGTTGAGGGAGAGGTTGTAGGTGAAAATACCATTGAATTTTGCGGCTTTAGCTTTGAAAGAGAAAACCTGAATCTTTCAGAGGGCGAGCGCGTTTTACTTACAATTTACCCCGAGGATATATCTGTTGTATCCGAGGATATTGCCGATTCAAAGGCTTATTTGGAGTCGCTCGTTTATAAGGGCAGACATAACGAGCTTATTGTTTGGATGGCAGAGCGTCAGTGGCTTATTCATTCGCAGTTAGACGAGCAGGTTGCCACCGACATCGGCATTAAATTTAACTTTGACAACATAAAAATCACTCCGCTTACCGCTAAGGAGGTGGCAGAGGTTGAAGAATAAGGCACTTGCTATTCCCCACATTGTTTGGTCAATAGTGTTTATAGTAGTACCATTGTGCTTTGTTCTTTACTTTGCATTTACAGCCGACGACGGAAGCTTTACTCTTTCGTGGTTTTTAGAGGCAGGCAGATTTGCAGGTGTGTTTGCTCGTTCACTTAAGCTTGCGCTTATTGCAACTGTAATTTGCCTTGTTGTTGGTTATCCTATGGCTTATATCATTTCGAGAACAAGCTGGATTACTCAAAAAACACTTATAATGCTTATAATGCTTCCTATGTGGATGAACTTTCTTTTAAGAACATACGCTTGGATGACTCTGCTTGAGAAAAACGGCATTATAAACAATATTTTAGAGGCGCTGGGTATATTTAATTTACTCGGCATCACAGAGCCCCTTAAAATGATTAACACAGAAGGCGCAATTATAATCGGTATGGTTTATAACTTCCTTCCCTTTATGATTATTCCTCTTTATAACATTATGGTTAAAATTGATAACAGCTTAATTGAAGCATCGCGAGATTTAGGCTGTAACGGCTTTAATGTATTCAGACGTGTGCTTCTCCCATTAAGTGTACCAGGCATTATCAACGGAATTACTATGGTTTTTGTTCCTGCAGCTTCCACCTTTGTTATTTCTCAAAAGCTTGGTGGAGCTAAGAATATGCTTATTGGTGACCTTATCGACATTTATTTTATGGGTGGAGAGCCAAACTTTCACATAGGTTCGGTTTTATCTCTGATTCTTATGCTTATAATTTTAATTTGTATGGCGTTTATGAAGCAAAGTGATGAGGAGGTTATGCTGTAATGAAAAAGGCCTTCTCAAAAGTTTATCTCTCTATTGTATATTTGTTTTTATATTTGCCTATTTTGATTTTGATTGTTTTTTCATTCAATGAGTCAAAAAGCAAATCGCATTTTACTGGATTTTCGCTTCGCTGGTATGAGGTTTTATTTGAAGACGAGCTTATAATGTCTTCGCTTATGAACACCCTTTTGTTAGCGGCAATATCATCTGTAATTGCAACCGTTATAGGCACAATGGCGGCTATTGGCATTTATAGTCTTGGCAAAAAAAGCCGAGCTGTTGTAATGTCTGTAACTAATCTTCCTATGGTTAACCCCGAGGTTGTAACAGGTATATCACTTATGCTTTTGTTTGTGTTTGTATCATCTGTTATCGGTATAAGCCAAGGGTTTTACTCTGTGCTTATTGCACACATTACATTTAATCTTCCCTATGTAATTTTAAATGTGCTTCCAAAGCTATATCAGGTTAATGCAAACCTTTTTGAAGCGGCGCTTGATTTGGGCTGCACCAAAAAGCAGGCATTTTTTAAGGTTATACTGCCCGAAATTATGCCGGGTGTATTCTCAGGCTTTTTAATGGCAGTTACCCTTTCGCTTGACGACTTTATCATAAGCTATTTTACAAGCGGAAGCGATTTTCAGACACTTCCCGTTACCATTTACAGTATGCTCAGAAAGCAGGTTCCCCCTTCGCTTAATGCGCTGTCCACCCTTTTATTTGTGGCTGTACTGGTAATCTTATTAATTTCAAACATTTCGGCAATCAGAAAGGAAAAAGCCGAAAGGAAAAAGTAAAAATTTATTTTGAAAGGTTTTGAAAAATGAAAAAAATTATTTCATATGTTCTTATTTTAGTTTCACTTTTTAGTTTTTTTGCCCTCACAGGCTGCGGAAAAAAATATGAGGCAACCTTAATAGTTTACAACTGGGGCGGACCTTATATGTCAGAAGGTTCAAATGACACCGTTGACCTTAATAAGAGATTTGAAGAAAAATACAATGTTAAGATTAAATACCGTACCTACGACTCAAACGAGGCTATGTATGCCAAAATTAAAAACGGCGGTGCCGAGTATGATATTATAATCCCCTCGGATTATATGGTTGCAAGACTTATTGAAGAGGATTTACTCGAAAAGCTCGATTTTTCTAACATTCCTCTTTTTGAAACAAACATTATGGACGAATTTAAAAATCGTGATTACGACCCTAAAAACGAATATTCTGTTCCTTACTCTTGGGGTCTTGTAGGTATTGTTTACAACAAAAAGCTTGTAAAAGAGCCTGTTGACAGCTACTCAATTCTTTGGGACAAAAAGTACGCTGACAATGTTTTAATGTTTAACAATCCCCGTGATGCCTTTGCAGTTGCTCAAACACTTTTAGGCTATTCGCAAAACACCACAAACAAGGATGAAATTAAAGAGTGCTATGACAAGCTTTTAGCCCAAAAGGATGTTGTTCAGGGCTATTATATGGACGAGATTTACGAAAAAATGATTAACGAGGACGCCGCTATTGCAACCTACTATGCAGGTGATGCTCTTGTTATGATGGAGGAAAATGAAAATCTCGCCTTTGCTTATCCAAAAGAGGGCACAAACCGTTTTGGAGATGCATTCTGTATTCCTAAAGGAAGCAAAAACAAGAAATGGGCAGAAACCTATATTAACTTTATGTTAGAAGGCGAAAATGCTCTTTTGAACAGCGAGGTTACAGGCTACTGCACTCCTAACAGTGCGGCATTTGAGCTCTTAGACGAAGAAACCAAAAATAACGAGCTCATGTATCCAAGCGAGGATTATCTTAAAAAGTGCGAATCGTTTATTCATCTTCCCAGCGAAATTAACACCTATGTTCAGGATTTATGGATAAACATTAAAACCGAAGATTAATTTTTAAAGGGCATCTAAATTTAGATGCCCTTTTTGTATAAGTCTTCATTTTTATGTCAATTATACTATCACCTACATAAAAAAGGAGACATAAAAATGAAAAAAATTGAATTTTCTTTAGCGGTCGGACTTATTATTTCTGTTATTCTATCGGGCTTTAGTGTTTTTGCAAAGGATATGGACAATGTCAGAAGCAACGTTTTAAGGCTTCACATTCTTGCAAACTCGGATAGCGAGTACGACCAAAGCTTAAAGCTTTTAGTGCGTGATGCCGTTTTAAAGGAAACGGGAGATATTTTTGAAAATCTTAAAAGTGTAGCTGAAGCTAAAAATAGCGCCGAGCAAAACTTAGGCAAAATAAAAGAAGTTGCTGAGCGTGTTATCTCTGAAAACGGACAAAACTATTCTATTAATGCTTACATTTGCAATATGTATTTTGAAACAAGGGTTTACGAGAATTTTACACTTCCTGCAGGCTATTATGACGCTGTAAGAATAGAAATCGGAAAGGCAGAAGGCAAAAACTGGTGGTGTGTTATGTTCCCCTCGCTTTGTGTGCCTGCAGCAAGCCAAAACTGTATGCAGGAGGTTTTTACACAAAGAGAGATTGATGAGCTTACAAGCCCCAAATTCGAGGCTAAATTTTTAATTCTTGAGCTTTTTAAAAAGGCAACAAAATAAGGGTAAAAAAATGTCCTTTTTTGCTTGACAACATAAAAAAGCTGTGGTATCATATAAAGGCCGCATGGTTGAGGCAGGGCGTATTATGCCCAAAAGCACGGATTACCGTCGCCTTAAACAGCGAGATTATAGTAGAGGCAGGTGCCCAACACGATGTACGCTATCATTGAAACCGGCGGTAAGCAGTACCGTGTCGAGCAGGGCAACATTATTTACATCGAGAAGCTCGATGTTAACACCGATGATGTTGTTACTTTCGACAAAGTTACTTTTATTGGCGGAGAGAAAAAAGTTCGCGTAGGTGCTCCTTATGTTAAGGACGCAACCGTAACCGCAAAGGTCCTCAAAAATGGCAAAGCCAAGAAGGTTACTGTATTTACATACAGACCTAAGAAGGACAGCAAGCGTAAACTCGGTCATAGACAACCTTACACCAAGGTTCAAATTGACGCAATTAACGCTTAATTTCATCCCATGATAAATGCACGATTTTTTGAAAAAGACAAAAAAATAGTTTCGTTTAGCATAAGCGGACATGCAGGCTTCGAGGATTACGGCAAGGACATTGTTTGCGCCGGTGTTACCTCTGCTGTTATGACCGTTATAAACGGCATTACAGAGTGCGCTAAGGTGCCTTGTGATGTTAAGGTTTTGGAAAATGAAATTATTTGCAAGGTCTTAGAAAAAGACAAGACAGCCGAATGTATGCTCTCTTCTCTGAAGCTTCAGCTTGAGATTTTAAGTGAGCAGTACGACGGCACCATTAATATTACGGTTACGGAGGTGTAACAATGATTCGTTTAAATCTTCAGTTCTTCGCTCATAAAAAGGGAGTCGGTTCTACAAAGAACGGTCGTGATTCCGAATCAAAGCGTCTCGGCGTTAAAAGAGCAGACGGTCAGTTCGTTCTTGCCGGAAACATTTTGGTTCGCCAGAGAGGTACACACATTCACCCCGGTGAAAACGTTGGTATCGGTTCTGATGATACCTTGTTTGCTAAAATTGATGGCAAGGTAAAATTTGAAAGAGTCGGTCGTGACCGCAAGAGAGTTTGCGTTTACGCCGTCGAGCAATAAGAACACAAATTTAAAGCTCTGCTTTTGCAGGGCTTTATTTTTTTACCTTTTGTTAACAAAAAAGCTTATAAAAAATATTGTTATTTGGAATAGATATGTGCTATACTATTAAGGTAGATTATTTTGCCTTTTGAAAGGATAATATTGATGGCTACTGAATTTAAAAGACAACAAATTTTAGATGGAATATATTTTACCGAGGTTAAAAACGATAAGTTTACAAGTAATCGTATTTCTGTTAATCTTGTAGCTCCCCTGTCTTTAGACACAGCCTCGGCTTATGCACTTCTTCCCCTTATTTTAAAGAAGGGTTATCGTGAGTGCCCCGACTTTTCTTCATTTAACCGCGCCCTTAATATGCTTTACGGTGCCGCTGTCGATGGAGATGTAAAAACCTTTGGTGACTGTCAGATTATTACCCTTTCAATCGCTACTATAAATGATAAATATACAATAGACAACGAGGAAGTTTCTTTAGAAGCCGCAAAAATTTTATCCTCGCTTGTGCTTGACCCTGTTATAGAAAACGGCTTTTTCAAAGAAAGCGTTTTTGAAACCGAAAAGCAGTTTTTAATTGACTCTATAAAAGCGGAGCTTAACGACAAAGGCTCTCTTGCCCTTTCCAAATGTAAGCAGATTATGTGTAGCGGCGAGCCTTACTCAATTAGCTGTCACGGCACTTTAGAAACTGCCGAAAGCTTAAGCTTAACAGATGTTTTTGACCATTACAACACTCTGCTTCAAACTGCACACATTGAAATTATGTTTGCGGGAAGCGGCAACGCCGATGCAGTGCGTGAGGTTATGTTTTCATCCTTTAGCTCCTGCATAGAGCGCGAGAAGCCCTTTGAAATTAAAACAAAAATCAAAAAGCCGAGCGACCAGATTAAGAGGGTTACAGAGCGTTACAGCATTGTGCAGTCGAAGCTTTCTATGGGCTTTAGCGTTGAAAATCCCGAAAGTGAAAAGGAAAAACATGCTTTAAGATATGCAGTAGCACTTTTAGGCGGCACTCCCTTTTCAAAGCTTTTCTTAAATGTCAGAGAAAAGCTCTCTCTTTGCTATTACTGCTCTGCTTCTTTTGACAGCATTAAAAACGTTATGTTTGTTAACAGCGGCGTAGAAGAAAAGAACAAAAACAAGGCAGAGGAAGAAATTTTAAATCAGCTTTCTATATTAAAAAGCGGAGATATTTCTGACGACGAGTTTTTAAACACCAAAAAGCTACTTAACAACGTTTTAACCTCCACCGAGGACAGTATCTCAAAATTAGAGCGTTACTTTTTGGCAAGAATTTTTTCGGGTGAAATTATAACCCCCGAAAAAGAGCTTGAAATTATAAATTCACTGACTCGCGAAGATATAATTACTGCCGCAAATAAAATTAAGCTTGACACAGTCTACTTTATGGCTCCTAAGGAGGAAGAATAAAATGAAAACCGTTAAAGAGGAGCTTTTGTTTTCAAAGGTTGATAAAAAATATCTTAGGATAAAGCACAAAAGCGGGCTTACCATTCTTCTTTGTCCTATGAGCGAATATAACAGCGTATATGCCCTTTTCGGCACAAAATACGGCTCGATAAACACAAAATTTAAGACAAGCGCTGATGATGACTTCACCTGCGTTCCCGACGGAATTGCCCACTTTTTAGAGCACAAGCTTTTTGAGGGCGAGGTTGAGGATGCTTTTGTTAGCTATTCGCGCACAGGCGCAAACGCAAATGCTTACACTTCGTTTGACCGCACCTGCTATCTATTCTCTGCAAGTGAAAAGTTTGAAGAGTCGCTTGAAATTCTTTTAAACTTTGTAACCCACCCCTACTTTACAAAGGAAACGGTTGATAAAGAGCAGGGCATTATCGGTCAGGAAATTAAGATGTATGAGGATAATCCCTCTTGGTGTGTATTTTTAAATCTTTTAAAATGTCTTTATTGGCAGCACCCCGTGAGAATTGATATTGCAGGCTCTGTAGAATCAATCTCTGAAATTACACCTGAGCTTTTATATAAAACCTACAACACCTTTTATAACCTAAACAATATGGTTTTATCAGTCGCCGGAAACTTTGAGCCTGACAGCGTTTTAAAGCTTTGCGACAAGCTATTAAAGCAAAGCGAAAATGTTGAAATTGAAAATGTATTCCCCGATGAACCAAGTGACGTTTATCTTAAAAAGCTTGAAAAAGAGCTTGATATTTCAATGCCTTATTTTGAAATAGGCTTTAAGGAAACGCCTGACAAGCAAAACATTTTAAGAGGTCAGCTTTTAAACGAAATGCTGATCGAAATGATTTTCGGTGAATCAACAGATTTTTACAAAAAAAATTATGATGAGGGTATTATAAATTCAACCTTCGGTACCGAAGTTATGGCAGGCGATGGCTATTTAATAAACATTTTCGGCGGCGAAAGCGAAGACCCCGAAAAAGTTTACGATGTAATCTGCGAGGAAATTGACAGAGTGAAAAAAGAGGGACTTTGTGAAGAGCGCTTTGAAGAAATCCGCCGCCAGTTTTACGGCAAGGGAGTTTTCTCATTTAACTCTGTTGAAGGAATTGCAACAGCAATGCTTTCGGCACATTTTGCTGAAAAGAATGAATTTGACGTTTTAAGCGTTACAGAAGGCATCACCTTCAATGAGCTTTGTGAGCGCTTTGAAGAGCAGTTTGTAAGCGAAAGAAGCTCAATTTCGGTGGTTGTTCCCACTAAGACAGAGAAAGGACAGGACTAATTTATGGACAGCTTTGTTGTACAGTTTCCAAAACTTAATCTTGATTTTAACATTAGTCGAGAGGCACTTACCATTGGCACCTTTTCAATTTATTGGTACGCCGTTTTAATTGCTCTCGGCGCAGTGCTCGGCATTTTATTTATAATGAAAAATGCTAAAACAGTCGGTCTTAATTCCGATAAGATAGTTGATGTTATTTTAGCCGGTCTTATAAGCGGAATTGTCGGTGCAAGAGCATATTATGTTATATTTAATCTTGATAACTATGACACCTTTTGGGAAATGATTAATCTTCGCGACGGCGGGCTTGGAATTTACGGCGGTATTATTTTAGGACTTATAGCCATTATAATAACCTGCCATTTTAACAAAACAAAGCTTATGCCTATGCTTGATATTTCAATTATCGGTGTATTAATAGGTCAGGCTATCGGCCGTTGGGGGAACTTTGTAAATCAAGAAGCTTTTGGTACTAACACCAATTTGCCTTGGGGTATGTACAGTGAAAAAACCGCTGAATATCTTTCCTCTGTACAATGGGATTTATTTAAGCAAGGCATTGAGGTTGACCCCTCTCTTCCCGTTCACCCCTGCTTTTTATACGAATCCATTTGGTGTGCACTCGGCGTACTTTTAGCTGTTTTATACCTTAAAAAACGCAAATTTGACGGAGAGGTGTGCTTGATATTTGCCGGTTGGTACGGCCTTGGCAGAGCATTTATTGAATCACTTCGCACCGACAGCCTTATGATAGGTCCCTTTAGAGTTTCACAGCTTGTTGGAATAATTGTTGCCATTTCTTGTGTAGTCGCTATAATAGTTATAAGAGCTAATCTTAAAAAGAAAAACGGCGGCAGCTACGGCGTGCTTTATAAGGACACTGAGGAGTCAAAGAGTCAGCTTTCGCTCGACGATTTATCCCTCTTAAACAAAGCTCGCAACCATTTATTTGAAGCAAATGACACTTTAGCTTCTGCAAAAGAGGATTTAGATATTATCTCTAAAAAAATTATGCCTGAGGTTGACACTGAAAATGCTGATGAGCTTTTTGAATTAAGCCGCAGCGTTGAGGCTGAGGAAAAGCTTTCAAAGCCCCAAGAAACCTTAGATTTAGCAGAAAAGAAAATTGCACTTGCTCTTTCAAAAATCACACTTGCCTCTACAACCTTAGATGACTACTATTTAGAAGGCGATGAGGACTTAGAGGATAGTGTCGACGACCAAGCAGAAGAAGAACAAACATTTGACAGTGAATTTGACAGACGTGTGTATGAGTCTTACGAGCAAATTGCCTCACTTTCTGAATACACTGCAGAATGTTTAGACAAGATAGCCCTGCTTGAAGCAAAGCTTTATCCCACAGAAAGCGACGCCGAAATCGGCATTGTAAATTTAGAAGAAGAAATGCTAAATGAAGAGCAAGATACAGAATAAAATGGAGGCTGTTATGGCACAAATTATTGACGGAAAAGCTATATCTCAAATCGTAAAAGATGAGGTTAAAAGCGAAGTTTTAAAGCTTTCTCAAAAAGGAATAACTGTTGGTCTTGCTGTTATTATAGTAGGCGACGACCCTGCCTCAAGAGTTTATGTCAACAACAAAAAAAAGGCCTGCGAAGCGTTAGGCCTAATTTCGCGTGAGTATGCTCTTTCTAAAGATACTACAAACGACGAGCTTTTAGAGCTTATAAAAAAGCTAAACTGTGATGATGAGATAGACGGCATTTTAGTTCAGCTTCCTCTTCCCTCCCACCTTGACGAAAAGCTTATTATAAACTCTATTTCACCAAATAAAGACGTTGACGCATTTCATCCTCAAAACGTTGGCAAAATTATGATAGGCGACTACACTTTTGCCCCCTGTACTCCTGCAGGTGTTATGGAGCTTCTTTCAAAAAGCTCTATAGACGTGAGCGGCAAGGAATGTGTTATTGTGGGCAGAAGTAACATAGTCGGAAAGCCTATGTCAATGCTTATGCTTCATAAGAACGCAACCGTAACGGTTTGCCATTCAAAAACTGCCGATTTAAAAGAGGTTGTCAGGCGTGCAGACATTGTGGTTGCCGCTGTCGGCAAGCCTAATTTTATAACTGCTGATATGATTAAAGAGGGCGCCGTAGTAATTGATGTTGGCATAAACCGACTCGAAAACGGCAAGCTTTGCGGCGACGTTAACTTTGAAGAGGTTTCCAAAAAAGCTTCATTCATCACCCCTGTTCCAGGCGGTGTTGGCCCTATGACAATAGCAATGCTTATGAAAAACACCCTTGCCTCAGCAAAGGCAAAACACAATCTTTAAATTTTAAGTCAGAGTAGATACTCATTCGTGGATAAAATCCGTAGTGCTGTTTGAACGGGGAGTTGTCAGACAGACGAAAAGCTTTTTTGCTTGCGGTTTGAGTGTCGCATCCCGCTGCTACATAAACTAAAAAACAAAAACCGTTTCTTTATGTAGCAATAAAAATACATTAAGGAGTGGTTTTTTTGTTTTCAAATTTTAAGGAATCATTTTTAAATTTAAAGAAAACTAAGTCAATAGCTCTTTCTGCACTTTTTATAGCTATTGACTGCGTTTTAAGGCTTTTGGTAATTCCTATCGGCCCTACAATTAACATTACGCTGTTTTTCTTGCCACTTTCGGTTTGTTCTATGCTGCTTGGACCCACTGCAGCAGCCTTAACCGGTGCGGCGGCAGATATTCTCACCTATTTTATTAGTCCCACAGGACCTTACTTCCCAGGATTTACACTAAATGCCCTTATTTGCGGACTTGTTTACGGCATATTTTTATATAAACAAAAGCCTACCCTGCCACGTATTATTATTGCAAGGGTTATACTTATGTTTGTAGTAGACCTTGTATTAACAACGCTATGGCTTCATTTTATGTACACAGCGCCAATATTAGAAACCCTTTCTTTAAGGGTTGTTAAATGTCTGATTCTTTTGCCGGTCGAGGTAATTTTACTCAGCGTTGTTTTAAAAAGCGTATATAAATTCAAAGACAAATGGAGGTAATTTATGAAAAAGCTCGGATTTGGTCTTATGCGACTCCCCACCCTTTCGGATGATGTTACAAACATAGATTTTGAAAAGCTTAATAAGATGGTCGATGTCTTTATGGAAAAGGGATTTACCTATTTTGACACCGCCGCTCCCTATCACAAGGGCTTTAGCGAAATCGCATTTAAAAACTGCGTTTCAAGCCGTTATAAAAGAGAAGAATACACCGTTGCCGACAAGCTTTCCTTTTTTATGATAGACAAAAAAGAGGACATGGAAGGCTTTTTTGAAAAGCAGCTTGAAAAGCTCGGCGTTGACTACATAGATTATTATCTGCTTCACGCTATGGGAAGACCTTCATACAAAAAGGCAACTGATTTTGATGCCTTTAGCTTTGTGCAAAAGAAAAAAGCAGAAGGTAAAATTAAAAGTGTTGGTTTTTCATTTCACGACAAGGCAGAGTTTTTAGACGAGATGCTCACCGCTCATCCCGAAATGGAGTTTGTTCAGCTTCAAATAAACTATCTTGACTGGGAAGATGTTAATATTGAGTCTAAAAAGTGCTTAGAGATTTGCAAAAAGCACAACAAGCCTGTTATAGTTATGGAGCCCGTTAAGGGCGGAAGCTTAGTTAACATTCCCGATGAGGCTGATGAGCTTTTTAAATCTCTTAACAAAGATGCCTCTAACGCCTCTTGGGCAGTTAGGTTTGCCGCAAGCTGTGAAGGCGTCTTTATGGTGCTTTCAGGAATGAGCAACATAGAGCAGTTAAATGATAACATTTCCTTTATGGAAGATTTTAAGCCCTTAACAAAAGAGGAATTTGATGCAACCCAAAAGGTTTCACAAATTATAAAAGAGTCTATCACTGTTCCTTGCACCAACTGCAAATACTGTGTAGATGATTGTCCTAAAAACATTGCCATCCCTGATTATTTTTCTGCCTATAACAACCTTAAGCGCTTTGGCTCAAAGCAGGTAGTTGTAGCGAAAACCTATTATAACAATATTTCAAAAGAGCACGGCAAGGCATCTGACTGTATTGCCTGCGGCAAGTGTGAGGGGCATTGTCCTCAGCATATAGAAATCAGGCGTCATCTTCAAGATGTTGCCGCTGCTTTTGAGAAAAAATAAGAGGCTTAAAAATGAAAAAGATATCTATACCAACAAAAAAACTAACCCTTGCGGCAATGCTTTTGAGTATTGGATTTATTCTGCCCTCTATAACAGGGCAGGTTCAGCTTATAGGAAATATGCTGCTTCCTATGCATTTGCCTGTTTTTATAGCAGCTTATCTTTTAGGGTGGCAGTATGCTGCTGTTTTGGGTGCTGTTTTGCCAATCAGTCGTGCCCTTTTCTTTCCTGTTCCGCCGCTTTACCCCACAGCCATTGCTATGTCCTTGGAGCTTGTAGCATACGGGATTTTTGCCTATGTTTTTTACTGCTTATTTAAGAAAAAAGGCATTTTCAGCGTGTATGCATCACTTATTATTTCAATGCTTATAGGTCGGCTTGTTTGGGGGCTTGTTTCATTTTTACTTTATTCATTTAAAGGAAACAGCTTTAGCTTTTCTATGTTTTTATCGGGCGCGTTTATAAATGCAGTCCCCGGAATTATAATTCAGCTTATATTAATTCCAGCCATTGTTTTGGCAGTAAAAAAGGCTTACAAAAATGAATAGTTTGAATGAAAAAATAAACACCCTTTTAAAACAAAAAGACTTTATTATAATAGGCATTGACGGGCGCTGCGGCAGTGGTAAAACCACATTTGCAGAAAAGCTTTCGGAGCACTTTGACCTTAACCTTTTTAAAATGGATGATTTCTTTTTACCGAAACTAAAAAAGACGCCTGAGCGTCTTTCAGAGATTGGCGGCAACTGCGATTTTGAACGTTTTAAAAAAGAGGTTTTAGAAAACATTGTAGCGCAAAAAAGCTTTGAGTATTTCCCCTACGACTGCAAAAGTGACTCTTTTAAAAATGGCATTTTAGTAAACACCAAAAAGATAAACATAGTTGAGGGCTCATATTCTCTTCACCCTCAAAACATAGATTTTTTTGACGTCAAGGTGCTTTTAAAAATTTCAAAGGACGAACAAAAAAGGCGCATTTTAAAGCGTGAGGGAGAAAACGCCGATATGTTCTTTAATAAATGGATTCCTTTAGAGGAAAGCTATTTTACACACATTGAGGCGCTATATAATTTTGATTTTATTTACTAAACAAAAAAGGCATCGGCTAAAAAGCCGATGCCTTTTTAATTTTTATTACGCTTCTACATTTCCGAGTTTTACAGCCTCGAAGTCTTCTTCGACTTCCTTTGAGGGCTTGGGAGTTAAGAGAGAAACTACAACTATTAAAATTGACGAGAATATAAATGCGGGTAGTAATTCATAAATTCCAAATACGCCGCCTATGGGCTTAATAACTAAGTTCCAGAAGAATACCATTGCGGCGCCGCCTACCATACCTGCGATAGCACCTGCCTGAGTTGTTCTCTTCCAGAAAAGTGAGAATAACATAAGCGGGCCGAATGTAGCACCAAAGCCTGCCCAAGCAAACGAAACGATTGAGAAGATGATGCTTTTTTCATCGAGTGCAAGTAAGGCTGCAATAACAGCAATAACAAGTAAGGTTATTCTTGACATTTTCATAACCTGCTTGTCGGTTGCGTTTTTCTTTAAAACGCCTTGATAGATATTCTTTGAAAATGCCGATGCGGCAATTAAGAGATATGAGTCTGATGAGCTTATTGTAGCTGCCAAGATACCTGCCATTATAAAGCCTGCGATGATGGGAGGCAGGAAGCTTGTTGACATTGTGATAAAGATGTTTTCGGCATCGCCCTTTGTTAAGTGCTCGATGGGGAAAATCTGTCTTCCCATAATACCGATGAAAACTGCAACAGCAAGTGAAATTACAACCCAAATCATTGCAATTCTTCTTGATGCTTTAAGCTCGCCTTCCTTGCGGATAGCCATAAATCTGAGAAGTACCTGAGGCATACCAAAGTAGCCAAGTCCCCAAGCCATCATAGATGCAACGCTTAATGCGCCATAAGGGAGAGGCTCGTTAAATAAAGGCTTGCCTGCTTCTACAAGCTGCTGATTATCAGCGTTAAGGGCAGGATTAGCAAGGCCAAAAAACTCTAAAAATCCGGGGATTTCTTTTGCATTTTCGATAACGGCAGAAAAACCGCCTGCCGAAATTACGCCAACTACAACAATAACGGTTAAAGCAACAAACATTACTATACCCTGCATAAAGTCTGATGCACTTTCTGCTAAAAAGCCACCTAAAAGTGTATAAGCTAAAACGAAAATTGCACCGATAATAACCATAGGAACATAAGGTGCATTAAAGAGTGATGAGAAAAGCTTTCCGCAGGTTACAAAGCAGCTTGATGCATACACTGTGAAGAACACGAGAATGAAAAGTGCAGCAAGCGAGCAAATAACCTTTGTCTTTTCGCGAAATCTGTTTGAGAAAAATTCGGGAAGTGTTATTGAGTTATTTGCCCTTATACTGTATCTGCGAAGACGCTTTGAAACTATTAACCAGTTTAAATATGTACCTACTGCAAGTCCGATTGCTGTCCAAGCAGCATCAGCAAGACCGCACCAGTAAGCCACTCCGGGAAGTCCCATCAAAAGCCAACCGCTCATATCAGAAGCCTCGGCGCTCATAGCGGTTACCCAAGGGCCAAGGGATCGACCGCCCAAAAAGTAGTTCTCGGAGCTTTTGTTTGCGCGCTTTGCGTAAACAAGTCCGATTGCAATAACTGCTGCCATATAAATTACCATAGCAACAATTATCTGTACTGTACTATTCATATTATCAACTCCATATTTATCATTAAAAATATAATATTTAATATAATACCATTAAATCAACATTTATTCAAGTGTTTTTTGAATTATTTTATAATTTTTTATGTATAAAGTGAATTTTTATGCATTTTATATTAATTTTCGCGTTTTTTTACGCGATATTGGCTTGGAGTCATCAAAAACTCCTTTTTAAAGCTTTTCATAAAATGGATTTCGTCTGTAAAGCCGCAGGAGTTTGCAATACTGTTTATACTAAGCTCGGTGCTTCTTAGTAGTTTCTTTGAAAGCTCTAAACGCTTTTTAACGATATACTTAATCATAGTTGTGCCATACTGCTCTTTAAAAAGCCTGCACAGATGCGAGTGGCTTATATTAAGTGAGGAGCAAAGTGTATCTATATCAATATTAGGCTCGGTAAAGCTGTTGTCAATTATTCTGACAGCGTTTTCAGCGCCTTTTAAAATCGGTGCCTCTGTCGAGAGGTGCATTATTTCATAAAAAACCGAGAGAGCTAAAAAATACTCACTGCCTTGAGGGGTTTTTAACGCCTTTAAAAGTGAGTCTAACATTTTTACGACCTTTGCCTGCTCATTAATAGATTTTACAGCATTTTCTCTGCTAAAGCCCATTTCCTTGCCGTAGCGCTCTGCCTTTTTGCCGTTAAAATTAAACCAAACATACTCCCAAGGGTCGTCCTCATTTGGAAAATACATCATAGGGATTTTAGGCTCAATAAAAAACAAATCGCCTTTTTTTACCTTAAACTCTCTGTCCTCTATAAATAGCCTGCCACTGCCATCTAAAACATAATGCAGGGTGTAATGGTTTTGAATCCATTTATATTTTACGGGTTTTATATATTCAAAATTGTTGTACCCAATAACATTTATGCCAAAATCCTCATCTGGCGGAAACATTGCTTTAAAATCATACTCCTCAAAAAATGCCATATAATCACTCCCTTAAAATCAGTATATCACAAGGTTTTGAATATGTAAATAGTAAAAAAACACAGTAAATTCGATAATTCTATCCATTATAATAAAGCTTATTTTATTTTACAATAAAGAAAAAGATTATAGGGAGGACCTTAAAATGAGTAAAGTTAAACTTGCAGTAATCGGACTTGGCTGCCGTGGCTTTAGCGTACTTAAGTATGTTCTTTTAAAGATTAAGGATGCTGAAATCGTTTCGGTTTGCGACGTTTATGAGGACCGTATCGACAGAGCGCTTAATACAATCAAAGAAGCAGGCGGCGAAGCTAAAGGATTTACTGATTATAAAGAGGCTTTAAATGTAGCCGGTATTCAGGGTGTGTGCATCTTCACATCTTGGCAGATGCACAGCGAAATTTCAACCTATGCTATGGAAAAGGGTATTCCCGTTGGTAGTGAGGTTGGTTGTGAGTTTTCACTCGAAGGCTGCTTTGATGTTGTTAAAACACAAGAGAGAACAAAAACACCTTATATGTTTGTTGAAAACTGTTGCTATGGTAAGGATGAGCTTTTAGCTACAAATATGGCAAGAAAGGGTCTTTTCGGCTCTATCGTTCACTGCTCAGGTTCTTACAGCCACGACCTTCGCGAAGAGGTTGTGTTTGGTAAAGAAAACCGTCACTATCGTTTCGACAACTATGTAAACCGCAACTGCGATAACTACCCGACTCACGAGCTCGGACCTATCGCTAAGCTTTTAAACATTAACCGCGGTAATAGAATTGTTGCTGTTTCTTCTATGGCTTCTAAGGCTATGGGTATGCACGAATATGTTGAGAAGATAGGTAAGGAAAAGGAAATTCCCGCTTACCTTTACAACACAGAATTTAAGCAGGGCGATATTATCGACACCCTCATTAAATGTGCAAACGGCGAAACCATCAGACTTAAGCTTGACACTAATCTCCCCAGACAGTATTCACGCGACTTTACAGTAAGAGGTACTAAAGGCCTTTACGAACAGGCAACCAATACCGTTTATTTAGATGGTGACTGCAAGGAAGAAATTTGGGAGCCCGCTAAATTCTACAGAGAATTTTTAGACAGCGCAAAGAAATATGAGGATGAGTATCTTCCTAAGATTTGGCGTGAAATCAGCGAAGAGGACAAAAAAGCAGGTCACGGCGGTATGGACTATTTTGCGTACAATGCATTTGTTGACTGCATTAAGAACAAAAAGCCTATGCCCATCGACGTTTACGACGGTGCAGTTTGGATGGCAGTTTCTGTTCTCTCCGAGCAGTCTATAATCCAAGGCGGCGCAGCTCAGTATATGCCCGACTTCACCGCAGGTAAGTGGATGACAAGGCCCTCGCTCGACGTAATCGACTGGGAATAATTTAAATTTTAAAAGCCTTGCTTTGTGCAGGGCTTTTTATTTTGTAATTTTAGATTTTTGTGATAAAATATAATAAATTCTACGCTTCGTGGGTGTGAAAGCAAAGGCTATTGTGATATATTTTCTTTTAGAAAGGAGAGAGCGTTATGAATCAGAAAAAAATAGGTGAATTCATTGCACTTAAAAGAAAAGAAAAGGGCTTAACACAAATGGAGCTTGCAGACATACTTTTAATAAGCAACAAAACGATTTCCAAATGGGAGTGCGGCAACGGGCTTCCCGAAGTTAGCCTAATGCTTCCGCTATGTAATGTGCTTGGCATTTCGGTAAATGAGCTTTTATCGGGCGAGGAGCTTGAAAGCAGTTATAAGGAAAAAGCCGAAGAAAATTTAATTAGTCTTATTGAAGACAAACAAAAAAATCGCCTTAGCACAAATGCACTTTTAATTTGGCAAACTGTTTGTTTAATAATTTCAATTATTATCTGGCTTATTTTATTTGCCGACAGCAATGTGTATCAGCTTGGACAGACGCCCACACCGCTTACCCTTTGTTATCTCACAGTCGGATTTGTTTTAATTCACCTGACGGTGTCGGTTATAGGCTATGCCATTATAAAACATAGCAGCAAATTAGTTCTTACTGCGCTTTTGTTTGCATCATTAGCCTGCCTGTTAATTAGCCTTGGCTACAAGACCGCTTGGCTTATTATCCCCTCTTTTATAGGCGTTGTAATATGTTTTATTTTAAGTCTGCTAAGTCTATTTAAAAAGAAAAAGAGCTAACCGAAAATTTCGGTTAGCTCTTTTTTATTCTTCACCGATTAACGTAACCTTGGTGTATGGATGCTTTAAGGCGGGGACTAATTTATTTATTAAATCCTCAACCGAGATTTTAACGCAGGATGTGTTTACACAAGGGTGAATACCAACTGTTTTTTGCTTTAATATATCCTCGTCGATTAAAAGACGAACGCAGTCCTCATTATCATATTTAAGTCCCATAATGCTCACAGAGCCGGGTGTAATATTTAGGTGTTTTTGCATATGCTCGGCATTTGCAAAAGACAGACGTGCAACCCCAAGCTGAGAGGAAAGCTCTTTTGTTTTAAACTTTTTGCCGTCAGGAATTAAAAGCAGATAAAACTGTGTTTCCTGACGATTACATAAAAACAGGTTTTTGCAAATATTGGTGTCAAGCGCTTTATCTATCTCCTGACACGCTTCCATTGTCATAGCGCTTTCGTGGTCGGCACTTATGTAATCTATATTAAGCTCGTCCAAAAGCCCATAGCTTGAAATTTCCTTTTGCTCTCTGCCCTCTAAATTATTAGGCTTTCCGTTATAAACTGTTACCATTTTTTCTCCTCCGTTATTTTATCGATTAGGGCTGTACAGCCGCTTAAAATGTCATTATAGGCAGATGTAAAGTCGCCGCTGTACCACGGGTCTAAAACATCGCGCTCGCTACCATTAAAAGAAAGCAGCTTATACATTTTACCCTCTGCCTCATCTCCTAAAATATAGCGCATATTTCTTAAATTTTTGTCATCCATACAGACAAACATATCATAAAGCGGCAAATCCTCTTTTTTAAGCCTTACTGATCTTTTATCATCAGGGTAAATGCCGTTTTTTTGAAGCTCTCTTAAAGCGGGCGGATAAATGGGGTTGCCTACACCTCTGTATATTTCCTCATCGCTCGTAGCAGAGGACGAAACCTTAAATTTACCCTCAAGCCCTCGTTTTTTTATTAAATCTTTGAATATAAACTCTGCCATAGGGCTTCGGCAAATATTGCCGTGGCAGACGAACATTATTTTTATCATAAATTTTTCCTCATTTCCTTAGAAATTATAACACGAGCAAATATTATTTGCAAGATATATGCTTAAGCTTTGTTCGTTGTGGCAAGGGCACACCCCTACACCCCTCAATATTGCTTTTGTTTTACAAAAACAATATAGAATACAAATATCAACACCACTTACGGCTCGTACAGTATTGATATTTATAGCGGTGTATGATATAATTAATATGTTAATATTATCAATTTTTAGGAGCATGTAATAAATGTACAATCCCCGCAATTATGCAATAAGCATTGAAAAAATATTAGGTACTCCGCAATATTTAACTGGAGAAGTTGAGAATAACCCACTTTCTTTTTTATCAAGTTTCCTTGATGAAAAATATGACTCGGACGAAGCAACCGCGCAACTAATTGATTCTTTTGATGAAAAATTCTCAAAATATAAAGGTTTACCTTTAATCAACTGGGAAGAAAAAGATGCGGAACAACTGGTAAATGATTTGAGAAGAATTTTTTCATAATAGAGGGAGTTAATAGTAATGGGCGTTTTTATTATTTTAGCTTTACTTGCAATAGGTGCATGTTTTATTGGTAGTTTGGGCTGCAAAATTGATGCAAAATCAAAAGAGAAAACAAACAAACTAATCAATTCTTGGCAAGACGATTGGTTTGGAAAATTGCAAACCGCTTGTATAGAAAAAGGTATTGATACCCCACCAAAAAGCATTTTAGACAAAGAGGAAATTTGGGTAGCGTATAATGGTAGCAGAACGCATTCGCCAGGCTATCTATGGGAAGATGGCAAACATATAATTTTTTGTAATGATGCTTTAAACCAGTATGATCGTCCTTTTACGGATAATATGTTGATAATTCCGTTTGAAGACATTCTTTTCTATACAAAAGATGGAAATATATCTTATACCAACAAAATAATAAACGAAGGCAAAAACATCTCCGTATCGGGTGCAATAGTAGGTGGTTTAATTGCGGGAGATGCAGGTGCTATAATCGGTGCTGGAAAAAACGCTAATAAAATTCAAAATGTAACGGTTTCGCACGATGATATACACACCTTTATCTATTACAATGCGGAAAATGATTGCGTGAAAATTGCAGATGTAAAAGGTCAAAAATTCTATACATATATCTTACAATTATTGCCTCACAAAGAATATAATTATGTCAATAATTTGAATTCAAATACCACCAATGTCGAAAATGATTCAGTTAAGCAATCATTAGAAAAGTTGAAAGAATTATATGACAATAACCTGATTGATGAAGCAGAATATAAAGCAAAAAAAGAACAATTACTAAATCAATTATAAATATGACAAAATATATAAATACAGGCACGGATTTTGTTCCGTGCCTGTTGGCTTTTGTATCATATTCAGGGCTTTTCTATATTTTTTAAAAGTAGTAAAAAAGTAGTAAAATTGCAAAATATCTTTGCAAGACGTGGTATATAGTGGCATAGATTGGCAAGTTTATTTATTGCCGTGGCAGACGAACATTATTTTTGTCATAAAAACCTCTAATGTATTGTTTTAAAAATAAGGGGCTCTTTGTTTGGAGCTGTGTCTTTTATTTCTATGCCCGAAAGATACATTTTTAATGCTTCATCAAAAAGCTTGTTATGGGATGTGTAAA
>JAFSGZ010000083.1 GCA_017440545.1 Oscillospiraceae bacterium
CCTAAAATAAGCCCCTCTGTTTTAAATTCAACTGCCGGAGAGCTTACGGCATTTGCAAAGCCTGTTATGGGCACAAGCGTTCCGGCGCCGGCGTGCTTTGCGATGTCATCATAAACACCAAATCCGGTTAAAACAGCACTTATAAAAACTAATGTCACCGAGCAAAGAGCTGAGGAGAGCTCTAACTTTAGTCCAAGACTTAAATAAAGCTCTATAAGTCCCTGACCGAGCGCACAGATAAGTCCACCTATTAAAAAAGCGAAAATACAGTTTTTAAATATGGGCGACGGCTCGGATAAATTTTTGCTTAAATTTTTATATTCTTCATTTGAGGGAAATTTCATAATTTTCACTTCCATTAATTGTTTTAAGTATTTTTTGCAAATTAGGCTTAAAATATACTTAATAAAGTCGTAATTTTAAATCTCTTTACATATTTTGTAAAATTTGCTATACTTCTAATTGAAAAAATAAAAAGAGAGGAGAAACTATGAAAATTTTTAAGCGGCTTATATCTATATTAGTTATTTTTTGCATCTTAATATCATTTTCAGCCTGTGGCAGATTTAAAAAAGATACCTCGGTTTACTGGCTTCTTTCCTCTTCTATAAAAAATTTAGACCCACAAATTTTAAGCGGTGAAAGTGAAACACTAATCGCTAAAAACTGTTTTTCTACCCTTATGGTTAAAAACGAGGACGGCGAAATAGCTTACGGCGACGCCGAAGCCTACGGTGTTTCAAAAAGCGGCAAAACATATGTCTTTAAGCTAAAAAAAGATTTAGAGTGGGCAAAATTTGAAAACAAAAAGGTTTCATCATATGCGCCTTTAACAGCCAAAGATTATATGTTTGCAATAAGACGCATTTTTACAGACAATCCCGACGCTCCCATTATGAAAACCTTAAAGCTTATAAAAAATGCCGATAAGGTTTTAGAGGGTGCTGATGCTTCAAAGCTATCTGTTAAATGCGACGATGATTACACCCTAACCATTACATTAAGCGAAAAAAATGATTCATTTATAGATGTGTTTACCTCGCATTATCTTTCACCCTGTAATGAGCAATTTTTCAAAAGCTGCAAAGGCAGATACGGACTTTCAAACAGCGAGCTTATTTACAGCGGCGCCTTTGTTATTTCCTCAATGGGAGAGTCCTCAATCAAGCTTTTGCCCAATAAATTTTACACAAACCAAAAGGTTAATCCTGACGGCATTACTCTTTATAATCCAAAGGAAAGTCGCGACATCGTTTCACTTCTTTCAGAAGGCTCGATTGACGCCGCTGACTTATCGCCCGCTTTATATGACAGTCTTCAGAACGTGCAAAACTTTACCACCCAAAACTACGACTCTTATATGTGGGCTATTGTATTTAACCCTCAAAGTGAAATTTGGCAAAACAAAAACTTAAGACAAGCCGTTTTAAAATGTACCGACAGAAGTGCTCTTACTCAAGCCCACCTTAAAAGCTCGGAGCGAATCGTGCCTGCCTCGGCGGTTTTTGACTCACAAAATTATCATACCCTTACAAACAGCTTTAATATTCCTACTTATGACACCGCCGCCTCTAAAGAGCTTTATTCAAACGGACTTTTGGAAATAGAAAAAACCTCGATTTACAACAGCGAAATTTTAGTATGTGACGAGAAAATTCACAAGGACAGCTTTTCTAACCTAAATCAAATTTATCAGCGAGAGCTTTCGCTTTATTTTAGTCCCACATATCTTTCGCAAAGCGAAATTTTAAAGCGCGTTAAGGAAAATGATTTTTCCTGCGCCGTTATCCCCATTTCTCTTGGCGGTGCTTCGCCTATGTCTGTTTTAAGCCTTCTCAACTCATCGTCCTCTTCTTCTCTCATTTCCTTTGAGATGAATGGCTTTGAAAATGCGCTTACAAACGCAAGAAATGAAAGCGAGCAAAAAAACGCCGTTACCCATCTTTTAGAGGCTGAAAAAATCATTTCAGACAATGCCTATTTAATTCCTCTTTACACCGAAAACCGTTATTTTGTTTACTCAAAAGAAGTTTCGGGCTTTAAAAAGGATTTTGACGGCGATATTCTATTTTATAATGTAACAAAATAAAAACAGCCGAGGAATAATTCCTCGGCTGTTTTAGCTTTTTACATATATTGATACTCGTAATTGCGCCAATCCTCATACAAAAAGCTTTGTATTTTTTCACCGTTTAATTTTTCTTTCTTTATAAATTTATCAAGGGCGTCGTATGCTTTTTTATCAATAAAATTATAAGCTCCGAGCTGATGGCTACGCGGCTGTAGCTTGTTACTCTTTACAATGTACATCATTTCTATTTTTTCGTAAAGAGCATATCTTGATTCATACGAAACGTTGGCGTCTTTATCCTCTGTAAGCTCAATTAAATAAGGAACACTTGCATTTCCAAGCTCGCTTATTGTATCGACATCAAGCGTTTTTAGAGCGCCGCTTTTGTAGGAATTTATGTTGTAGCGGCAGACTATATTATCAATGTTAAAAAATGAAAGTGCTATTGCCACCACAGCGGCACAAATCATAAAGGTTTTTAAAATTGGTGAGCGCTTTACAAAGCATTTTACAATAACGGCTATAAAGGTTACAAAAAGAACGAGCATTGCACACGAGGTTCCCACCCTAAGCCTTGTAAGGCCAAAGCTTTTTATATAAAGTACCATTTTTGAAAGAGCAGTTGAAATGATTATAAGTGTGAAAATGCTTATAAAAAGATTAAACATTCTAACACTAAGCGGTACCTTATAATTTTTCTTTTTTGATATAAGCATTGTAACAAAAACTATTAAAATATTTATAATGGCAATCGCAAACATCTCAAAAAAACCGCGTCTTGCATATTCCGAAACGGTAAAGCTATACCCCTTTGGTAAAAAGCCTAAAAAGGCGTTAAAGAAATAAGAAAGCTGTGAAAAAAGATAGGTCAAATAACATAATGAAATTACTCCCAAAAATGCCGAAACGAAAATAGCTTCTATTCCTTTTTTCTCGCCTAGCGTTTTTTGTTTTTGAGTTTTAGTTTTGGTTGAAAGGGCATAGGAAATTAAAAGAGCACAAACGGCAAATGACAAAACAAGCTTAAAAATAAACGAGAACATATCCTCTGCCACCGCTGACATAAGTCCCTCAAAGGCGGCGTCCGATCTAATTAGTATCGGTACTATTATAAGTACAAGCGGCATGGCGCAGGCTATGCCTATCATAACCTTTGCAAAAGAAGAAAGTCCCTCTTTTTCTTTTCTAAAAAGTGAGCGTAGAGTTTTTTCTACATTATCGAATAATCTACCGAAAGTAGATGTAAATATACTTACAAATGCCTCTACATTTCCCTTAAAAATATACGGCTCACAAAGCGAGTCCATAAACACCGCTGACAGCATAAATATAAGAGAAAG
>JAFSGZ010000010.1 GCA_017440545.1 Oscillospiraceae bacterium
CCCATAGTAGATGCAAGGATTATTGCAACAATGCCGTCTAAAAGCGATTTTGCAAGAAGCATAGAATAGTCGCCTGTAAGACCGTCTTCAAGTGCGCCAACTATTGCCATTGCGCCGACGCAGGTTATAAGGGTTGTAGTTACAAAGCCGTCTACAAATTTTCCATCGGACTTTGATTTTACAGCCTTTTTAAGCTTCTCGCCAATGCTTTCGAGTCTGTCTTCAATTTTAATAAGCTCTCCTATAAGTGTGCCGAGCACAAGAGAGATAATGAGCAGCATAGCACCTGTCGAGTCAATTTTGCCGTTTTGTATTTTGAGCATACCTGTTAAGGCACCGCTGATTCCTATAAACATAACCGAAACGCCGACAGCCTTCATAATATTATCAAGAAGTGCCTTATTAACTCGGCGGTTTAATATTAGACCTAAAAATGCTCCTAACACAACTGCGGCGGTGTTAATTATAGTTCCCAATTTTTAAAACCTCTAATCTATATAATTTTTAAACCATACATCTGATAGTGCAAAGCTTTTTTTATCTAAATAGCTAAGCGCCTCGGCGTTTTTAAAGTTAAAGCCTACATAATAAGAGCAAAGAGCCTGATGCTTAAAGCCGAGGCGTTTGTCCTCGCTGTAATTTACGCCGTATTTTCCGTCGCCTAAAAGGGCGCAGCCTAAGTGCGAAAAGGTGGCTCTTATCTGATGCGTTCTACCTGTTTTAAGCTCAACCTCTAAAAGCGCAAAGCTATGATTTTTCTTTAATACCTTATATTTTGTGACGGCTGTTTTATAGCCGTTCTTTTTTTTATCACTTACAAGGCAGATGTTTTTATCATTTATTTTTTTAAGAAAAACTGTTACCTCGTCCTCTTTTTTAGGGGGTGCTCCATGAACTAAGCAGAGGTATTTTTTTATAACATTACGCTCTTTAATCTGCTCGTTCATAATACGAAGCGCCTCTGCATTTTTGGCGGCAATAACAATGCCACAGGTGTTGCGGTCAATCCTATTACAGAGGGCGGGCACAAAGGAGTTTTCACTTTGGGGGTTATATTCGCCTTTTTTATAAAGATAGTGAATAATGCGGTTTATAAGGGTGTCAAACGAGCTGCCGTCAAAATCGTGAACGGCAAGCCCTGCCATTTTATTTACAAGCAAAATGTTTTCATCTTCATAAACTATGTCTATCTCAGAGGGGGCTTTTAGAAAGTTTTGAGCGTCGTCTGAGGCTTCAAAAAATTCGTCGTTTATATAAAGCGAAAGGACATCGCCCTCGTTTAGAACATAGCGAAAGTCGCAAAGCTTTTTGGAGTTTAGCTTAACCCTGCCTTTTCTTATTGATTTTAAAAGAAGCGATGTAGGCATAGAGGGAAGTGCTTTTTGAAGAAATTTATCGAGCCTTTGTCCGCTGTCGTTTTTATTAATTAAAACCTCTTTTATAGCCTTTCGCCTCCTTTTTTGCATTTACTTTAATATATCACACATTAGTGAATTTTTCAACAATGTTCACTATATTTTATTTTTGTCTGATAAGCTTGAAATTAAAGGGAGCGCGGAGGTGAAAAAATGAAGGAAGCTAAACTATTAAACGAATACAAAATGCAGATAAGGCGCTTAGAGGAAAGGGTTAAGGAGTTAACAGGCGAGCTTTACGGGTTAGACGGTGGCAAAAGAAACGACCTTTATATCAGAATAGCACTTTTAAACGGCGAAATTGATGACTTGTGGGACAGCATACATATGATGAAAGGATACGGTGGTATTTATGGCGACTGAAAAAAAGGACATAGTTGAAAAAAATCGAAAGCGCGCCGAAAAGCTTATAAGGCTTTATATAGATGAGCTTTCAAGCCCCGAAAAGCTTTCAAATGCGCCCATAAATCAAATTGCATCGGCACTGTGTACCCTTATAGATAAATTCGGGGCGCCCAAAGCACAAAATGAGGAGGGCGGCAACATTTATATTACTCACAATGTCCCCAGAGCAAGTGAGAGTGAAAAGGAGTGAATTTTAATTTAGATTACACCCCAACAAAAAAGCAAGCGCTGTTTCACGCTTCCTCTGCCGACGAGGTTTTATATGGCGGTGCGGCAGGCGGTGGCAAGAGCAGAGCTATTGTAATGGAGGCGATAATTGATGCGTTAGAGCACCCTAACATTGAAAGCTATTTATTCAGGCGCTCATATCCCGAGCTTGAGGCAACCTTGATTTCGGAGGCAATAAGATGCACTCCAAGGGAGATATATAAATATTCTAAAACAAATCACGATATGACCTTTAAAAACGGCTCAACGCTGCATTTTCGGTTTTGCAGAAATTTAGAGGACGCCTATAAATATCAGGGATGTGAAATGCACAGGCTTTATATTGACGAGCTTACGCATTTTACAAGTGAAACCTATGAATATTTAAAAACGAGATTAAGGGCACCCAAAAGGGTTAATGTAAAGCCTAAAATAAGGCTTACCTCAAACCCCGGTGGTGTGGGACACGGTTGGGTTAAGGCTATGTTTATAGATACAGCACCACCTTTTGTTATAACGCGAAATGAGGTATATTCAAAAATTTTAAACAAGACAAGCTGTATTACAAGGCAGTATATCCCTGCATACGCAACAGACAATCCTCATTTAAGCGATGATTACATAATCGAGCTTGAAAACAAAAGCGAGGCGCTTAAAAAGGCACTTTTATATGGGGATTGGAATGTGTTTGACGGTCAGGTGTTTACCGAGTTTACAAACAACAGCGAGCATTATGAGGACAGACTTTACACCCACGTAATTTCTCCCTTTGAAATACCTGACGATTGGCAGCGGTTCAGAACACTTGACTGGGGTTATACAAGACCGTTTTCGGTTGGCTACTTTGCAAAAGACCACGAGGGACGGCTTTACAGATATGCCGAAATTTACGGAAGTCCCAAGGATGTTCACACGGGGGTTACAACAAAGGCAAACACAGGGCTTAGACTTTCGCCCTTTGAGGTTGCAAGCTTAATTAGAAAATATGAGGACAAATATGAAAAGAACAGGCACATTATAGGGATAGCTGACCCATCAATTTTTGACGAGAGCAGGGGCAGTGATGGCTGTATTGCTTCGATTATGGAAAGGCAGGGCATTTATTTTGTTGGTGGCGACAACGAGCGAATTGCCGGCAAGATGCAGCTTCACCACAGGCTTTCATTTGATGAGAGAGGGATTCCTATGCTTTATGTTTTTTCAAACTGCAAGGATTTTATAAGAACAATACCCACCCTTATTTATGATTTAAACCGAGTGGAAGACATAAATTCCGACTGTGAGGACCACATCTATGACGAAACGAGGTATATGTGCATGTACAGCCCTATCACAGCACCCATAAAAAAGGAAAAGGTGGTGGATAGAGGCTTTGACCCGCTTGATTTATACAAAAGACCGAGTTTTAAAAACCCTTATGCATTTTAAAAGGAGAAGTGAAAATGAAAATAACAGAAATATTTAGAGAAAAAGAAACAAAAAGCGAGCAAAATGCCTTTGCTCTTTCAAAGGAAGAAACAGCAAGGCTGCTTAGAATTTTTAAAAGCTACAAGGACGCAAAGGACGAGCTTGACAGAAGAATAATCGAAAACGAAAACTGGTTTTTGGGAAAGCACTGGAAGTATATCTGTCCTTCCGATAACAGCGGCAACACATTTAAGCCGTCGGGCTCATTTTTGTTAAACGGCATTTGGTACAGACACGCCGATGCTATGGAAAGCTATCCTGAGCCTAAGCTTTTAGAGCGCGAGAGCTCTGACAAAAAGGCGGCTGACGAGCTTACAAAAATACTGCCGCTCATACTTAAAAAGAGCGACTTTAAGTCGGTTTACTCTGATGTTTGGTGGTATAAGCTAAAGCAGGGAAGCGGCGTATACGGCGTGTTTTGGGACAGCTCATTAGAGGGCGGACTTGGCGACATAAGCATCAAAAAGGTTGACCTTTTAAGGTTTTATCCGCAGCCCTACATTGATAATATTCAGGATAGTCGTTATATTTTCGTGCTGTCGCTAATTGATTTAGAAACAGCTAAAAAACGCTATCCCAACCTTAAAAATTTAAATCAAGAAACTGCAAGCTACATAAAAAGCTATGAGGGAAATAAAAACTTAGAGGGCAAGGCTGTGCTTATAGATTGCTACGAAAAGGTTTTGGGCGATGACGGTAGAGTTAGGGTACACCTTACTAAAATCATAGGTGACAAGGCTGTTTATTCAAGCAAAACCGATGAGAATTTTAAGGACAGCGGCATTTATGCACACGGCAAATATCCATTTGTTGTTGACAGCTTTATTTCGGTTGAGGGCTCGCCCTTTGGTATTGGTATGATTGACATTGGCAAAAACGCGCAGGCACAGATAGATAAATATGAATATCTAATCGAGCGAAACGCCTTAATTTCTTCAAAGCCGCGTTATTTAGTTAAGCGCGACGGTGGCATAGATTTAGAGCGTCTTTCCGACCTATCTGCTGACTTTATCGAGTGTGACAGAAATGTTGATGATAGTTCAATAAGAGCCATTCAGGCAAATCCTATTTCCGATGCGGTGATTAGCTGTCGTAATGACAAAATCGAGGAGCTTAAGGAAATTTTAGGTAACCGCGATTTTACACAAGGCTCAACCACTAAAGGCGTTACCGGCTATGCCGCTATTGCAGCACTTCAGGAAGCAGGAAGCAAGCTTTCAAAGGACAGCATTGACGCTTCATACAGAGCATTTACCGAAATTGTTTATATGATAATTGAGCTTATCTCGCAGTTTTACACAGAAAAGCGAAGCTTTAGAATAATGGGCGATGGCGGAAAGGTAAGCTACCTTTCTCTTGGAAGCAAAAAAAGAGAGCCGCTTTCTTCTGCGGTGTTTGATATTGAGGTAACGGCACAAAAGCAAAATTCATTTAATGCCGCAAGCCACAATCAGCTTATTTTAGAGCTTTACAAATTAGGCGCCTTTGAAAACGAAAAGCGTCAGCAAACCCTTGCCGCCATAAATGCAATGGTGTTAGAGGGAAAAGAGTCGCTTTTAAAGGCAGTTAGTGAAATAAAGGAGAAATAAAATGACTGACACAAATCTTTTAAATATAGAGCCTCAGGAAAGCTTAGTCGACGGGCAGCAGGAGGCATTTCGCGTTTTTAAAACAGAGGAGGAATTTCAAGGCTTTGTAGACTCGGCTATTGGCAAAAGGCTTTATAAGCTGCGCGAACAGCAGGACAAGCTTGAAAGGGAGAAAAAAGCTCTTGATGACAGAGAAAAAGAGCTAAATGAGAAATTTGAAAACGCGCAGAAAATCGAGGATGAAGCCTCGCAACAAATGTTAGAGCAGTGTCAAAGTGAGCTTAATGCTCTCTTTGAGGCTGAAGGAGAGCTGTACAAGGTACAGAATGTAGAAGAGCTTTTAAAGGATAACAAATTTAAAGCTCTTTTAAAAAGCGGATGCTCTGTAAAAGAGGCGTTTGATATGACGCATATTGATAAAATTATCGAAAAAAGCGTCAAAGAGGAAAACGAAAAACTTTTAAGAAGCATTCGAACAAAGGCTATAAGGCCTGAGGAAAGTGCCCTATCCGGATACGGCAGCTTTTCCTCATCAGTAAGCGTAAAAAATCTGTCGGACAGACAGCGCGCCGACATCAGAGAAAGAGTAAGGCGCGGAGAGAAAATCGTATTTTAAAGGAGTAAATTTATTATGGCAGAACTTAACACAAACACAACCATTCAAGAAGGCGCAGGTCAGGAGATAAACAGCGTTGAGATGAAGGAATACTACGACAACGAGCTTATCAAAAATGCCGAGCCTTTAATGGTACACGACCGTTTTGGTCAAAAGCGTTCAATTCCCAAGGGAAGCGGTAAAACCATTGAGTTTAGAAAATTAAATCCCTTCCCCAAGGCTGACAAGGCTCTCTCTGAGGGTGTAACCCCTGACGGCAAAAAGCTTGACTGGTCAAAGCTTTCAGCAACAGTTAATCAGTACGGTGACTATGTAACAGTTTCTGATATGCTCGATTTAACAGCCATTGACAACAACATTTTAGAGGCAACCGTTATTCTCGGCGACCAAGCCGGCAGAACTCTTGACACAGTTACAAGAGAGATTATAAACGGCGGCACAAACGTTCAGTATGCAGACGGCAGCGTAAACGCTCGTCATGAGCTTGATGAAACTCATATTATGACAGTTGCGGCTGTTAAAAAGGCTGTTAACACCCTTAAGAAAGGTTTAGCTAAGAAAATTGACGGTGATTATGTTGCAATTATTCACTCAAATGTTGCCTATGACCTTATGAACGACAGCGAATGGCAAAATGTTAAGGATTATAATCCTAAAAACTGGTATGAGGGAGAAATCGGCAGAATTTTCGGTTGCAGATTTATTGAAACCACCGAGGCAAAGGTGTTTAAGGGCGAGGATTTAACCTCTGCTTTTAGAAATCTTACAGTTAAAACAGCACTTTCTTCAGCTTCAAAAACCGTTTCTGTAAGTGAAGCATTTTCTGCGGAAGATGCAGAAAAGCTTGTTGGCAGAAAGCTTTTAATCGGTCAAAACACTTACACAGTTACAGCAGCATCAAACACCGCACAAACCATTACAGTTGATGAAAATATCGCTGTGGCTGATGCTATCGCAAACGCTAAAATCTATCCCGGTGAAGCAGGTAAAGAAGGTATGGATGTATATTCAACCCTCTTTATCGGTGCTGATGCTTACGGTGTCAGTGAGGTTGAAGGCGGCGGCCTTAAAACCATTATTAAGCAGCTTGGCTCTGCAGGCTCGGGCGACCCGCTCGACCAGAGAGCAACAGTTGGCTGGAAGGCAGTTAAAACTGCGGCAATTTTATCTGAGCCCTTTATGGTAAGAGTTGAAACTGCAAGCACACTTAAAGACTAATTTACATATATAGGGGGGCGCTATCGCGCCCCTTTTAAAAAAGGAGCAAAACAAATGAAAAAAGCATTAGATAAAAAAGAAGAAAAGGTTAAAATTAAGCTTTTTTACGACGGCAGCCGCTACACAGACGATGTTTGCGTTATAGTAAACGGCAAAAGCTACATTATTAAAAGGGGCGTTGAGGTAGAGGTTCCCAAAAGCGTTAAGCTTGCACTTGATGACGCTAAAAGACAGCAAAATCACGCAAGCAGATTTATTAAGTTTATGAACAGCTAATGAGGAAGTGAATATTATGACTTTATCAGAGCTTACAACACGTCTTAGACAAGACTTTTCTTTAAATATGAAGGATGATAAAATATCAGCTCTCATTTCAGAACTTGAAGAACGACTATTTGAAAATGAGGGGACAGAAAACAAAGAGTCTCTTTCAAGAAAGCTTAAAATTTCGGGCGGATATATAGATATTTACATTTATTATATTTTGTCAAAGGAAGCGCTTTTCTTAAATGACAGCGAGCGCTTTGAAAAATTCAATGCACTTTTTGAAAAGGCCCTTTGCGAATTTATATTAAAAAACTTTAAGGCAAACACCGCAAAAATTAAAAATATTTGGTAAAGGAGGAAAATCGTGAATAAAAATCAAAATGAAGTAATGCTAAAAAGCTTTAACGGACTTGATAAAAGAGCAGGTGCCGAGGAAAACACCCTCATAGAGCTTAAAAATATCTCGTCAAAGCATTTTCCTTCGCTTAAAACAAGATGCGGCAGAAAAAAACTGTTTACTGCGCCAAATGGCGAGGAAATACTTTCGATGTTTGTGTCTTCAAAAATCTATGTAACAACAAATAAAAACGGGCATACCGTTTTATATTCGGGCGACAGCATAGATAACCTAACTGCCGTATTTGAGGCAAATGATGACGAGCTTGCAAGCTCGGTTATTACAAGATTTAATAACAAGGTTTGTATATTTAATCTTAAAACTGCTTTGGACACCCAAACTTTAATGGTGGCGTCAGACACCACTATGGATTATCCCTTGAGATATGAGGCTCCTACCTTTAATGATGTCGTGGTTTTTGAAAACAGAGTTATAGGCTGTAGAAAAAAGCAGCTTCGCGGTTGCAAGCTTGGCGATATAGCGGTTTGGGAAGTAAAAGAGGAAGACGGCAAGGACAGAGCGTTTCTTAAAAACTTTGAGCTAAAAAGCGAATTTACTGCTTGCAAAACCTATAAAAATCGTGCTGTGTTTTTCACTAAAGATGAGATGCTTGAGCTTAGGGGAACTAATGCCGACAACTTTGATTTAATTAAAATTGCCGATGTTGGCTGTATAAATAAAGAGGCAATTTGCGAGGTTGACGGTATGCTCTATTTTGTTTCAAAAGAGGGTGTTATGAGATACAGCGGAAATACTCCCATTATAGTTTCCGACAGCATTTGTGACAAGGTTTACAGAGCATCAAATGGCGGCAGAGCAGCTCTTGGTGCGGGGATACACACTCTTTATGCATTATTTGATGACCAGAAAGGGAAAAGACTTTATACGCTTAACACCGAAAAGGGCGTTTGGGCAAAGGAGGACGATTTTGCGGCGGTATGCTTTGAAAAAATTGAAGGCTTTAGCTTTGGCGCTACCAAAGAGGGTATTTATTCGCTTGACGGTGATGAAGCAGACGACATATTTGAAAACGATAAGGACAGCTTTGAGTGGGAGATTATAACGCAAGACATTCACAGCTATTGCACCCAAAAAAAGCGCGGTTCTAAAATAATTTTTAGAATAGAAAATGAAAAGACGACTCGCACAGAGGTTTATGTAAGCCTCGACAGAGGTGAGTTTGAGCTTGTTGGTGCTGTAATTTCAGAGGGGGCAAAAACTGTTTGCTTGCCGCTTAGTCAAAAGGAATATGACAGTATAAGAATAAAGCTTCGCGGCAGGGGCAAATGCAGTATTCCCTATATAAGCCGAGTTTACAGCTTTGGGGGTGAGGCTTTATGAGTAACATAAGCTTTAGTGTTGTAAATGAGCGAAAAGGCGATGATGTAGACAGCAAGTTTGAGTATCTTGTGGATGTAATAGTAAGCCTCAAAAAAGACCTTGAGTATATATTATCACAGACAGAATTAAGACTAACTGCCCTTGAAAACAGTAAATAAAGGACGATTAATATGATTTATATAAATGATAAAAAAATAATGCTTTTTCCCGAGCACAGAGTGATAGGAAGCGCCGGCGATAACAGCACGCGAGAAATTAAATTTTGCCTTTCTAAAATACAAGACGGCTATGATTTAAGCAATATGGTGGCATTTATTAAAATTACGCCTGTTTCGCCTTCGGAGCAAAGCTATAATCAGCTGTTAAACAAAAAAATTGAGGGCGACAACATAATTTTAAGCTGGCTTTTAACAGATGAAAACCTAAAATCAGAGGGAAAGCTTACCGTGCAAATCGAGTTTGCGGCAAGTAATTTTTTCTTTGAAGAAGATTTAAAGAATTTAAGCGGAGACAGTCTTGTGGTGCCGTCTTTTATAGAGGGTGTGTCGGCACCTGTCTGGCAGAGCTATAAGGAATGTTTTTTTGTTGCTGACAGCATTGATATAAAAGAGGGCTACACCTCTATGACTAAAGATATACTCACAGCCGCTGTTGCTGCAGCTGTGGCGGCAAAGGATGATGCCGAGTTGGCACAGTTACTTTCCGAAGATGCAAGAGATGTAGCTTTAGCAGCAGTCGAGGACATTGATGGAAAGCTCATTTTAGCCCAAAACGCCGTTGACAGCTCGCAGGCACATTCTCAAAGCTCAAAGGGGTATGCGAATGAAGCTAAAAACAATGCCCTTGCGGCAGAAGGCTTTTCAAACAGTGCTGATATTAGTGCCTTGTCTGCAAAAGACAGCGCAGATATTGCCGCTATGCACTCAAAAGACGCTTCGGAGAATTCTCAAAACAGCTATAACAGTGCAGCTCAGGCAGCTGTGCATATGCAGGGGGCTAAAGAGTATTTAGACCAGACAATAGAAACATACAACTCAACCTGCGAGGTGTATAACGACACAGTAAAGCTATCTGAGGAGATAGCCTTAGCCGGCGGCGAAAGATATAGACTTGCATACAGTCACACCCTGACAGCCGAAGAGGACGGCACATCTGTTATTGAAATAGTAACCGATTCAGACGGAAATGAGCTGTCGTTTAAAAAGTTTGTAATGTATCTAAAGACTACCCCAATACCCGAAGCCACATCGCCTTTAATAAATTTATATTTACAGGCAGTCGGAGATTATAACAGCCTTGGCAACCGCAGATATGCAAAATGCGGAACTATTGAAGTGTTAGACTCAACTTCAAATGTTGAAACCCGTATTGAAGGCGAACTTAGGGGCAGATGGGTGCTTGAGACCTTAAAGGGTAAGAATTTAGTTAACAATCAACTTTATACAAAGCAAAGTATTCCTTATTCGAGTGTAAGGCAAACAGACAATAAAAATGTTTGTGCAATAAGGCTTCAGCCCGTCACAAGCGGCGCTTCCTTTAAAGAAGGAACACAAATTGAGTTGTGGATAGTTTAATTTAAGGGAGAATTTTAAAATGGGTGAATATTATAAATTAGTAAGCTCGGTTGGAAAGGTGAAAATAGAGGGCGAGGAACTTAAAGAGTTTTTAAAGGATAAGGCAGAAAATGAACGCCTTATAGAAACCTTAAAAAATCAAGAGAGCGTTGAAGAACAAATTTCTAAGATATGGGAAACTATAAATGTTCTTAAAAACAGTGCTATCTTAAAGCCACTTTTTAAAGGCGAGTAGCATAAAATGGAAGTTTACGAGCGCCTTGCTATTTTAGAAGCAAATGACACCAATATTTTTCACCAGCTTACCGAAATAAAAACAGATGTACGGGATATAAGACGGCTTATAAATGCCGTTGAAACTATTGCCGTAAAAACCGAGAGTATTGATAGCAAGGTGGACAATATGGGAGACAGGCTGTTACAGCTTGAAAATAAGCCCATTGAGGACTTAAGTCACTATAAGCGCCTTGTTATTGGTTCTCTCATTACGGCGGTGCTGAGCACGGTGGTAACTGCTGTGCTTGCACTTATACTGAGATAGGAAAGGAGTAATTTAGTGAAGCTTACAGCAATTTTAATAATGGCGGTAATAGTCGAGGCTATTATCACCTATCTTAAAACCTTTATAATCGACAAAAAATTCCAATGGCAGAATATAGTGGCAATAGTGCTTGGTATAGCGGTAGCGCTTGCCTATTCACTTGATATTCCCTCTGCGGCGGGAGTTAATGCAAGCGTACCCTATGTTGGTAATGTGTTGTCGGGAATTTTAATATCTCGCGGAAGTAATTATGTATATGATTTGTTTAAAATGCTTTTGTCACAGAAAAAGAATGTAGAAACCATTGAAATTGCAGGTGCTGACGGAAGCGAGGGGGCTGAAATCTGAATGGCATATACTACAAACCTGCCGGTAAACGGCACATTTAATATAACAGCGGCCTTTGGTCAAATAGGCAGCTATTGGAAAAACGGTCACAAGGGAATTGATGTAACGGCATCGGATAAAAGACTTTATTCTATCTGCGATGGCGTTGTTACAGTGGTTGCATTTGATGCGGGCGGCTGGGGCAGATATGTTTCAATTAAGCCCGACGGCTTTGACAGAATAAGAATTATTCTTTGCCATATGGTTGATAACAGCGTAAAGGTTAAAAAGGGCGATAGGGTTACAAGACTTACCCAAATAGGCACAATGGGAAGCACCGGTAATTCCACAGGCGTGCATTGTCACGTTGAAATACGTATTGATAACACCCCTGTAAACCCTGCACCTTATATGCTTATTCCTAATGCCAAGACATCATCTCTCAAGGCGAGCAACTTTAAGTTTGATGGGGCATGTCAAAACGCTGCTCTTACATCTTTGCAAAATGCCTTTGATAATAAAACAGAGGCGCCTAAAGCCGATACAGTGTGTAGCGGCAGCGTAGATGATGAAATAAAAAAACTTAAAGATGAGGCTGAAGTTCTCTTAAATGAATTAAATCTTGCAAATAAAAAAATTGAAAACGCTATTAAAGCACTTTCATAAGTAAAAAATCCCACGCATTTTAAGCGTGGGATTTTATGCTTTTTTATTGATTTTACTGAATATAAAAGGTATAATAAATAAAAAACACTAAAGGAAATAAAATATGTTAACCTATCAGGATGTAAAAAATGATGAAACTATAAAAACATATATCAAAAAGGCAGATGAATCGCTTATTGCTTTGGGCTTTACAGAGCATAGCTTTGCTCACGTTAATAAGGTTTCTAATACTGCGGCATATATTTTAGAGGAGCTTAAATTTGACAAAAATCAAATCGAGCTTGCGAAAATTGCGGGCTATCTTCACGATATAGGTAATCTTGTTAACAGAGTTGACCACTCGCAAAGCGGCGCGCTTATGGCTTTTAGAATTTTAAGCAATATGGGAATGCCACCCGAGGATTTGGCAACGGTGGTAACGGCAATAGGTAATCACGATGAGGGAACAGGTGTGCCTGTAAATCCCGTGTCAGCGGCACTTATTCTTGCCGATAAAACCGATGTTCGCCGTTCAAGAGTAAGAAACAGCGACTTACCATCCTTTGATATACACGACAGAGTCAATTATTCGGTTGAGTCGTCAGAGCTTACTATAAATGCAGAGCAAAAGGAAATCTTGCTTTCACTTAAAATTGATACAAGATACAGCTCGGTTATGGATTATTTTGAAATTTTCCTCGGTCGAATGATTATGTGTCGCAAGGCGGCAGAATGTCTTAATTTAAAGTTTGCATTAAATATTAATAATCAGCAGGTAATGTAAAAATAGCCCAGCGGCTTTGCCGCTGGGCTCTTTTTTTATTATTAATCTAAAAAGTCGCGAAGCTTTTTGCTTCTTCCGGGGTGGCGAAGCTTTCTTAAAGCCTTTGCCTCAATTTGACGAATACGTTCACGGGTTACGTTAAACTCTTTTCCAACTTCCTCTAAGGTTCTCTGTCTGCCGTTTTCAAGTCCGAAGCGAAGTCTTAAAACCTTTTCTTCTCTCGGAGTTAAGGTTGAGAGCACCTTTGAAATTTGCTCCTTTAAAAGAGCATAAGAAGCAGCTTCTGCGGGGGCGGGAGCGTCATCGTCAGGGATAAAGTCACCTAAATGGCTGTCCTCCTCCTCGCCGATAGGAGTTTCAAGCGAAACCGGCTCCTGCGAAACTCTTAAAATTTCACTAACCTTTTCAAGAGGCATATCTATTTCTTTTGCAATTTCCTCGGCGGTGGGCTCGTGACCGTTTTTGTGTAAAAGTTGGCTTGAAACCTTTTTAACCTTGTTTATGGTTTCAACCATATGAACGGGAATACGAATTGTTCTTGCCTGGTCAGCAATAGCTCTTGTGATGGACTGTCTAATCCACCAGGTTGCATAGGTTGAAAATTTAAAGCCTTTGGTGTAGTCAAACTTTTCAACTGCTTTTATAAGACCTAAGTTACCTTCCTGAATTAAGTCTAAAAACTGCATACCGCGGCCAACATAGCGTTTGGCGATACTTACAACAAGTCGAAGGTTTGCTTCGCTGAGTCTTTTTGCGGCGGCGCTGTCGCCCTCTGCCATCTGCTCTGAAAGCTTAAGCTCTTCCTCAGCTGATAAAAGGGGTACCCTGCCTATTTCCTTGAGGTAAACTTTAACGGGGTCGTCGACACCCATATTATCAGATGCCTCTGCATCTCCGCCCTCAAGCTCTTCTATGGGAATAGATTCAATGTCAGCGTCAATTTCAAGCTCTAAGTCCTCAACAATTTTAATGTTAGAGCCTTCGATTTTTTCGTAAAGCTTGTCTACCTGCTCAATATCCAAGTCAAATTCTTCCAAAAGGTCGTTAATTTGCTTTGTAGTGAGCTCGCCACGCTGTTTACCGATTTCGATAAGGTCATTTACAAGCATTGATTTGTCCTGTGAAACCATATTTTTTTAATTCTCCCTCTATTTTTTGTCCTTTGAAATTTCTTCGATTAGATTTTTTAAAGACTGGTCGTCAAGCATTTTAATGCTGTCGCCCGAGATGCTTTGCTTCCTCTTTTCTTTTTTGAGTGACTCGATTAGCTCTGAAAACTGCTCAGATGTATTGATTCTGCTGCCGTCCTTTGTAATAACCTCGGCCATTCTCGACATTTCGTCGGGCGAGAGGACACCACTTAATGACATTAGGTCAAGGGTGTCGCTTGAGGTGACAACATTTTCAATAATACTAAACATTTTTTTGCCCCAATCGGTTACAAAAGAGGACGAGTCTATCTGCTCGTTTTTAAGTATTTTATAAAAATCGGGGTGACAGAAAAGTGAGCCTAAAATCCATTCCTCGCATACAGCCGCCGACAAAAGCTTGCGCTTTTGGACATTTACGGTGTCTTTTGGGGAAACATTAACCGAAAGGTTTGCTCTCTCCTGTCTTTTTATGCTATTTTGCCTCTGACGAATGATATTATTAACATTTTGGGCTATTGCCTGAGAAGAAACCGAAAGCTTTTGAGACAGCCTTGAAATATACACGTCCCGCTCAATCGCATTATTAATGCCGGCAAGTGCCTTTGAGGCTTCTTTAAGAGCCTGCACCTTACCCGAATCTGTGTCGGTATCGTATTTTTTCATTATGGCCTCGAGTTCGTTTTCTATTGCGCTTATGCTGTCGTTTAAAAGCATACCAAAGCGCTCGGCACCAAACTTTTTTATGTATTCGTCAGGGTCCTTAGCGTCCCGAAGTTTTAAAATCTTAGTTCCCAAGCCTGCCTTGTCAATAAGCTCAAAGGAGCGCTTTGCCGCTTTTTGACCCGCCTCGTCAGAGTCGGTGGCTATAACAACGCCGGGGACATATTTGCTCATTATATTTACCTGATTTTCGGTAAGCGCAGTGCCGAGCGGAGCCACTGCATTGTCAAAGCCTGCTTGATGCAAGGCTATAACATCCATATAACCCTCGCACAGAATAAAATATCTGTCGCGACCGTTTTTTGAAAGTGTGTCGCTATATTGTGAGGTTTTTGCAAAATTCATAGCATACAGCACACGGTTTTTTTGGAAAACGGGGGTTTCGGGCGAGTTTAAATATTTAGGGCCGTTGTCTTGTTCCGACAGCTTGCGGCCGCCAAATGCCACAACATTTCCCCTAAGGTCTATAATAGGAAACATAACTCTGTTTCTGAAAAAATCTATTAAATTGTCTTTTCTGCTCTTAATAGCAACCTGTGCCGCCACCATTTCGTATTCAGAAAAGCCCTTTTTCTTTAAATGCTTTACAAGGCTGTCCCAACTATTCGGGGCAAAGCCTAAACCAAAGCGAGTGATGGTTTTGTCATCAAGCTTTCTGTTTTTAAGATACGAGAGAGCCTCGGCACCCTGCGGTGCATTAAGTGCCTTGTAAAAAAACTTGGCAGTTTCGCGGTTTATTTCAAGTATTCTGCCTTTAAGCTTTGATACTTTATCATCTACATTGTTTTGCGGAACCTCTAAACCAACCTTTGCGGCTAAAAATTCAACCGCTTCAATGTAGCTTAGATTTTCAATTTTCATTATAAAGGTTATTACATCGCCGCCTGTGCCGCAACCGAAACAGTAAAAAAGCTGTTTATCAGAAGATACGTGAAACGACGGGGTTTTTTCGCTGTGGAATGGGCAAAGACCTGTAATGCTTCTGCCACGTTTTTTTAAAACTACATATTGAGAGATAATAGTTTCAATGTCGCAGCGAAGCCTAAGCTCGTTTAAAAAATCCTCGGACAAAGCCATATTATCCCTCCTAAATTAAAATTTAAAGCACAGCCCAGCCCTTTGGAATGGACAGCTCTTTATAGAAGTTTATTGCAAAATTGTCGCTCATACCGGCAATATAATCACAAACGCCGCGCGAAATTCCCTCACGCTGTGAAATTTCAAAATAAAGCGCGGGCATTTTTTCAGGGTTCGACATAAAATAGTCGTAAAGATATTTTATAATATCCATTGCCTTGCCCTCTTCGCTTTTTGCAATGGGGTTAACATAAACATAACCGTACATATAATCGTGAAGGTCGTGATATGCCTTTTTAACATCGTCGGGCATTTTAAGGTCACGCGTTTTGTCTAAAACAAGCGCCGAAATAAGAGTTGAAATACGTTTTGAGGTGGTGTCACCCAAAACCTCTACTGAAAATTTGGGTAAATCCTCGCTTTTTATAATTCCGCCGTGTATAGCATCGTCAATATCGTGATTTATGTAGGCAATCTTGTCGGCAATTTCAATTATTCTGCCTTCAAGGGTTGTAGCCTTTTTATTTGTATGGCAAAGAATGGCATCAATAACCTCAAAGCTTAAATTTAAGCCCTTGCCGTTCTTTTCAATCACCTGTGCCGTTCTCGCGCTTTGCTCATAATGCTTAAAACCGCAAGGTGCAATTTTGTTAAGCTCTCTTTCACCTGCGTGGCCGAATGGGGTGTGCCCCAAATCGTGACCGAGTGCCGCCGCCTCAACCAAATCCTCGTTTAATCTAAGACCGCGAGCTATGCTTCGCGCAATTTGCGACACCTCTAAGGTGTGTGTGAGTCTTGTTCTGTAATGGTCGCCCTCGGGAGCTAAAAAGACTTGAGTTTTGTGTTTAAGACGTCTGAATGCCTTACAGTGAATAATTCTGTCGCGGTCTCGCTGAAAAATAGTACGAAATTCGCAAGGTTTTTCAAAACGCTCTCTTCCGCGGCTGTTTTTTGAAAGGCAGGCATCAGATGCAAGCATTTTCTCTTCTATAAGCTCGGTTTGTTCTCTGACATTCATAACGCCGCCTCCTTAAAAAGTATAGATAATATTCCAATTATATATAATAACATAAAAATACGGTTTTGTCAAAAACAAAACCGTATTTTTTATTACATATCGAAAAATTGTTTGTTTAATTCCTTAATTTCAATTTTACCGTTTGCTAAATCGACTAAGCTTTCACAAAATGGCTTTATATCTTTTTCGGGAACAAAAACCTTTATGTCAACATTCTCGCTAAATTCGCTGTTTAGAGTAACGGCACCGCTTGAAATAATAAAGGGATTTATTTTTCCGTAAAGAGTGTAGGGAAGTGTGAGTGCAATTACGCTTCCATAGGTGCGAGTAACTATTTTAGAAACAGAAGCAACATCAGAGGCACCCTTTGAATAGGCACGTGTAAGTCCGCCTGTTCCAAGCAGTATACCACCAAAATATCTCACCGTAGCAATAGCGACATTATAAAGCTCTTTTCGCACTATTACATCTAAAGTGGGAAGTCCCGCTGTACCAGAGGGCTCGCCTGCATCGCTATAACGCTTTATCTGCCCCTCTAAAAGCGAGTAGGCATAAACACAGTGGGCGCAGTCGCGGTGCTGTGCCAAAATTGAGGCTATAAAATCGGTTGCCTCTTTTTCGGTTTGAGCATACGAAATATATGAAATAAAGCGCGATTTTTTCTCTACAAATTCGCTACTGCAGGGCTCTAAAACAGTTTTATAATCTCTCACACAGACACCTCCTCAAAATAGACTAAAAAAGACTGTCAGCGCTGACAGTCTTTTAAAGTAACAGTTATTCTTATAGTCCGAAACGCTTTTTGAATCTGTCAACACGTCCGCCTGTATCAACAAGCTTCTGTCTACCTGTAAAGAAGGGGTGGCATTTTGAGCAAATTTCAACGCGGATTTCATCAGCAGTTGACTTTGTTTCAAAGGTTGCACCGCAAGCGCACTTTACAGTTACGGTTTTGTAATCGGGATGAATGCCCTTTTTCATTATTTTCACCTCTTAAAATTTTGTGCGGTCTGTCTGCTTCTTTTGCGACAAGTAACAGCCTGCCGACTAAACATACCCCGCCTGAGAAACTTTTCTAATTACAGCGTAAGTTTTGGCTCACGCATAAGAAACACAAGAATTATATCATAGTCTTTAAAAAAAAGCAAGCACTTTTTTAAGTTTTTATCTCTCTTCTCTAAAATAGGAAAGTCCCAAGTGTGCAGGGGGCTGATTTTCCTTTTTATTTCGCATACTTGTTATAATAAGAACTATAATTGTAACAACGTAGGGGAGCATCTTAAACAGCTCCTTGTTAGCAAAGCTGACACCTGTAATGTAACTGCTTGCAATATAAAGCGCGCCGAAAACGATAGAGCCGAGAATTGCAAGGTTAGGCTTCCAAACTGTAAAGATAACAAGAGCAATAGAAAGCCAACCGAAAGCATCAATGCAGTATTCCCAGTTTCCGTTGAGATAGTCCATAATAAATGTAAGTCCGCCAAGTCCCGAAATTCCGCAGCCTATGCAGGTTGCAAGATAACGATAGAGCGAAACGTTTATTCCTGCCGCATCGGCAGTTGCAGGGTTTTCGCCAACAGAACGAAGGTTAAGTCCAATTCTTGTTTTAGAAAGAATGAAGGACGAAATTAAAGCGATTGCAATAGCAAGATAGATTAAAATACCGTGAGATAAAAAGAGCTTTCCAAACCAGCCAAGGTCCTCTGCAAAGGGGAGAGAGGCGGTAAAATATTTGCTTGCTCTTCCAAATGAGGTACCTGTTTTTGCAATCATAAAGTCGGAAATACCAATACCGAGGGTTGTGAGAGCAAGACCTGTAACGTTTTGGTTTGCTCTTAATGTAACGGTGAGGAAGCTAAATAAAAGTCCCATAAGAAATCCGCCGATAAAGGTTGCAACAATAGCAACTAAGATGGCTAAAAAGGGTGATGCATAGGGGCCGACCTGTTTAAGATAAAGATACTCGGCAAAGCATCCGCAGGAAGCACCAACGCACATAACACCGGGGGTTCCGAGGTTGAGATGTCCCGATTTTTCGGTAATAATCTCGCCTGTTGAACCAAAGAGGAAAACCATACCAAGTCTTATAGCACTAACAAGAAAGGAAATCATTTATTTTTCCTCCTTTACGCTTTTTGTAACAACAATTTTGTAGTTTAAGAAAAATTCGCATCCGATAATAAAGAAGAGAATAATTCCTGTTACAATATCGGAGATAGCTTGTGGAATACGGAAATCGGTTGAAACCTGACTTGCACCTTTTTGAAGGAATACAATAAGGAAGCTTGTAAATACCATAAAGATAGGATTAAATTTTGCAAGCCACGAAACCATAATAGCAGTAAAGCCTCTGCCGCCTGCTGTTTCAACATTTATGGTGTGGTTGGTTCCGCCAACGAGTAAAAGTCCTGCAATTCCGCAAAGAGCACCCGAAACAACAAGTGTTCTTATAATAACCTTTTTAACATTAATTCCAATGTAGTTGGCGGTGTTTTCACTTTCACCAACAACAGATATTTCATAGCCATGTTTTGTGTATTTAAGATAGATATAAACCAAAACAGTCATAACCGCAACAATAATTATGTTGAGAAGATACTGCTTTCCGAATAAAACAGGAAGTCCAAACTCGGGCATTGGGAATAAAACGCCTGAACCGGTTTTAACAAAGCTTTTGAGAAAATATGAAACAAACTGAATTGCAACATAGTTCATCATAAGTGTAAATAGGGTTTCGTTTGTGTTCCAATAAGCCTTGAAAATAGCAGGGAGAACTGCCCATATAATCGAGGCAATAATTGAAGCCGCAATCATTATAATTAAAAGAATGGGAAGCGGCAGCTTGTCACCTAAAAACATCATAACGGCAACCGTTGCAAGTCCGCCAATTAAAACCTGACCCTCTGCACCGCAGTTCCAGAACTTCATTTTAAAAGCAGGAGTAACGGCAAGGGAGATGCAAAGAAGTATTGCAACGTCCTGAAATAAGCTCCAAATTCTTATATCCATTCCAAATGCGCCGTCAATCATAGAAGCGTAAATGGCGATAGGGTTTTTGTCGGTTAAAAGTGTTATGATAACACCCGAAACTATAAGAGCTAAAATAACAGCAGCAGCTCTGATGGCAAGACCTATATACCAAACAGGAGGCTCTCTTTTAACAATATGGAAGGAATGATTTTTAGATAATTTCATTATTCCTCATCTCCTTTCCCTTTTGTCATAAGAAGTCCGATTTCTTCTTTGGTGGCACTTCTTGCATCAACAATTCCGGTAACTCTGCCCGAGCCGATAACTAAAATACGGTCGCAAAGCTCTAAAAGAACGTCGAGGTCCTCGCCAACAAAGATAACTGCAACTCCTCTTTCCTTTTGGTCATTTAAAAGGTTGTATATCGCATATGATGAGTTGATGTCAAGTCCGCGAACGGGATAAGCCGCCATAAGAACTGTCGGCGAAGAGGAAATTTCTCTTCCGACTAAAACCTTTTGAACATTACCGCCCGAAAGTCTTCTTACGGGGGTTTCGCTGTTGGGGGTAACAACCTCAAGCTCAGAGATAATTCTCTCGGCAAGGTCGTGAGGGGGTTTTCTGTTTAAGAAAACAGTTTTACCCTTTCGATAGCTTCTAAGCATCATATTGTCTGTGATACCCATATTTCCAACAAGACCCATTCCGAGTCTGTCCTCAGGAACAAATGAAAGTCTGACGCCAAGCTCTCTTATCTGAAGGGGAGTTTTGTCCCTCAGATTATCCTGAGTTTTGGTTTTGGGGTTATTATATATAATTTTTCCGCTATCAATGTGCTGAAGTCCTGCGATAGCCTCTAAAAGCTCTCTTTGACCAGAGCCTGCAATTCCTGCAATACCGAGAATTTCGCCACTTTTTGCTGTAAACGAAACATTGTCAAGAAGCTTTACACCCTCACGGCTTAAGCAGTTGATACCCTCAATGCAAAGTCTGTCCTCGCAGTTTTTGGGCTCGCTTCTGTGAATATTGAGCGAGATTTTCTTGCCCACCATCATTTCGGTAAGCTCGGTTTCATTTGTTTCGCTTGTTTTAACTGTTCCTATGTATTCGCCCTTTCTCAAAACAGCAACTCTGTCCGAGAGGGAGAGAACCTCATGTAGTTTATGAGTGATAATCATAATTGACTTGCCGTCATCGCGCATTCTTCTCAAAACAGCAAAAAGCTTTTGTGTTTCCTGCGGGGTTAAAACGGCAGTGGGCTCGTCAAGAATGAGAATGTCTGCACCTCTGTAAAGCACCTTTATAATCTCAACAGTTTGCTTTTCGGAAACAGACATTTCGTGAATTTTCTTATTAGGGTCAATGTCAAAGCCATATTTATGACTAATTTCCTCAACCTTGCGTGTTGCCTCTTTAATATTAAATTTCCCTTTGCCCTTAAGACCGAGAATGATATTTTCGGTAGCCGAAAATACATCAACAAGCTTAAAGTGCTGATGAATCATTCCGATTTTGTGGTCAAAAGCATCCTTAGGTGAGCGGATGACTGTTTCTTTGCCGTCAATAAAGATTTGACCGCTATCGGGGAAATAAATTCCCGAAATCATATTCATAAGGGTGGTTTTTCCGCTTCCGTTTTCGCCGAGAATGGAGAGAATTTCTCCGTGGTCAACCGAAAGACATACATCGCGGTTTGCAACAACACTACCAAAGGTTTTGGTAATATTTTTAAGCTCTATTGCTGTTTTTGCCAATTTCCCTTCCTCCTATTTTTAAACCTTAAAAAAACATATTTTCTAAATACGCTTTTCTAAGATTTAAAAGAGTTTAGGGCGGAGCAGTTTAGTGCCCCGCCCAAAATTAAACCTTTTTAAATTAGAACTTCTCGTTGAGTCTTGTAATACCGTCAATCTTGAGGTCAAAGTAAGGAGCTGAACGCTTAACTGACTCGTTGAATGCGCCACCTTCAACAACTTCGGTGTCAGGCTTGTAGTCGCCCATATCATCAACGTCAGCTAAATATGTTGTAAGCTCTTTGCCTTCAACAGTGAAATTCTTGGTGTCGAAAACTTTGATGCTTCCGTCTTTAAGACCTTTAACTGTATCAGTAATCTTATCAACAGTACCCTCTGCTGCAACGTCGAGGTTGATTCCTGTAAGAACAACAGAACCCTCTTCGATACCGCCGCACCAGTCAGCAGCAATAGCCTCGCCCTTTACAACCTGCTTAATGATGTAGTTGTAGTAGGGAGCCCAGTTGATTCTGGAAGAAACGATAAAGGTTTCGGGGCAGGATTCGTATGTGCTTCCGTTGTAGGAAACGTTGGGAATACCTGCAGCCTCACAAGCACCGGGAGCGCCCATTGAGTCAGCGTGCTGGCTGATAAGAACGCAGTCTTTATCAATAAGAGCTTCAGCAGCATTCTTTTCTTCGGTGGGGTCATACCAAGAACCTGTGAACTGAACATCCATAGTTACGCTGGGGCAAACTGATTTTGCGCCGAGGTAGAAGGATGTGTAACCTGAGATAACCTCTGCATAGGTGTAAGCGCCAACATAACCCATCTTAGCTTCTTCAGCCTTGATGTCGCCAGCTTCAATCATTTCGTTGAGCTTAAGACCTGCAGCAACGCCTGCGAGGTATCTGCCTTCATAGATAGAAGCGAAAGCATTGTGATAGTTAGGAAGATTTTCGGTGTGAGCCTTTGTACCGGTAGCGTGGCAGAACTGTACATCAGGGAATTCTTTGGCTGCCTTAATCATAAATGACTCGTGGCCGAAGGAGTTAGCAAAGATGATGTCGCAGCCTTGTGTAGCAAGGTCTTTTGCCATGTTGTAGCAAGCATCATCTTCACCTACGTTAACCTTAACGATAACCTGCTCGTCGGTTAAGCCTGCTGCTTCCTGAATAGCATCAACTGCATTGAGGAAGTTTAAGTCATAGGTTGAGTTTTCATCGTGTAAGCAGATGAAACCAATCTTGAAATCCTTGGGGATTTCGTAGTCAACTGTGATTGCGGGAGCATCGAGGGGTGATTTGCTCATACCAAGAAGCTCTTTCTTTTCTTCACCACAGCCTGTGAGAGCAACGCACATAGAAAGTGCAATTGCAAGTGAGAGAACGAGTGCAAAAATCTTTTTCATTTTTTTTGACCTCCTTAAATTTATGTAAATGTTATTACATACACGCTTATTTGCGAAAGACAAGCGAATTATCGCTCATGCTTTCAATGATGGCAAGGCTTTCAACCCTGATACCCTCGCTTCTGAGCTTGTCCCCACCGCCTTGAAAACCTTTTTCAATGGCGATTGCACAGCCGACAAGAGAAGCACCCGACTGCTTTACAATGTCAATAAGCCCTGTGAGTGCACCGCCAACGGCTAAAAAGTCGTCAACTAAAAGCAGACGGTCACTCTTATTTAAATAGCTTTTTTCCACAACCATATTATAATCCTTGTTGTGTGTATATGAATGAACGGGGGAAGAGTAAACCTCGCCCGAAATATTTGATGTTGAGTGCTTTTTTGCAAAAACAATGGGAAGGTTCATAACAACACCGAAAACAGCGGCAATAGCAATTCCCGAAGCTTCAACGGTTAAAATTTTTGTTATTTTTTCGTCTTTATAAAGCTCTTTAACCTCTTTTGCCATTTCGACAAGCAGAGATGTGTCAATTTGATGGTTTAAAAAGCTTCCCACTTTTAAAATGTTGCCGGGGAGCACTGTGCCATCCTTTAAAATTTTTTCTTCAAGAAGCTTCATAGTATCTACTCCATAAAACAAAACAACAGAACTTAATTAAAAAAGCCTGCTGCCAATAGTGTTGCACAAAAAAATTAAATATATTTTTTGCATAGTTTATATACATAGTATATAAAAATTATAACATTTAGATAAAAGAGTGTCAACACAAAATCGCAAAAAATGACAAAATAACAAAAAGGCACAATTCACATATTATTCATTGACTTTTTGTGCAACATGATATATTATAATTTTTGAGGGGATACCCCTTAATCTAACATAATTTGGGAGAAAATGAATGAAAATAGCAGACTTATTAGGTCTACTCGGCGGTCTTTCACTGTTTTTATATGGAATGCAGATGATGAGTGACGGCCTCGAAGAAGCAGCGGGTAACCGCATGAAGAATATTCTTGAAAAATTAACGGCAAATCGCTTTTTAGGTGTCTTGGTTGGCGCGGGAATTACAGCCGCAATTCAGTCATCATCGGCTACAACTGTAATGACTGTCGGATTTGTTAATTCCGGAATGATGACCTTAAAGCAGGCAGTTTGGATTATAATGGGTGCCAATATCGGTACAACCATTACAGGACAGCTAATTGCCCTTGATATTGGATTGCTTGCTCCGCTAATTGCTTTTTTAGGCGTTGTGATGATAGTTTTCTTAAAAAAGCCACAGCTAAAGCACTGGGGTAAAATTTTGGCAGGATTCGGCGTTCTGTTTATTGGTATGGATATGATGGGCGGCGCTATGAATCCTTTAAGAGAATCCGAAGCCTTTATCTCGATAATGACAACCTTTTCAAATCCGCTTTTTGGCATTTTGGCAGGTGCTGTGTTTACAGCAATTATCCAGTCCTCCTCGGCGTCGGTTGGTATTCTTCAAACCCTTGCCGTAAGCGGATTAATTCCATTTTCAAGCGCAGTTTATGTGCTTTTCGGACAGAATATAGGAACCTGTATAACCGCAGTTTTAGCTTCAATCGGAACAAACAGAAGTGCAAAGCGCACAACAGCTATTCACTTAATGTTTAACATAATCGGTACGGTTATATTTACAATCCTTTGCCTGACCCTTCCGATAGAAAATTTAGTGGCATCAATAACACCTTCTGACCCCTCAAGGCAAATTGCAAATATGCACACCATATTTAATATTGCAACAACCGTGCTTCTCATTCCCTTTGGCACACTTTTAGCCAAAGCGGCAGAAAAAATTCTTCCCGAAAAAGAAGAGCAAAATAAAAACAGCCTCACAGCACTTAATGAGGAATATAGAAGAGGCAGAATTTCTCTCGGTTCTGCGGCAGTACAGCTTGACTTACTTGCAAGCGAAATTCATAAAATGGTAACCCTTGCAGGCGCAAATACAAATAAAAGCTTTCAGCTTATATTAGACGGTAACCCTTCGGCATTGGAAGAGGTTACTCAAAATGAGGAAACATTAGACGGTCTTAATAAAGAAATTTCACAGTATATTTCAAAAATACTTGTAAATCACCATAATGGCGAAAATGTTGATGACATTGAGCAGTACTTCTTAATTACCGGTAATGCTGAGCGTATAGGCGACCACGCCTTAAACATCGGCGGTTATATTAAGACAATAAAGGATAGAAAAATTGATTTTTCTGATAAGGCTCAAAGAGAAATCAAAGAGATGCAAAGCATTGTAAATAAGGCAATTAATAAGGTGCAAAACATAGGTGGCGACCTAACCGAGTGGCTTTCCGACATTGCCGCGATGGAGCAGAAAATTGACGATATGACAAAAGAATATCGCGACACCCACTTAGAGCGTATGCGCCAAGGAAAATGCAGCGAGGAAGCCTGCGTGCTTTATTCAGAGCTTTTAACCGACTTTGAACGACTCGGCGACCATATCTTAAACATCGCTCAGGCATACGCTAAAATAAACTCAAATAAATAAGTTTATAAAATAAAAAGTCCCTCAAGCACTGCTTGAGGGACTTTTTATTATTTAAAGGTTATAAATGAATAGCTTTCTAAAATTTTAATGTATTTAGAAAGACGCTCATAAAGAGGCTCAGCCTTTTCTTTAAAATGCTCTTTTACCTCTTCTCCTATTTTGATTATATCCTTTTCTCCATCTATTAAAAGCCATATAAAGCTTCCCATCTCGTCTAAATGAATGTAGCTTATCTTAGGCTTTTTAAAGAGTTTTTGAAAAACTCTGTTCATAGCTCCCTTGTTTTCAACCTCTAAGGTTACTATGCCGTTTTCGTCCTGGCTGAAGGGAAATGACGGGTTTTTATTCGGCACCTTTAAAAGATAATTTTCACTTTTCTTTTTATTCTTCATTTTTGCGTTTCTTCCATATTGTGAATTTAAGGAGTACTAAAATTATAACTGCAAAGAGTAAAAGTCCGCCGAGATTAGCTATGGGTGCAGGAATATAGGAAGAAAGGTCAATAACCTTGTCAACGCCGAATATAGCAAGAAGTGCAAGAAGTATTCCTACAAGTCCTTCACCTGCAATCATACCCGAGGTAAAGAGAATACCATCGTTAATGATAGCTTCCTTAAGTGACTGCTTTTTCTTCATCTTGTCAAAGAAGAGTCTTACAATACCGCCAACCATAATGCAGGCATTAAGGTGAACAGGCAGATACACACCGATAGCAAATGGAAGCACAGGAATACCAACAAGCTCAACTACTATTGCAATAAATACACCTACAAACACAAGTGCCCAAGGTAAATTACCATCCATAACACCCTCAATGATAAGCTTCATTAAGGTTGCCTGAGGTGCTGCAAGCTCGCTTGAACCAAAGCCCCAAGCGCTGTCTAAGAGGTAAAGTGTACCGCCAATGGCAAGTGCTGATGCAACAACACCGATAATTTCGGCAATTTGTTGTTTTTTGGGTGATGCGCCAAGAATGTAACCTGTTTTAAGGTCTTGCGAGGTGTCGCCCGAAATTGCGGCAACAATGCAGATAATAGAACCGATTGCAATGGCACTGCACATTCCTTTGATGCCTTCGCTGCCTGTGAATTTTAAGATAAGTGTTGCAATTAAAAGTGTTGCAATAGCCATACCTGAAACGGGGTTGTTGCTGCTTCCAACAAGTCCTACCATACGTGAAGAAACGGTTGCAAAGAAGAAACCGAATATAACAACAATAACTGCGCCGATAAGACTAACAGGAATTGCAGGGACAAGCCAAACTAAAAGTGTAAGCACTAAAATAGCTAAAAGAACGAATTTCATATTAAGGTCGCGGCTTGTGCGGGTTTGTCCCTCAGCTAAAGCATCTTTGCTCATTCCCTTAACAGCACCCGAAAATGTTTTAACAATTAAGGGAAGCGACTTAATAAGGCTTATGATACCGCCAGCGGCAAGTGCGCCGGCACCAATATATCTTATATATGAGCTCCAAATTCCTGAAGCGCCATCTGCGGCAAAAATCTGACCGATAGTAGCATCTGTGCTGGGATAAAGCACGCTGTTTTCGCCGAAAAGCACAATAAGAGGAATAAGAACAAGCCAGCTTAAAACGCCACCCGAGAACATAATTGATGAAATTTTAGCACCGCAAATGTAGCCAACGCTCATAACAGCGGGATAAATCTGTGTGCCGATTTCACCGGCAAATCCTTTAACCTTAAAGGAAATTTCGCCTGCTACAAGCTTTAAGCCGTCGATTATAAACTTAAATAATGCGGCAAAGCCCATGCCTGCAAAAACTGTTGATGCATTTGCGCCGCCCTCTTCGCCTGCAAGAAGCACCTCTGCACAGGCAGTTCCCTCGGGGTAGGGAAGTGTTCCGTGCTCTTTAACGATAAGAGCATTTCTTAAAGGTACCATAAAGAATATACCTAAAAGACCGCCTATTAAGGCAATTAAGGTGATTTCAATAATGTTAGGCTTGTCCGCTCTGCCTTCAGCTGCCCATAAGAAAAGTGCGGGAAGTGTGAAAATTGCACCTGCGGCAAGCGACTCACCTGCCGAGCCTGCTGTTTGCACAATGTTGCTCTCTAAAATAGAGTTTTTGCGCATTAAAATTCTGATTACGCCCATTGCAATAACTGCGGCGGGGATAGATGCCGAAACTGTCATACCAACTCTAAGTCCGAGGTATGCGTTTGCGGCGCCGAAAACAACGGCAAGGATAACACCCATTATAATTGAGGTAACTGTAAGCTCGGGGGTAACCTTTTCTGCCGGAATATACGGCTTAAATTCTGACTTGTTTTCCATAAATATCTCCAATCTTTAAAGAAATTCAAACAAAATACAAACTATTTTAACATAATTTTAAGATTATTGCAACAGTACACTATTCGCAATTAGCAAGTATTTTTAAAAGTATAGTGTACACACCTTCAACCGAAGAGACAGAAAGCCTTTCATCTGTTGTGTGAACATCATACATTTGAGGACCTATTGAAATTGCATCAAAATTTTTGATTTTGTCGGCAAATACGCCACATTCAAGCCCTGCGTGAATGGCTTCAACCTTGGGTTCTTTATTAAAGTGTGCTTTAAAAGCCTTTTTGTAAAGCGAAAGCATAACAGAATTTTGATTATATTCCCAAGGCGGATATATGCCCGAAATTTCACAGCTTGCATTAAGCTTATTATAGAAAGCAAAAAGCCTTTTTTCTAAAAACTTCAGAGCAGTTTTTTTAGAGCTTCTGAGTGAGTAGCCCAAAACAATGCGGCTACCTTCAAATTTAAGTATTCCCAAATTAAGCGATGTTTCTACAAGATTTTGTATTTGATGGCTCATTGAAATAACGCCGTTGGGAGTTAAAGATAAAGCAAAGATAAGATTTTCTCTTGTTTCTTTTTGTAAAACCTCAAATTTGCCTTCCTCTAAAACCTCTGTGTCTATGAAGAAATCCTTTTCAAATGAGGAAATCTCATTTAATATTTCACTTTTAAAGCCGTCTACTATCTCTAAAAGCTTGTCTTTATTAAAAGTGGCAATTTCGGCAGTACACATTTTAGGTATGGCATTTCCTTTATCGCCGCCGTCAAGTGAGATAATTTCTAAATAATCCTTTGCCGATAAAAGAAGCCTGCCCATTAAAATGTTTGCGTTAGCTCTGCCCTCGTGAATGGTAACTCCCGAGTGACCGCCTAAAAGACCGCCGAGGGTTATTTTAATTTTTGTGCCGCTAAACTCGCAGGTTTTGTTTTCAAAGCAGGCTAAAAGGTCGCTTCCGCCGGCACATGAAACGGTAACGGTGTCTAAATCCTCGGAGTCTAAATTTATCATGCGACTTGCCTTTAAAACGCTTGTGTCAAGTGCGCTTGCGCCTATCATTCCTGTTTCCTCGTCGGTTGTAAAAACAGCCTCAATGGGCGGGTGAGAAACAGCGTCGCTTTCCAAAATCGAGAGTATCATAGCGACAGCAATCCCGTTGTCCGCACCGAGAGTTGTACCGCGAGCCTTTAAAAAGTCACCGTCAATGTAGGTTTTAATAGAGTCCTTTAAAAAATCGAACTCTAAATCGGGCTCTTTTTGACAAACCATATCAAGATGTCCCTGAAGTATAACGCTTGGCGCATTTTTAAGAGAATCTGTGCCGTTTTTATAAATTATAACATTGTCGAATTTATCGCGCAGACAAAAAAGCTTGTGCTTTTCTGCAAAATCAACACAGAAATCGGCAATTTCTTTGCAGTTTCCCGAGCCGTGCGGAATTTTGCAAATTTCGTCAAAATAATAAAAAACTCGCTTTATAAGGTCCTGCATTTTTTTCTTCCTTTATTTTTTTAGTCTAAGTCCTTTGGGGTAGTGATTTTTGGCGGTGCCGTTTGAAATTTTAACGCCGCCGAGTGTGGCGCCGTCAACCAAAACGGCTGCCCATCCGCTGTTATTGTCGCACTTTATTTCCTCGCCCGAAAGGTATTTTAAAACCCTCTCATCGTTTAAATCAAGTTTAATTTTATTTTTAAAGCTACATCCAAAGCTCATAAAAAACTGATGATGCGGCAGAATGTAATTTTTCTTAATTTCGCCTATTGTAACACCACAGCAAAATGCGCTTTTTGGAGGCACATTAAAGCTTTTGTTAAATATAACGGGGGTAGTGCCATACATTAAAACATTTTCTTTAGGATAACTTTCTAAAACCTCGTCTAAAAAGTCATAAACAATTTGCGGCACCTTTTCGCTTTTAAAGCCTATCTGTTTTTGCTCTTTTTGGGTGAGCGTATTTTTTAAAACTGCCATAAATTGCCCCTCGCCGCGTGCTTTGTGTGGATAAAATCGGCGACATAGATTTAAGTTTTTTGATTTTGCTCCATCAAATAAAATTCCGTCGGAAGTTTTTTCTTTTACAGCCGCATTAACCTCTGAAAGCTCAAATTCACTGTGCCTATTTAAAAACTCGTCAACCACCATTTCGTTTTCTTCTAAAGAAAAGGTACAGGTTGAGTAAATTATGCTGCCGCCGTCTTTAAGACATAAAACGGCATTTTCTAAAATTTCAAGCTGTCTTTCACTGCAAAGCGCAACATTATTTTCAGACCACTCTGCACTTGCCGCTTCTTCTTTTCTGAGCATTCCCTCGCCCGAGCAGGGCGCGTCAACCATTATTAAATCAAAGGTTTTTGGAAAAAGAGAGGTAAGTCTTTTTGTGTCAAAGCAGGTGGTAACACAGTTTTTAAGCCCCAAGCGCTCGATATTACCTGTCAAAATTTTAAGTCGTGAGGGAATGATTTCATTACTGACAAGCACTCCGTTTTCGCCTAATTTTGATTTAAGCTGTGTTGATTTGCCACCTGGGGCGGCGCACATATCAAGAATTTTAAAGTCGGGTAAAATATCAACACATTCCGAGGGGGCCATAGCGCTTGGCTCTTGAATGTATATAAGCCCTGCGTGGTGATAGGGGTGGTTTCCTGCCTTTTCGTAATTTAGATAAAACCCGTTTTGAACATAAGGAATTTTTTCGTTTCCGAAAGGGTTTAGTTTTAAAAAATTCTCTAAAGACATTTTTTCGGTGTTAACCCTAAAGCCCTTAACCGAAGGCTCTGAAAGAGCCTTTTCATAAAGGGGATAATCCTCTTTTAAGAGAGAGCGCATACGCTCTATGTATTCATTTTTTAAATTAATCATCGCAAAGCTCCGTTTCTGCATAAAGCATACACATACAAAGCGATGCGACAGCGGCAGTTTCACATCTAAGTATCCTCTTGCCAAGTGAAATGATGTTTGCACCCGCAGCTTCAGCCTTTTTAATTTCGCTCTCGCTAAAGCCACCCTCAGCACCAATTAAAATGCCGACAGAGCTGCCCTTTTTAATTTTTAAAAGCGCCTCTTTAGTATCCTTCATTCCGTTTTTGCTTTCAAAGGGAACTAAAAACACATCTAATTTTGACGCCTCTTTTATAGCCTCGTCGTATGATAAAATAGGGTAAACCTCGGGGATAAAGCTACGCTTACACTGCTTTGCGGCGCTTTTTGCAATTTCCTGCCAGCGAGTGAGCTTTGAAGCCTTCTTTTTAGAGTCGAGCTTTACAACGCAGTTTTCCATTTCAACGCCGTAAATCCCCTCTGCTCCAAGCTCAACTGCCTTTTGAATGATAAATTCCATTTTATCGCTTTTGGGAAGTCCCTGAAAAAGATAAAGCTTTATATTAAGCGAGCTGTCTATATAATTTTCCTCTAAAATTTCACACTCAACGCTGCTTTCAAAAATAGCTTTAATGGCACAAAGGTGACTTTGCCCATCACAGCTAACAAGCAGCTTTTCGCCCTCCTTCATACGAAGGACGTTTTTAATGTGATTAACATCGCCGCCCTCAATTATAAAGACATTTTCGCGACGATTTTCTTGTTGTGTAAAAAAATTATGCATAAAAAGCCCGCCCTCTTAAATATTTAAGCATATATACCGTTATTTTATCATATAGACACGCCTTTTTCAAGATAAAGCGGCAAAAGTAACGCTTAATTGACAAAAAATATATGCAGAGCTATAATTTATTAAAAACATATAAAGGAAGAGCTGTTTTGAAAAATTTTATTTTCGATTTTGGACAGGTTATAGTGCATTTTGATGCAGAGTTTATGACCTCACAGTATATAAAAGATAAAGATGATATAGATATGGTTAAGGCTGTTGTGTTCGACCGTCTGTATTGGGATAGGCTTGATAAAGGAGATATAGAGGACAGCGAGGTTTTAGAGGGAATAAAAAGCCGCTTGCCACAGCGCCTTTGGGAAAGCGCTCAAAGGGTGTATGTTAATTGGTATTATAATCTTCCGTTTGTAGATGGTATGTTAGAGATTATAGAGACTCTTAAAAAAGAGGGTAAAAGGCTTTATGTAATTTCGGATATAAGCCGCGGCTTTGCAAACGGATATAAAAACGTACCTAAGCTTAAAGAGCTCTTTTCAAAGTTTGACGGGCTCGTTTTTTCGGGCACAATAGGCATAACCAAGCCCGATAGCCGAATTTTCGAG
>JAFSGZ010000084.1 GCA_017440545.1 Oscillospiraceae bacterium
GCTATTCGTTGTTATGAAAAGGCTGGCTTTATAAAAGAAGGTGAGTTAATAGACCATCATTTTAATAATTATAAATATGAAAATGTATTTGTAATGGCTAAACTAAAAAAATAAATCTATTAATACAAAAAACACACCCGAGAGGGTGTGTTTTTCTTTTCATAGGGTTTCCTCTAATTTTAAAATTAGTGTGCTCATTTTGATGTCGAGTGCTGTGCAAATGCGGTAGAGCGTTTCCAAAGTCGGCTTTCTTTCGCCACGCTCGATGGCGCTTAAATGACTACGTCCAATGTCGGCCAAGCCGCTTAAAACCTCTTGGGAGATGCCTTTTTGCTTTCTGAAAAAAGCAATTGTATTACCCACCTTTACGGCGTCTAATGTGGCAATAAACATATTTTCACCTCTAATATATTGTATGCGATACTCGGCGTTAATATGAATACATATGTTGACAAATGAATACTTATGTGTTAAACTGTTGTAAAACAAGGAGATGGTTATATACATAGATAGGTATACATTAAACAAAAATCTATTATTCTCTAATTGTTTTACATCAAACGCAAAAAAGAGATATCCTTTTTGGATATCTCTTTTTTGTCTTTTTGTATAAATAAATCACCAGCGATGCTAGTTGTTTCAAAAAAGCATTAGCTATGGGCAGAAAATAACCTCATTTGTCTAAAATATAAGTGGGATTGCCAACCACAACAAAAATGATAAAGAAGGAATCAAGTTGTGGAACTTGACACAGAAAGGTTATCGCATGCAAAATTGAATTGCAAATATCATATAGTATATGCACCAAAATATCGTAGACAGGCGATATACGGAAAGATAAAGGCGGATATAGGGATAATGTTAAGAAAGTTATGTGAATATGAAGTACAAATATTGTAATCTTAAATATGATTAAGCTAAATAAGCTCTATTTCACCTAAAACAGTATTGGCAATATAATCGCCCTTAAATTCCTTAAGCTTTTCCATATGCGGCTGAGCTAAATGAATCTGCTGATGCTCCTTTGACTCCCACTTTTCAATCAACAGAAGCTCATTTTCATTCTTTTCAGATAAATAATAGTCGTATTTAATGCACCCATTTTCTTTACGAATAGAATCTAAAATGCCCGTGTCTTTTACTTTTTTTATAAAAGCTTCGCGTTTTTTCTCTAAACATTCAAATTTTACATATATTGTATACATTGTAATCTTGCTCCTGTTGCTTACTAAGATTCTTATTTACTTGAAATATTTTTATGAAGCTGTCTTGGAAGCGAAGCTTTTAGAGCTTCAAGCATATTTTCGTCGGGGGTAAAGGTAATAAGAGTCTTTTTATAGGTGGGATGATACACCACTATAAAGAAGTTAAAGTCAGCCTCAACGTTTTTTTCAGCCTCGACGCGATAGTCAAACTGTCTGTTTCTAAAGGCGGCGGGGTTGTAAAGACCAATATCCTCGATGGTGTTGATTTCAAGCGAAATCATTCGCTCGCGCTTTTTTTGAGCAATAATTTTATCAAAATCGAGTGTGCTGTTTGTGATTATGTATTCAAATTCAAGCTGATATGATTTTATTTTTTTAAAAATAAAAAACACCATAATTGCAAAAACAATAAGCGAAACTGTTGAAACATAGGCAAGACCGCTTAAAAGAGCTAATGCAGGAATAACTAAAATAAATAAAATTGATGATAAAATAAGGGTGATAAAAATCAAAAGCACGCTTTGCTTAACCTTTTTTGTAAGCTTTCTTTTAACTAAAGTTTCGGAGTATATATCCATATTTTTCAGTCCTTTATATATAGTTTACTTTATTGTATCACAAAAAATTAAAATACACAAATAAAAATGCATAAAATTTAAAGTTTAGACAAATATAAAAGTAGCACCTATTAAATAGGGGCGAAAAAAGCTTATCGGAGGAAAAAATATGAACTGTTCACCCAACAAATCCATTCATTGCACCGTTGATAAATGTAAGTTTAATTGCAAGGATGAAGCCTACTGCACACTTTCAAGTGTAGACATCGGCACACACGAGCAAAATCCTACACAGACACAGTGCGTTGACTGTAATTCATTTGTTCCCGATAACAAATAGAAAAAAGGCTCAAGC
>JAFSGZ010000085.1 GCA_017440545.1 Oscillospiraceae bacterium
ATAACCATAAAGCACTCAATTTTGCCGTTTTTTATAAATCCATCGCCATCAATTTGATAGCCAACCTTTTGTATAAATTTCTCGATTATAACTGTTTTGGATTTTGAATATTTCATAGCATCATCAAATGCCCTATCAAAATCCTCTGTTTTTTCAACCCTTGTAACACCCTTACTGCCCGAAGAATCTGTAGGCTTTATCATAACGGGGAGCTCGGCACATAAAAAATACTTATGCGCCTTATTTTTATCAGTAAATGATTCACCCTTTGGAGTAAAAAACCCATTTTCTTTTAAGAAATTTCTAAACAGGTTTTTGTATGTGAGGGTGCAAACAGAATTATACGGGTTTGTAGGAAGTCCTAACCTTTCGCAAACATAAGCCGCTGTCGGTGCCGAAACATCTGAAGCGTAAGACAAAATACCATCAACATTATTCTCTTTTGCAATTTTTAGCACAGCATCCACATCTGTTGTGCTTACATTATAAAATTTATGGGCAAATTTTCTTCCCGGATTATCTTGTGACATATCAATGCAGATTACATAATACCCTAATTCAACCGCTCTTTTAATAGCAGTCATTTGAAGAATATTATCGCCAAGCATAAGTATCTTCTTCATTTTACTCCTCCTAAAAAGGTAAACATCGTTTTTAAATGGTGCATAAACGGTTTATGCCGAGGGAGAGAGAAACTAATAAATAATATAGAGAAAATCTGTTAAATTTTTTTAGACAACAAACTGCCAATTATCAATAAATCTGTTTATTATCTTTACCTATCTGTTCAGATAAAAAAATATCCGTTCTACTGAACGGATATTTTTGGTGCGGGTAACAGGGGTCGAACCTGCATGGTTTCCCGCTAGATCCTAAGTCTAGTGCGTCTGCCAATTCCGCCATACCCGCGTACCTTCGAATTATATCATTTAAGATGAAAAATGTCAAGGCGTTTTTGGGTTCTCTTTGCCACAAATAGCCGCTTTTTCGCGCGTTTTCGACTTTTTATTCGTTTTTTCTTTACAAATTTTATTTTATAATATATAATACTATATGTATAAGTTTGATTTTACGGAAAGGAGGATAAAATGTGATGAATAACAGCTTCCCCAGATTAATTACATCACTTCGCAAGCAGCGCAAAATAACCCAAAAACAAGCCGCTTTGGACCTTGGTGTTTCGCAGGCACTTTTGTCACACTATGAAAAAGGTATTCGTGAATGCGGTCTTAATTTTCTTGTGAAATGTGCAGATTATTATGGCGTTTCATGCGATTATCTGCTTGGCAGGTCTCCCGAGCCTTCAGGTCAAATGCTTGCAGCCGACCAAATTCCCTCCCCCGATGAAAACAACCGCGATAATGTTATGTCAGGTTCGGTGCTTTGCACCCTAAACAAAAAGCTTATTGCAAATTCACTTAATATTGTTTTCGACATAATCGCAAAATCAAACAACCCCGAAATCTTAAAGCTTTCTTCAGATTATCTTTTTTTAAGCGTTTATTCGGTTTTCAGAATTTTATATTCAATGAACAAGGAAAACAGCCCTGCGCTATTTAACATTCCAAGTTCTGTTTATAATGACCTTGTAAATTGTGCAATGCTTATGAGCAAGGCAAATCTTTTTCGCAGCGGAGATAAAAAAACAGTTATGCCTCAGAATCTTTCGGCAGAAACTCTTTCAAAAAACTATCCCCTGTTTGCCTCTTCGCTTTTAAACCTTATTAAAAACGCAGAAAATAGTCTTAACGACTTTAATAAGTAAATAATTTTAATGACCTTCCGCTTTGGAAGGTTTCATTTTTTAAGGAGTTTTAATCAATGCAAAAATCTAACGCACAACCCCAAAACAAAATGGGGGTTATGCCGGTAAACCGCCTTTTAATCAGCATGGCACTTCCTATGATGATTTCAATGCTGGTGCAGGCGCTTTACAATATCGTTGACAGCGTTTATGTCGCTCAGTTAAGCCAAAATGCATTCACTGCTGTTTCGCTTGCATTTCCAATTCAAAACATTATGATAGCTATAGGCTCAGGAACAGGAACAGGTGTTACGGCGCTAATTTCAAAAAGTCTAGGTGAGGGCGACGAAAAAAAGGCACGTGCCTATGCTATGAACGGAATATTTTTAGCACTTTTAAGTTTTTTTGCTATTTTTATATTCGGCATCTTCGGCTCACGCTTTTTCTTTGAAACCCAATCAAATATTCCTGAAATTACAGAAATGGGCACAGACTATTTAACCATATGCTGTTGTTTTTCTTTTGGCCTCTTCGGTCAGATTATTTTTGAAAGACTTATGCAGAGTACCGGCAAGACAATGCTTTCAATGATAACTCAAGGCGTTGGTGCCATTGTAAATATTGTACTTGACCCCATTTTAATTTTTGGTTATTTGGGATTTCCCCGAATGGAAGCGGCAGGTGCAGCACTTGCAACTGTTATAGGACAGATAGTAAGCTTTATAGTCGGCATTATATTAAATCACTTCTACAATAAAGAAATTAAGCTTTCTCTTAAAGGCTTTAAGCCCAGCTTAAAGCTTATCGGCAATATCTATGCTCTTGGTGTTCCCTCAATTATTATGATTTCGATAGGCTCTATAATGACCTATCTTATGAACAGGCTTTTAACAGCTATTGAGCCTACAACCACTGCAACTGCAGTTTTTGGGGCTTACTTTAAGCTTCAAAGCTTTGTGTTTATGCCAACCATTGGACTTTCGCACGGTATGATTCCTATAGTCGCTTATAATTTAGGTGCCAAAAATCGCAAGCGAATGAATGACACCTATAAGCTTGGTGTTATGTATGCCTTTATAATTATGCTGATAGGCACAATTTTAATGCTTGCAATTCCCGATGTTCTGCTTTCATTCTTCGGTGCCTCTGAAAAAATGCGTGAAATAGGTATTCCCGCATTTAGAATTATAGCTTTAGGATTTTTAGTTGCGTCCTACTGTATTATCACAAGCTCATTTTTCCAAGGCTGCGGCAAGAGCATTATTTCGATGTTTGTAAGCATCACAAGACAGCTTATAGTGCTTATTCCTGTTGCATACATTTTAGGATTCACTCTTGGCTATAAATACGTTTGGCTCTCTCTTCCTATAGCAGAGTTTGCCTCACTTATAGTAATCCTTTTCGGCAAGCGAAAAATTAATAAATTTATATCTCAGCAAATCCCCAAATGAAAAACTAACGCTCAGGCAGTAGCCTGAGCGTTTTTAATTATGTAGCTTATTTTCTTTCTTTAAGCATATCGCGAATTTCAGCTAAAATTTCAACCTCTGTAGGTGCGGGAACTTCGGGCTCGGCGGGAGCTTCTTCTACCACTTCTCCCTTTTTATTCTTTTTAAGCTTGCCCATACCGTCCTTAAATGACATCATAATTTTTAAGGTTACGAAAATGCTGAAGGCTACTATTAGAAAATCAATAATATTTTGGATAAACATTCCGTATCTGAGTGCGTTTTCGGCAGTTACAACTACGCCGGTTTTATCTATAACCGCTTCGCTTATAACCCATTTCCAGTCAGAAACGTTTAGACCGCCTACTAAAATACCAACAAGCGGCATAACAACATCGTTTACAAGGCTTGTAACGATTTTATTAAATGCAGTTGCAATAATAACACCAACTGCCATATCAACAACGTTGCCCTTTGAGATAAACGCTTTAAATTCTTCAAAAAATTTTTTCATTATTTTGTTGTTTCCTTTCTTTATATATATTACCAGCTTCCGCCGCCACCACCGGAAAATCCGCCACCGGAGAAGCCTCCGCCCGAAAATCCGCCGCCTGATGACGAGCTTTTTGCCGGAATTGATACCATATTGGTTTTTATAGTGTTCATATTGTTATCAAACGCATTCATAAATAGATATGTGTTAAACATAGTACTATTATATCTGCCACTATACCAATTTGGCGCAGGCACTGCTATGCTTTCAAACTTTTTACTCCATACATCTGAAAGTCCCATAACATAGGCATAAGGAAGCACATTGTAAAAATACTCGGGATTACTTAAAACAAGCATATTGAGTCTATCAAGCTCGGCAGTTTTTATAAATTCCTTAAAGCCTAAAATTTGCTCAATTTTTCTATATCCGCTGTCTGTATAAACCCTCATACGAGTTGACATAAATATGCAGGCAAGGGTTATCACAGCTGCAGCAAGTGAAATTTTATCATAGCCTAAAACAACGCCTCCAATTAAGGCAGCTCCAAGCACTATTAAAACAATTATAATCCAGCTTATAAGCTTCTTAGCAAAATTTATACCTTTCTTTTCGGCATTTGTTTTATAAACTGCATAGGTTAAAAATACTATTGCGGCACCGAGAAGTATTGCATAAAATATAGCACCTACTATTACGCCCTCGGTTACGATTTTTATATTATAACCGAAAAGCAAAATCGCAAACATTGGCACAACCGATAAAATACCTGCAAACACCGAAGCTACTATTGAGCTTGTTTTAAAGGTTTTGTTTTTCTTTGTGCTGTTATGTTTAGCTATAAGCTCCTTGGTTTGAGCTATGGTTTGGTAGAATTTTTCCTTTAAATCCTTGGTTGTAACAGAGCTTCTATCCTTAAAGAGTGCTGAGAACATTAAACGCTCATAGGGATTTGCGTCACTATAAAGCTCTTTAAGCTTAACTATACGTAGGGTTTCTTTATCCTCTTCTACTATAGAAATTAGTCCCTTATCAGCCCAATAAATGATAAGCGAAATAGCATCTTTAGAATCGGTTACGCCGTCTAAAATATAGCCTATATCAGCACTTGTCATATCATCAGGTGGATAGAAATTTAAAATCGGAACAATTTCTTTTTTTCTTCCAAAAACTATTTTTAAAACAATTACTATTGTAAATGCTGCACCGATTGCAAGCACCATTAAAAATGTGAGCAGGTCGTTTTGTTCCTCACCGTTAAAATATTCATTGGGAAGCTCTGTGTAAAATGTGGCTCCGTCGCCTTTTTTTAGCGGAGCTTTAAGCTCGGCAATTAAGGTCTGTCCGTTTTCAGAAATTGTAAAATCGTCTGTCTGCGCTTCTCCTAAGCTTCCACTTAATATATAAGCCTGTGACAAATCAGTCTTTCTTGGGAATGTAAATGAAACCTTTGCATTTTTTATAGAAGTTTCCCAGCCGTGAGGCAGGAAATTAAAATAAACATAGTCGTAATCTTTTATTTCATCATCGGGAATTCTTATCTTATAGTTTATTTTATAGGTTTTAAGACCTTTTACTGTTTCATCCTCGTCGCCTATAACTATAACATCATTTCCGTTTTCTTTATAGGTTTCAAAGTTTTCACCCTCGACATATATATCCTGTACCCTTATGCGAACATTTTTTTCTACCTCTTTGCCGTTTACATCATTTATAATAGTTGTCCTATAAGGGATATATCTATATATTCCGTGACGTTCGAATTTAAAATTAACCGTTATAGTTTCAGAAACCAAAAAGCTGTTATCCTCTAAAACTGTGATGTTGCTATCAAAACGCTCGGTGCTCATATAAGTGCCGTCTGCAAACGAAGTGAGTGGCGAAAGGAGGCATATGAGCGTAGCAACACAAACTAAAACTTTAAAAGCTTTTTTCATTTTAAAACTGCACCTTTACATTTTCTCTCTCTGAAGCGTCGGAAACTTCGTAAAGCGGCTTACGCTTAAAAGAAAAAATTTTGGCAACTATATTTGAGGGAAATACTTCTGTTTTGGTGTTATAGGCATTAACTGCGCCGTTATAATATTTTCTTGAATTAGCAATATCGTTTTCGACTGCCTTGAGATTGTTTTGGAGGTCGATAAAATTCTGGTTTGCCTTTAAATCGGGGTAATTTTCAGCTATTGCGAAAAAGCCCTTTAATGCGCCTGCAAACTGTTTTTCGCCCTCTATTCTCTCATCGGCATTTCTTGCACCAAGTGCAAGATTTCTCATAGTGATAACCTTTTCCAAGGTTTCGCTTTCGTGCTTTGCATATCCCTTTACAGTTTCAACCATATTGGGAATTAAATCATATCTCTTCTTTAAATATATATCCATTGTAGAAAATGCTTCTTCACAGCGGTTTCTGAGTCTTACTAAACCGTTATGAGCTGAAACTGCCCAAATTATAATCAAAATAACCAAAAGTAAAATAATATACTGCATATTGCTACCTCCGTTTATATTTATAATTTAATATTACACTCTTTACATCGGATTGTCAATTAAAATGACGCTATTTTACTGTCATTTTAGCCTAAGCCTACCCTATTTTTTAAAATGTTATTATGTTAAATGTAAATAATTTTTTAATCTTTAAAAACACTATTGACATAAGGTAAATTTTGGGGTAATCTATATTTAGCACTCGCAGACTATGAGTGCTAATCGAGGTGTAAATTTATGAGCTTAAATGAGCGCAAGCTTGCAGTTTTATCTTTAATATCCAAAGCCTATCTTAAAACGGGCGAGCCTGTTGGTTCAAAAGCTTTATCTTTAGAGCTTGGGGGCTCGGTTTCGTCAGCCACAATCAGAAATGATATGGCAGAGCTTGAAGCATTAGGGCTTTTATATCAGCCTCACACCTCTGCGGGAAGAATTCCGACTGTAACGGGGTTAAGGCTTTATATAGAGCGTCTTATGCAAAGAAAAAAGCTTTCCAAAGACAAGCGCGAGTTTATAGATTCGCTGTTTTCAAATGTGCACAGCGTTGAGGGTGCAGTTTCAGCTGCAGCTTCTGCCCTTGCTGATTACACAAAATGCGCCTCGTTTTCAACAGTACCAACAGGCAAGGAAATTTTTATTAAAAAAATTGACCTTATAAAGACAGACGGACAAACAATGATTTTTGTTATACTTACAAGCACAAACATTGTAAAAAGCAGCTTTGTGCGTCTTGGCGCCGAGGCAACCGATGTAAACTTTGAGGTGTTTAAAAATTTCATAACCGAAAAGCTTACTGGCACCTCTCTTAGTGATATTACACTTCCCTTTGTTCAAACCCTTGCGGCAGAATTTATGGAATATGCTCTTATATATTCCCCCTTTTTCAGCTCGCTATTATCGGTTTGCGATGAGCTTAATTCATCAGGTCTTAAAATTAACGGGCAAGATAATTTATTTAACGATATTCACATCAATGCCGCCCGTGCACTTGAGGTTTTAAACTCGGATAGTCTTTTTAATATTATTTCGCACAACTCAAGCGGTCCTATGATAGTTATGGCGGATAATTTAGATATGCTTTCAAACACCGCCTTAATATATTCAAACTATCATTTATCTGACAACCTTATCGGCTCTGTTGGCATATTAGGTCCAAGTAGGCTTGACTACGGAACGCTTATTCCGCTTATTGATTATTTTTCGAAGTCACTTGAAAATATGCTTAAAAATGCAGAGCTTTATAAATAGACAAAAGGAGAATTTAGATGCAGGAGCAAGAAAATATAAAAGAGCCTATCAAAGAGGCAGAAAAAAAGCCTTCTAAATCTAAAACAGACAAAAAGGTTTTAGAGCTAAAGGCTAAAATTGAGGAGCTTGAGGCTTCTCTTAACAATGAAAAAGACAATTACCTTAGATTATGTGCCGAATATGATAACTTCAGAAAGCGCACTGCAAAGGAAAAAACAGATATTTACGCAAATGCAACCTCAAAGGCTGTTGAGGATATGCTTCCCGTAATCGATAATTTCGAGCGCGCGGTTGCATCCGGCGGCGAAAGCATTGACGAGGGCTTAAGGCTTATATACTCGCAGTTTTGTGAGTATCTTGAAAAGCTCGGCGTAAAAGCTATGGACGACATTAAGTTTGACCCCACAAGGCACATTGCCGTTATGCATATAGAAGATGAAAATTATGAAGACAGTCAAATTGTTGAGGTTTTTCAAAAAGGATACACACTTGGCGACAAGGTGATTAGACCCGCCTGCGTCAAGGTTGCAAACTAAATAAATTATTAATTTAAAGGAGATATATATTATGTCAAAAATTATCGGAATTGACCTCGGTACTACAAACTCATGTGTAGCCGTTATCGAAGGTGGCGAAGCCATCGTTATAGCAAACGCTGAAGGCGCAAGAACCACCCCCTCTGTTGTTGCTTTTACAAAGGACGGAGAAAGACTTGTAGGTCAGGTTGCTAAAAACCAGGCTATTACAAACTTTGACCGTACAGTCGCTTCAATCAAGCGTCATATGGGTACAGACTATAAGGTTGACATTGATGGCAAAAAGTTAACACCCCAAGAAATTTCTGCAATGATTTTACAAAAGCTTAAGGCTGATGCCGAGGCTTATCTCGGAGAAACCGTTTCGGAAGCTGTTATCACAGTTCCCGCTTACTTTACTGATGCTCAAAGACAGGCAACCAAGGATGCCGGTAAAATTGCAGGTCTTGATGTTAAGAGAATTATCAACGAGCCTACTGCTGCAGCACTTGCTTACGGCATAGACAAAGAGCAGGACCAAAAGGTTATGGTTTACGACCTCGGCGGTGGTACATTCGACGTTTCTATCATTGAAATCGGCGATGGTGTTCAGGAAGTTTTAGCAACTGCCGGTAACAACAAGCTCGGCGGTGACGACTTTGATAAAAGACTTATGGACTATTTCTGCGCAGAATTTAAAAAGACAAGCGGAATTGACTTAAGCGGCGACAAAATGGCTATGCAAAGAGTTAAGGAAGCTGCTGAAAAGGCTAAAATTGAGCTTTCTGGTGTAACACAGGCTCACGTTAACCTTCCCTTTATCACAGCAGATGCAACAGGTCCTAAGCACCTTGATTTAACCGTTACAAGAGCTAAATTTAATGAGCTTACAGCAGACCTTGTAGAAGCTACAATGGCTCCTGTAAAGCAGGCTCTTTCTGACTCAGGGCTTACCCCCTCTGATTTACACAAAATCCTTTTAGTTGGTGGTTCAACAAGAATCCCCGCAGTTGTTGACGCTGTTAAAAACTACACAGGCAAAGAGCCGTTTAAGGGCATTAACCCTGACGAATGTGTTGCTCTCGGCGCTGCAATTCAAGGCGGCGTTCTCGGCGGAGATGTTAAGGGACTTTTACTTTTAGACGTAACTCCTCTTTCGCTCGGTCTTGAAACACTCGGCGGTGTTTGCACAAAAATTATTGAGCGTAACACCACTATTCCTACAAAAAAATCACAAATTTTCTCAACCGCTGCTGACGGTCAAAACTCTGTTGAAATTAATGTTCTTCAGGGTGAGAGAGAATTTGCTAAGGATAACAAATCACTTGGTATGTTCCGTCTTGACGGTATCCCTGCAGCTCCCCGTGGTGTTCCTCAGATTGAGGTTTCATTTGACATTGACGCAAACGGCATTGTAAATGTTTCGGCTAAGGACCTTGGAACAGGCAAGGAACAGAAAATTACAATTACCTCTTCTTCAAATATGTCCAAAGAGGACATTGAAAAGGCTGTTCAAAATGCAGAGCAGTTTGCCGCTGAAGACAAAAAGCGCCGCGAGGAAATTGATATCAGAAACAATGCAGACCAAATGGTTTACCAAACTGAAAAGACCTTAAACGAGCTTGGCGACAAGGTTTCTGAAGATGATAAATCAGCCTTAAACACAAAGCTTGAAGCTTTAAAAGAAGCCTTAAAGGGTCAAGACCTTGAAGCTATCAAGACTAAGCAAGACGAGCTTCAAAAGGCATTTTATGAGATTTCAGCCAAGATTTATCAGCAAGCTAACCCTCAAGGTGCACCTGATATGAATGCAGATGCAAATGCACAGGGTGCAGGCGCAGGTGCTGATTATGTTGACGCTGACTTTAGCGAAGTTAAGGATGACGAAAACAAATAAGTAAGTAAATAGATTAATTCTGCCGTCTTTTAATAGGCGGCAGTAGCCTTTTAAGATAACACAAGAAGGGTGAATTTGATTGGCAGATAAACGAGATTTTTACGAGGTGCTTGGAGTTAATAAAGGCGCCTCCGATGATGAAATAAAAAAGGCATATCGCAAAAAGGCAAAAGAATACCACCCCGACCTTCACCCAGGCGACAAGGAAGCCGAGGTTAAGTTCAAAGAGGTAAACGAAGCCTATGAAATTTTATCCGACTCAACCAAGCGTTCACGTTATGACCAGTTCGGCCACGCAGGTGTTGACCCAAACTATGGCGCAGGCACAGGGGGCGGCGGTTTTGGCGGCTTTGGTGGTTTTGGCGGCGGATTTTCGGGCGGTATGGACTTTGATTTAGGCGACATATTCGGCTCGTTCTTTTCGGGCGGTGCAGGCAGAAGAGCCAACCCAAACGCCCCAAGACGCGGTGGCGATGTTGAGGTTTCGGTTTCAATTGACTTTTTAGAGGCCTGCCACGGCTGTGAAAAAACAATAGAATTTTCTCATTTAGAATCCTGCCCCGAATGTAATGGCAGTGGAAGCGAAAAAGGTAGCTCTCCCAAAACCTGTCCCGACTGTAACGGAACAGGTCAGGTCAGGGTTTCTCAGCGCACTCCTTTTGGTATGACAACCTCGCTCCGCGCTTGTCAAAAGTGCGGCGGTAAGGGTAAAATCGTAACAAATCCTTGCAAAAAGTGTAATGGTAGCGGTCAGGTCAGAAAATCCACCAAACTTTCAATAACCATTCCCGCAGGTGTTGATGACGGCCAAATTTTAACACTTCGCTCGCAGGGTGATGTCGGTGTAAACGGCGGTCCTAACGGCGATGTGCTTATTGACATTTTAGTAAGGCCTCACCCCGTATTTAAACGCGACGGCGTTAATATTTACTGCGAGGTGCCCATAACCTTTGTTCAAGCGGCCCTCGGTGACGAGCTTGTAGTTCCCACCATTGACGGTAAGGTTAAATACAAAATCCCCGAAGGCACACAGCCTTCAACAACATTCAGACTTCGCGGCAAGGGTGTTAAAAGCCTTAACTCAAATTCTCGAGGTGACCAATATGTTACAGTATTGGTTGAAGTTCCCACAAAGCTTTCAAAGAAACAGCGTGAAGGCTTAAAGGACCTTGAAAAAACACTTGCTGACGCAGGTTATGAAAAACGCAAAAGCTTTTTTGACAGACTTAAAGACCTATAAAAGTCTTTTTACAGAGGAGTAGCCATGAGCGAATTTAATTTTGAGCGTTCTGACGCCATCTGGGAATTAAAAGCGGATATTATGAAAATTGCGGCATCGCTGTGCATTTTCTCTCCGCTTTGCTTTCTGTCTGCAAATTTGTTTATGTACATATATTCCGCTTTTTCTAAAGTGCCGGGCAAGGAATTGTCCTCGCGCTTTATTGAGAGCGGATTTTATCCTTTTTATCTTATTTTTGTAACCATAATTCCTATTATGTGTTCGATTTTGCTATTAAACAAGCTTACAGAAAGAAAGCTAAGCCCACATTCATTTAAGCCCACAATAAAAGGCAAAACCTTTTCTTTATTTGTGCTTTTAGGTTTAGGCTCAATTTATCTTTCGGCATTTTTAGGAGATATCTGGAGTAAATTTTTAAGTCAGTTTAATTTAGATAATTCTTCTGAGTTATCCATTCCAACTAATACTTTTGGTATTATAATATTTCTTATATGCACCTGCATATTAACCCCTATTTTAGAGGAATATCTTTTTAGGGGAATTATTTTAGAAAAGCTTATGCCTTACGGCAGCATATTTGCAGTTTTGACATCTTCATTTTTATTTGCGATTATGCACAGCACCTTCAGTGCACAACTTCCTATATTCTTTATGGGTGTTGTTTTTGCGCTTTTGGCGCTTTATTCAGGCTCACCTGCAGCCTCAGCCGTGGTGCACGCGGTAAACAATCTTATTTCCTGTATTTTATCACTTATGTCAAAAACAGATTATTACCAAAGCATAAGCTCTTATTTAAGCATTATTTTAATATCACTTTTAATTGTTTCTGCTGTAAGCTATGCGTTTTTATCAAATAAAGGTGCTCTGTCAGTAGTTCTTAAAAAGTGCCCTGTTTCACCTATAAGACGGCTTGTAATTGTAGCCTTTTGCCCCGCAGTTTTGTTTTTAATTGCAATTTTCTTAGTTACAGCTCTTTTAAATCTCGGAGGTTAAAAATGAAAAGCGACCTACATTATATGAATATAGCATTAAAAAGGGCAAAAAAATCCGCCGAGATGGGCGAGGTGCCTGTTGGTGCTGTTATCGTCAAAAAAGAGGCAGACGGAAGCGAGAGAATAATAAGCTACGGTCAAAACAATCGCGAAAAAAGCAAAAACGCTCTGCTTCACGCCGAAATTTCGGCAATAAACAAGGCCTGCAAAAAGCTTGGCGGCTGGCGACTTGTTGGCTGCACCATGTATGTGACACTTGAGCCCTGCCCTATGTGCGCCGGTGCAATTTTAAACTCGCGCATAGAAAGGGTAGTTTATGGTGCTTGTGATAGTAAATTTGGTGCTTTGCAGTCTGTTATTTCACTTTTTGACCATCCTTTTAATCATAAGCCTGAGATAGTTGGTCCTATTATGCAAGAGGAATGTTCCAAAATTTTAACCGATTTTTTCAAAAAAAGACGATTAGAGAACAAAAAAACAACTTGTTAACGGTTTGTTTATTGTTTTTATTTGATTTATATTATAAAATAGAAGTATACTATTTATAGGAGATTTTTATGTTTGGGTATATTCGTCCGCTTAAAAGCGAGCTTAAGCTAAAAGAATATAATGCCTACCGTTCGGTTTATTGCGGTTTTTGCCATGCACTTGGAAAAGCGGGCCCGTTTTTAAGACTTTCTTTAAGCTACGATTTTACCTTTTTCTCCATTTTAGCGCTATCCTTAGAGGAAGAATTTTGCGGCTTTTGTCAAAAAAGATGTCCTGTAAAGCCATTTAAAAAATACGGTTGTGTTAAGGACAATGAAAAATTCGAGTATGCTGCCGCCCTATCTATTATGATGCTTTATGAAAAGGCAAATGATAATTTAAGCGATCGCGAGCATATTCTGTCATCACTTCTTTTAAAAGGTTATCTTAAAAAAAGATACAGAAAAGCGGCAGATAAATATAAGGAAGAAGCCCAAATTCTTACTTATTTTACAAAAAATCAAAAAGAGGCAGAAAAAAACTTCACTTCGCTTGACAGTGCCTGCCACAGCACAGCAGACACACTTTCAAAAATCTTTTCAAAGCTTTCTAAGAATCAAAACAAAAGTGAGCTTTTATCAAGGCTTGGTTATAATTTAGGGCGCTGGGTGTATTTAATCGATGCCCTTGACGACCTTGAAGATGACCTTAAAAAAGGGCGCTTTAATCCTCTTATACTACGTTTCAAAGGCGAAAGTGATTTAGAAAAAATAAAAGACTTTGCAAAGGGCGAGCTATCAGTTTCGGCATCTATGGCAGGCGACTGTATTGAGGCTTTAGAGCTTTACAATTTCAGCCCAATAATTGAAAATATAGTTTATTTTGGACTTTATAATATGCAAAAGGCTGTACTATCAAAAAGCCGCAAGGAAAGGAAACTTATTGTAAATGGATAATCCTTACAGAATTTTAGGTATAAGTGAAAATGCAACCGACGATGAGATAAGAGATGCCTATCGTGAGCTTGCAAAAAAATATCACCCCGACAGTTTTGAAGGTGACAAGGAATATGCAAACTCAAAAATGGCAGAAATCAATGAGGCTTACGACCTTATTATGAAAACTCGTCGCTCGTCAAACAGCTCTGCCTCATCATACGCTGACATTCGCCGTCTTATTCAAAACGGCAGAATGGCAGAAGCACAAGAGCTTTTGGACGGTGTGTCGGTTAGTCTTAGAAATGCTGAATGGTATTTTCTTAAAGGAAGTATTTTCTATTCACGCGGCTGGTTTGATGATGCCTACTCGCATTTTACAAAAGCCACACAATTAGACCCCTCAAACCGCGAATATGCCGCCGCTTTAAACAATCTTAATATGCGAAGAAGCGGAATGTATCCGGGCGGATACAGAACAGTTAATCACACCTCAGGTGCCTCGGCTTGTAATTTATGCAGCAATCTTATCTGCTGTGACTGTTTATGCGAAATGTGCGGCGGAGATTTAATTCCCTGCTGTTAAAAGGTGATTAATATGACTAAAGCCAAAAAAATTGCACTCGGTGCTTCTATTACGGCACTTTGCTGTGTGCTTATGCTTATAACCGCGGTTTTCCCTTTTGTTTCCTATGCAGCTCCCATACTCGCAGGGCTTTTGCTCGTTTTTATAGCTATTGAGATTAATAAAAAATGGGCATTTTTATGCTACATTACCGTTTCTCTTTTAAGCCTTGTAGTGACAGCCGACTATAGTGCCATTTTAGCTTTTATTCTCTTTTTTGGCTACTATCCTATTTTAAAGGGTGTAATTGAAAAAATAAGAAAGCCTGTAATTGAATGGATATTAAAGGTTATAAGCTTTAATTTGGCTATTTTTTTAGGATTAACGCTTATGTTTTTTATAATTGGCGCAGATGCCTTTTTAAAAGAGTATTTAATGTACGGATATATAGGCTTGGCAGTTCTTTTAGTGCTTGCAAACGTTATGTTTGTGCTTTATGATATATTTCTCACACGAATGATTTCACTTTTAATAAACTTTTTTATCCCAAAATATTTGACATTTTTAAGGTAACAGTTATGAATATTTTATTTATTTGCACAGGCAATACCTGCCGAAGCCCTATGGCAGAAGCAATTTGCAAAAAGAAAATGAGAAAACTTAAAATAAGTGGTAATACTGACAGCTGCGGAACAGCCGCAGTTCCCAATATGCCCGCAACTGAAAATGCAGTTTTAGCCATTAAAGAGCTTTATAATCTAAATATTTCAAAGCATCTTTCAAAGCCTCTTAATGTTGAGCTTATAGACAAGGCAGATGTTATTTTTGTAATGTCACAAAGGCATACCATGCCTCTTATTTCTCTATTCCCAGAGTGTAAAGATAAGCTTTATGTTCCCCAAAATGATATTGCAGACCCATATATGTCTTCACTTGAGGTTTATAAAGAATGTGCTAAAGAGCTTGAATGTGCTATTGACGATATGCTTTCAAAGGTAAGTCAAAATGGATAAAATTAATATTTTTAAAATGAGCTGTGATGACACTTTAAAAATTGCCGAGCTTGAAAAAGAGTGCTTTTCTCTTCCTTGGTCAAATGATGCTCTCTTAGAAGAAATTAATAATTCTAATGCACATTTTTTTGTGGCAAAAAACGAAAGTGATGAGCTGCTCGGATATATAGGCTGTCATTTTGTACTTGATGAGGCAAGCGTTACAAACATTGCGGTGTTTTCAAAATACAGAAACAAGGGTGTCGGCAAAGCTCTTTTAAAGGCACTTTTAAAAGAGGCTCAAAACTCTAAAATTTCAAAGATTTATTTAGAGGTTAGAGAGAGCAACACCCCTGCAATAAATCTTTATAAATCTATGAATTTTAAAGAAATTTCGGTTAGAAAAAACTTTTATTCAAAACCAACCGAAAATGCGCTTATATTAGCGTTTGAATTTTAAGAGGGTAAATATTTATGAAGGATATACTTATACTTGCAATAGAGTCCTCCTGCGACGAAACAGCCGCCGCCGTTTTAAAAAACGGCAGAGAGGTTTTGTCAAATGTAGTGCTTTCTCAAATTGAAAAACACAAGCTTTTTGGCGGTGTTGTGCCCGAAATTGCATCAAGAATGCACATTGAGGAAATAGACAGCACAGTTGACAAGGCTTTAAAAGAAGCAAACATCACTATGGACGATGTTGATGCCGTTGCGGTGACATCAGCACCAGGACTTATAGGCTCACTTCTTGTAGGCGTAAACTACGCAAAAAGCCTTTGCTTTGTTCATAACAAGCCGCTTGTGCCTGTACACCATTTAAGAGGTCACGTTGCCTCAAACTACATCGCATTTAAGGATTTAGAGCCGCCCTTTATTTGTCTTATAGCCTCAGGCGGACACAGCCATATTGTTAAGGTTAAAAGCTACACCGATTTTGAAATTATCGGCAAAACAAGAGATGATGCAGCAGGCGAAGCCTTTGACAAGGTTGCGCGTGCTATGGGTATGAGCTACCCCGGCGGAGTATCTATTGATAAATGTGCAAAATTGGGTGATAAGAACGCTTATAAACTGCCTAAGCCTCACCTTGATACCAAGTATGACTTTAGCTTTTCGGGTCTTAAAACAGCCGTTTTAAACACCTTAAACAACGCCTCACAAAAGGGTGAAGAGGTAAATAAAAACGACCTTTGCGCAAGCTTCCAAAACACTGTTTGCGAAATTTTAACCGACAAGCTTTTTTTAGCAGCAGAGGATTTTAACTTCAAAAAGGTTGTGGTTGCCGGCGGAGTTAGTGCTAACAGCGGACTTAGAGATATGCTTAAAAATAAGGCAGACAAGCTTGGCTTTGAACTTTTCTTCCCTCCCCTCTCACTCTGCGGTGATAATGCTGCCATGATAGGCTCTCAGGGGTATTATGAATTTCTTTCGGGCGTAAGAGCACCTCTATCACTCAACGCCTATGCTACAATGAGCATTGAAAATTTAAACTGGCAAAAATAATTTAAACCGATGCATTATGCATCGGTTTTTTTCTTAAATGCAGTTATAATTTCCCTTGTACCTAAAAAAATTAAAAATACGGCAAACGCTTTTCTTAAAAGATTATCACCTATAAGCGAGGAAAGATAAACTCCCAAAAGTGCCGAGGGTATGCCGCCAATAATTACTAAAAGTGCCGCCTTTAAGTTAACAAGGCGGTTTTTTATATGCAAAATTGAAGAAATTAATGCTATCGGGATAAAAAATATTAAATTTATGCCCTGCGCCTTTAATTGAGGTGTGTCTGTAAAGGCAGAGATATACATTAAAAGTATTCCGCCACCACCCATTCCCATTGAACCTATTATTGCGGCAAAAAATCCTACTATATTACTTAAAACTATATTCATTTTAAAAACATCCTTACTGCCGCAAAAATTATAACTGCACCAAAAATTATTTTAATGGGCTTTGTTTTAAGCTTTTTTAAAAGCGTCGCCCCCACAACTGCGCCTACAATACCGCCTACAAGATAAACAAAGCTGTCCGAAATTAAAACATTGCCCCTTACAACATAAATAACGGCGCTTAAAAGTGAGAGGGCGAGCATTATGACAACAGATGTGGCGTGGGCGCTCTTTTCGCTCATTTTGCATTTTGTTAAAAGAGGTACGCAAACTGTGCCTCCACCTGCACCGAAAAGACCGTTTAAGACGCCGCTTACAAGTCCTATAAGCACAAGCTTAAAATTTTCTTTTAGATTTTTCATTTTATTTCTCCTTTAGCATATTTTGCCCGACTTTGACATAAAAATGTATAAAGTCATTTAGGAGATGATACAGTGCGAGGAGAAATTGAAAAGCGTACCGTGCTTTTGGCCGATTACATACTGACAAACAAATCAACCGTACGCCACGCCGCAAAGGATTTTGGCATCAGCAAAAGCACAGTACACAAGGATATTTCGCAAAGACTTATAAAAATTAATCCTGCTCTTTACAAAGAGGTTAAAAACATTATGGAAATTAACAAATCGGAAAGACACCTACGCGGCGGTACGGCAACTAAAAACAAGTTTCTACTTAAAAAACAGCAGGCAGAAAAAAAGGGCTGACGCCTATGCGTCAGCCCTTTTGCCCCTTTACCGCCTAAAATTTAGCTGAGGGCACTACTACTGTTTATGGGATAGGTTATAACTTTTTGCGGGTCCTCGTACTTATCACCGTTTTTTACAGCAAAATGAAGATGCATCTCTTCTGAAAGCTCAATTTGTGCGCTATTTTCAACTGTACCTATCATCTGACCCGACTCTACGCTATCACCTTTTTTTACAAAGGTTTTATCACCAAGAGAGCTGTAAATTGTAGTTCTGCCATCCTCGTGAGAAATTTCAATGGTGGTGCCCCACATATCATCGGTGTACACATTTTTAACAGTTCCCTTGCCCGATGCCTTTACAGAGGTCCCCTTATCGCAGGCTATATCAATACCTGTATGAAGTCGCCAGTCACCCATTGTTTTGCTTTTAACCGGTTTATCATTGCTAAATTTATTTAAGATTTCGCCATTGACCGGCGATATATATAATATCTTTTGCGACTCTACCGAGCTTTGAGGCTTTTGAGATGAAGAGGATACATTTTGCGGCTTTGACTGCGACTGCTGTGATGACGACTGCGCTGACGAAACCTGTGAGGAGGGCTGTGTATTTGTCTGTGTTATCGGCTTTTTTGAGCTTGTATTCCAATTTGATTCTTCCTTACTTGATAAATTTGCAATCGGCTCATTTTGTGGTTTATTCATACCGCCTATATAAACCGTTACACAAGAAGCGACAATTACTAGTGCGAGTACAAAATATGCGCCGTTTTTCTTAAAAAAGCTTTTTAAATTTCCCCTATTCGTATTTATAATCTTCATTTTTGATTTTCTCCTTTAGTGCTTATTTCAATTTTATTTTTGTCAGCAAAAAAGAGTTTATACATCAAAAACAAAAAAGCGTGCAAGGCATAAATCCTTGCACGCTTTTTTAAAAATTTTTAAATTAGTTGAGCTCTGCGAAGTACTTAATGGTTCTAACCATCTGGCTTGTGTATGAGTTTTCATTGTCGTACCAAGATACAACCTGTACCTGATAAAGACCATTACCCATATCTGAAACCATTGTCTGTGTAGCATCGAAGAGTGAGCCATAGGTAATTCCAATGATGTCGGAAGAAACGAGCTCTTCTTCTGTGTAACCAAATGATGCACTTGAAGCAGCCTTCATAGCAGCGTTGATGCCCTCTTTAGTTACATTCTCGCCCTTAACAACTGCAACAAGGATTGTTGTTGAGCCGGTGGGAACGGGAACTCTCTGTGCAGAACCGATGAGCTTGCCGTTAAGCTCGGGGATAACAAGGCCAATAGCTTTTGCAGCACCTGTTGAGTTAGGAACAATGTTAACTGCAGCAGCTCTTGCTCTTCTTAAGTCACCCTTTCTGTGAGGACCGTCGAGAACCATCTGGTCACCTGTGAAAGCGTGAATGGTTGACATGATACCGCTCTGAATAGGAGCATAATCATTAAGAGCCTTAGCCATAGGTGCTAAGCAGTTTGTTGTGCAGGAAGCAGCAGAGATGATTTTGTCATCAGCTGTGAGTGTGTTCTCGTTAACTGAGAATACGATTGTGGGGAGGTCGTTACCTGCGGGAGCAGAAATAACTACCTTCTTTGCACCTGCATCAATGTGAGCCTGTGATTTCTCTTTAGATACATAGAAGCCTGTGCACTCTAATACTACATCTACGCCGATTTCGCCCCAAGGAAGATCCTTAGCATCTTTCTCTGCGTAAATCTTAATTGTTTTGCCATCTACTGTGATGCTGTCATCAGTGTATGAAACTGTGTCGCCGAGAGCATATCTACCCTGAGCTGAGTCATACTTTAAAAGATGAGCAAGCATTTTGGGGCTTGTTAAGTCGTTGATAGCAACAACCTCATAACCCTCTGCACCGAACATCTGTCTGAAAGCGAGACGACCGATGCGTCCAAATCCGTTAATTGCAACTTTAACTGCCATCGAAATTTACCTCCTAAATTTGTTCTCATACTATTTTAATATAAAACTTTAAAATATACAATATTATTTTGAAATTTTTTTGAATATTTTTACTTTTTCTCAAAAATTATATAATTATAGCCCAAAACTTAAATAAAAATGGTGAAAATGATGTCATTTTATGTTGAAAAAAGTTCGGTATGGGTATATAATTAGTATGTGAAATTATGAAGGGAGGTATCGGGTTTATGCAAAGCGTAATTGATAGCACATTAAGTGCGCTTAAAATCTCATTTGAAAACTCAAAAATACCGTTTTTTATATTTGATTTTGATTTTAAATTTCTTTACAAAAACAGCGCCTTTGAAACTACCTTTCCCGAATTTTCATCCCTTTATTCTCTTTTTAAAGATGCAGATACAACAGCTATTAAAAATTATCTGCTGTCCGACAAAAGCTACACACTTCACGCCACACTCGGTGACGGCGAAGATATTTCATTTTCTCTAAGCACGGTTTTTAAAAGCGATAAGC
>JAFSGZ010000086.1 GCA_017440545.1 Oscillospiraceae bacterium
AGAGCTGCTTACAACGAAAAATTACTGTAAATTTTAATATATCCCATTATAAAGAACGGTGACGCATGAATCCGAAACTCAGAGAAAAAACCATAGAATCGCTTTCGGCGGTTTTGCCTATTCCTTCCATTTGTTTGGTATTTCGGTGCAGGAAGAACGCGAAATTGTTTTAATTCTTGCAGAAAGCGAAAAGAAAAAAGATATTATGAAGGCTATTGTCGATAAATGCGGTGCCAACACCGATGCAGACGGTATGGTGGTTTCCATTCCCGTTGATAGTGTTGAAGGCATTTATAAAGACTAAAAAATAAAACCCCCGACACAGTCGGGGGAATTTTTTATATTATCAAATTAAGTAGCTCTTCTAAGGTTATGCCACTTATATAGTCACTTAAATTAAAGGCTGAAAGCGCTGCTTTTAGCTCTTTTTTTTGGTATTTTATACGAGTTAATGCTCTTTCGAGTTCATTTATATTTTTAATGCCGAAAAAGTCGCCCAAAATAAAAATTTCGGATATTTTGCCGTTTTCAACATTTAAACAAAGCTCGACACTTCCAAAATCAAAGCGTTTAGATGTATTTATGCTGCATTTAGGAGAGAGAGCAAAGTTATACTCCCATTTATTGTATTTATCCTCGCAAAGCGTCTTAATTTCCTCTATTTGATTAGGGCTAAATGAGTAAGCTTTAGCTGAGTTTTTCTCTACAAAATAGGTGTATAAGCCTTTTAAAAATTCATCTGCCGAAAGGGATAGGTTACCTATTTCTTTTATGCTACCCACCCTGCTTTTTACAGATTTAATGCCTTTACTTTGCATTTTTTCGTTTTTGGGCTTTAAAGCCCCCGAGAGAAGCGACAAATCAGCGCTATACAAAAGTGTGCCGTGGTGAAGTATTCGTCCGTTTTTAACACATTGGGCGTTGCCCGAAATTTTTTTATCACACGCCAAAATATCGTTTCTTCCCGAAACCTCGGCATCTATTCCCAAGGTTTTAAGGTAGTCTACAACAGGGGTACTAAGCTTTTTATAGTCGCCAAAGTCACCCTCTTTATAGTCTGTTATAAACGAAAAATTTATATTCCCCAAATCGTGAAAAACAGCGCCTCCACCTGTTATGCGGCGAACAACCGAAATACCCGCTTTTTCTACAAAATCAAGGTTTATTTCGCTGTAAGCGTTTTGGTTGTTTCCTATTATAACCGACTTATCATTTCGCCAAAGAATAACAACATCGTCATTTTTTAGATTTAAAAGGGCATATTCTTCTAGCGCTAAATTAAACTGCGGTGAGGTGCTTTCATTTAAAATTATCTTCATTTCAGCCTCTCTAAAAATTCATAAATCTCAAAAATTCTGCAGCAGGAAATCCGACTATATTATAAAAATCGCCGTAAATTGCCTTTACAAAACGAAATGCCTTTCCTTGAATGGCATATCCGCCTGCTTTATCTTTATATTCTTCGGTTTTTATATAGTTTTCAATTTCACTATCGGAAAGTTCATAAAACTCGACATCACTTTTTGAAACAAAGCCCTTTTCGCCGTCCTTTGAAAACACATAAACGGCTGTATATACGCTATGCTTATCTCCCGAAAGCATTTTAAGCATAGAAAAGGCGTCGTCTTTATCCTTTGGTTTTTCTAAAATAACTCCGTCCTTATAAACCACCGTATCAGCGCCGACAACCACTCTGCCCTCGTTTTTGCTGTAAATATCAAAGGCTTTTGCGCGGGCAACCTCTAAAAGCGCTGTTTCTATATCTATTTTTGTATTGGTTTCGGGCTCGCTGTTTGAAGCTATAACCTCAAAATCAAGTCCCATCATATTAAATATTTCTCTTCTGCGAGGCGAGGCTGATGCCAAAATAAGCTTTTCCATAATAACTCCTCTATTTTTTATACAATTAGATTTTAGCACAAAGAGTACAAAAACACAACAAAAAAATCCCCACGGCGATGCCGTGGGGATTTTGGGTTTTAATTTAAAGCTTATGCCTCGTAGAGCTTAGAAAGTCTTAAGAGGTGCTCATACTTCTCCTTAGCAAATTTTTCTGCATTATCGAAGAGAGTTTCAGCTTTATCCGGGAAGAGTTTTACAAGCGAGTTGTAACGAACTTCGCCCATAATAAAGTCTTTATACTCACCTGTAGGAGCCTTAGAATCAAGAGTGAAGGGATTCTTTCCTGCATCCTTGAGTCTGGGATCGAAGCGGAAGAGGTGCCAGTAACCTGTGTCAACTGCCTTCTTCTCTTCGTCCTGAGCAATTCCCATACCGCCCTTAATACCGTGGTTGATACAAGGAGCGTAAGCAATTACGAGTGAGGGACCGTGATAGCTTTCAGCCTCGTTAAATGCTTTAATACACTGATTCTTATCAGCGCCCATAGCAACCTGAGCTACATATACATAGCCATAGCTCATAGCGATAGCTGCGAGGTCCTTCTTTTTAACAACCTTACCGCTTGCTGCGAACTGTGCAACAGCACCGGTAGGAGTTGATTTAGAAGCCTGACCGCCTGTGTTTGAGTAAACCTCTGTGTCAAATACAAGTACATTTACATCAACATTAGAAGCGATTACGTGGTCAAGACCACCAAAGCCGATATCGTAAGCCCAACCGTCGCCGCCGAATATCCAGATGGATTTCTTGGAGAGGTAGTCCTTATCGTTTAAGATTTCCTTAGCAAGAGCATTTTTGCTTGCCATTAAAGCTTTAACAAGCTTTTCTGTTGCAACAGCATTTAATTTGCCGTCGTTAACAGTGTCAAGATACTCTTTACCTGCCTCTGCAACGCTTGCATCTTCTTCTACGAGCTTAGCAACCTTTGCAATAAGGCTGTCTCTTAAGGTTGCCTGAGCGATGTACATACCGTAACCGTACTCAGCATTATCCTCAAAGAGTGAGTTACCCCAAGCAGGACCAAAGCCCTTCTTGTTAACTGTGTAAGGAGTTGTGGGAGCAGAACCGCCCCAGATTGACGAACAACCTGTTGCATTGGAGATGTACATTCTATCACCAAAGAGCTGGGTTGTAAGCTTAGCATAAGGAGTTTCACCGCAGCCTGCGCAAGCGCCGGAGAATTCGAGTAAGGGCTGCTTTAACTGGCTACCCTTAACGGTGGTTTCCTTGAATTTTTCAAATACTTCGGGTTTCTCGTCGGTGTTTACTAAGTAATCAAACGACTTTTGAACCTCAACTTGACTGTCAAGCGACTGCATTGTAAGTGCCTTTTCGCCCTTCTTACCGGGGCAAGCATTTGCGCAAGCGCCGCATCCTGTACAGTCGAGAACGCTTATACCCATAGCATATTTATAGCCGGGGAGACCTATAGCGTCCATAACCTTTGTTCCCTCGGGAGCATTTTTAACCTCATCGTCTGTAAGAACATAAGGACGAATTACAGCGTGGGGGCAAACGAGTGAACAGAAGTTACACTGGATACAATTATCTGTATTCCAAACGGGAACGTCAACAGCGATACCGCGTTTTTCATAAGCAGTTGAGCCGAGAGGAGCGTGACCGTCTGCATTGTTGATAAATGTTGAAACGGGGAGGCTGTCACCCTTTTGAGCATTTACAGGGATAACGATGTTGTTTACAAAGTCAACAAGCTCTTTATTCTTACCTGTAGCCTTAACAACAACACTGTCGTCAACAGCGGTTTTCCAAGCAGCAGGAACTGTAACCTTAACAACTTCGTTAGCACCACGCTCGATAGCCTCGTGGTTCATAGCAACAACCTTATCGCCCTTCTTGGAGTAAGAAGCGGTTGCAGCGTCTTTCATAAATTTAATTGCATCAGCAGCAGGAATTACATTTGCAAGCTTAAAGAATGCAGATTGTAAAATTGTGTTAATTCTTCCGCCGAGTCCGATTTCTCTTGCAATCTTAACACCATCGATGGTATAGAACTTAATATCGTTATTAGCAATAAATCTCTTGGTTTTACCGGGGAGTCTCTCCTCGATTTCAGCCATATCCCAACCGCAGTTGAGAAGGAAGATGCCGCCCTTCTTTAAGTCCTCAACCATATCGTACTTACCGATGTAGGAGGAGTTGTGGCAAGCTACAAAGTCTGCCTTATTGATAAGATAGGTTGATTTGATTTCTTTTTTACCAAAGCGGAGGTGAGAAATTGTAACACCGCCCGACTTCTTTGAGTCGTATGAGAAGTAAGCCTGAGCAAAGAGGTTTGTGTGGTCACCGATAATCTTGATGGAGTTTTTGTTAGCACCAACAGTACCGTCTGAACCAAGGCCCCAGAACTTACAGCTTGTTGTTCCCTTAGGAGTTGTGTCGGGATTTTCTGTAACCTTAAGTGAAAGCTTTGTTACGTCGTCCTCGATACCAACTGTGAACTTCTTCTTAGCTCTTGCGCTCATAGCATTCTTGTAAACAGCAATGATTTGAGCAGGAGTTGTATCTTTAGAACCAAGACCGTATCTGCCCGAGTAAATGGGGATATTTGAATATTTGCTGTCAGAAAGAGCAGCAACAACGTCAAGATATAAAGGCTCACCAAGTGCGCCGGGCTCCTTAGTTCTGTCAAGAACTGTGATTGTCTTAACAGTTTTGGGGAGAGCTGCGATAAGGTGTTTAGCTGAGAAGGGTCTATAAAGTCTAACCTTAATTAAGCCAACCTTTTCGCCCTTTGCCTTTAAGTAATCAATAGTTTCCTCTGCAGTGTCGCAAACAGAGCCCATAGCAACAACAACGTGCTCTGCATCCTTTGCACCAACATAGTTAAAGAGCTTATATTTGCTTCCGGTTTCTTTATTAACCATATTCATATAGCTCTCAACAATTTCGGGCATTGCATTGTAATAGCTGTTGCAAGCCTCTCTTGCCTGGAAGAATATATCAGGGTTTTGAGCTGTTCCGCGGAGCACGGGGTGCTCAGGGTTTAAAGCTTCTTTTCTGAAGCTATCAACAGCGTCCATATCAACCATTTTAGCAAGGGTGTCGTAATCCCAGGTTTCAACCTTTTGGATTTCGTGTGAAGTTCTAAATCCATCAAAGAAGTGAAGGAAAGGAACTCTACCCTTAATTGTAGCTAAGTGAGCTACTGCACCGAGGTCCATAACCTCTTGAACGTTGCAGGATGAAAGCATTGCAAATCCTGTTTGACGGCATGCATAAACGTCAGAATGATCTCCGAAAATGGAGAGTGCGTGTGACGCAAGTGCACGAGCTGAAACGTGGATTACGCAAGGGAGTAATTCACCTGCTATTTTGTACATATTCGGAATCATAAGTAAAAGACCCTGTGATGCTGTGTAAGTGGTGGTTAATGCACCTGCAGCAAGAGAGCCGTGAACTGCACCTGCGGCGCCTGCCTCAGACTGCATTTCAACAACCTTTACTTCCTGTCCAAAAATATTTTTTCTACCACCTGCTGACCATTTGTCAGTAACCTCTGCCATAACTGACGAGGGGGTAATGGGGTAAATTGCCGCAACATCTGTAAATGCATACGACACATGAGCGGCAGCATTGTTACCGTCCATGGTTTTCATGTTTCTTGCCATCTTTATATCCTCCTATAAAGTAATTAAAAACAAATTATCACAACTTGTATGATAACATTTTTTTGTCAAATTGTAAATAGGTTTTTAAGTCAATTTTTTAGTTTTTTATTATTTTTTATTCTTTATATAGCATATTATTATAAATGTGTTGCTTTTTTCTGGGAATTAGTGTATAATCTATGTGTTTTAAAATAAAAAAATAATATAAGGCAGGTTGTTTTATGAAAATTCTCGTTATCAACGCCGGCAGCTCATCTATCAAATATCAGCTCATTGATATGGAAAACGAGCATGTTTTGGCAAAAGGCTTATGCGACAGAATCGGTATTGAAGGCGGTAACTTTAAGCACCAGGCAGCCGGTAAGGACACATATAAAATTGATGTTCAAATGGCTAACCACGGCGAAGCTATTAAGCTTGTTACAGACACACTTGTTGACAAAGATTTAGGCGTTATTTCCTCTATGAGCGAAATTAAAGCTGTTGGTCACCGTGTACTTCACGGCGGTGAGAAATTCTCAGGCTCGGTTATCATAAATGATGATGTAATCAAGGCTATTGAAGATTGCTGCGAGCTCGGACCTCTCCATAACCCCCACAACCTCACAGGAATCAGAGCTTGTGAAGAAATTATGGGTGATGTTCCTCAGGTTGCTGTTTTTGACACCGGCTTCCACCAGACCATGCCCGATTATGCATATATGTATGCTCTTCCCTATGAATACTATGAAAAATATCAGATTAGAAGATACGGCTTCCACGGCACATCTCACAGATATGTCAGCCAGAGAGCCGCTGCTCTTCTCGGACGCGACGATGCAAAAATTGTTACCTGCCATTTAGGAAACGGCTCATCTATTGCAGCTGTTGACGGCGGCAAGTGCTTTGATACTACAATGGGTCTTACTCCTTGCGAGGGTATTATGATGGGTACACGTTGCGGTTCTATCGACCCTGCTATCATTCCTCTCCTTATGGAAAAAGAGAAAATGACTCCCAAAGAGATTGATACCATGATGAACAAAAAATCAGGTATCCTCGGTGTTTCACAAACAACAAGTGACAACCGTGACATCGAAGAGGGTGCAAGAAACGGCAACAAGAGATATCAGCTTATTGAAAATATGCTTTGTCACCAGCTCACAAAATATATTGGCGGTTACGCTGCTGCAATGGGCGGAGTTGATGCTGTTATCTTTACAGGCGGTATCGGTGAGAACAACCCCCACTACCGTGCATATGTTGCTAACAAGCTTAAATTCTTAGGAGTTGAGCTTGACGAGGTTGCAAATGAAAAAGCGAAGCGCACAAGCGATGAAAACGAAATTTCAACCAAAAACAGCAAGGTTAAGCTTTTTGTTATTCCTACAAACGAGGAGCTTATGATTGCAAGAGATACTTTAGAGCTTGTAAAATAAAAAAGCAAACTAAAACGCCGAAAGCATTAAGCTTTCGGCGTTTTTTTGTTTTTAGAATTTTTCAAAAAACTTTTTAACTTCCTTGTTTTTAACAAGGAAAATTACCATTGCAGTTGTCATAATAAGCTCGGGGAGCATATATGAGCCGTTATAGGCAAGTGAGTATATGTAAGGATTATTAAATACCTCAAAGCTCTGAAAGAAGATTATACCCGAAAGGAAATGTGAGATAAAGCGAAGACTCATAGAGAGTACTATTCCTAAAATTACGCCCATATCGCCTTTTTTTCTAAACACGCCTGCAAGTCCTAATGCTGTAAATGCAAAAATATAATCGAAAAAGATTGCACCTACTAAAATTTCGGGAGTCAATCCCCAAGCGAAAATTCCATCGAAAAGGATAGCAAACAAAAACTGTATGAGAGAATAAACAAATGACGAAAAAAGTCCCCATACATTTCCGTATTTAACGGCAATAAAGGTTATTGGTACCATTGAAAAAAGGGTGATAGCCCCGCCGAGTGGCAGCTTGTAAATTTTCACCATACTTAAAACCGCTGCAAGAGCAATAAGCATAGCCGTAATGCAAAGGCGCATTACTGTTTGGTGGTTTGTGAGTTTTTTTGCTGTGTTTGACATTTTTATGCCTCCAAATAAAAATTACCGAACGGAAAATACATCCCGCTCGGTAAATTAAAGCATATTTGCTTACATCTTCCTACGGCGGCATTATCCGCATCAGGTTAAAGGGTTCGGCGAAACGCCATCTCAGCCTAAAATAAGCACCCCTGACATATTCTCTTGTTCGGTTTAGTTTATTTTAACACTACGCAGCATTTTTGTCAATAAGTTTTAAGAGAAGACTTGATTTTTTATTTCAAGTATTATATAATAACAAAGACATATTTGCCGGTGTGATGGAATTGGCAGACGTGCCGGACTCAAAATCCGGTGGTAGCGATACCGTGCGGGTTCGACCCCCGCCACCGGCACCACAAAAGAAACCTCTTTTGTCTTAGTAGACAAAAGAGGTTTTTCTTATTCTTTAAACATCCTCAGCAGCTAAAAACAATTGTCGGAGCGTTTTTTCGCTCGGTTGAGAATTTATAGTTTTTCTTTTCGTTTTGCGCGTCTGACGCGGTTAATATGCCTTTCAAAATCTCCACTCATAATCAGCTCTGCCAGAATAAGCTGAAGATAGGTAGGGACTGTGCAGGAAAAGAAGCTGAGTTTTTCTTTATATTTTTCTGCAAGCGTTTTCGGAAGTACCATATACCCGATGCGGAAAGAAGGAGATATTGTTTTTGAAAATGTATTCATATAAATAACGTTATCTCTTAAAGAATGGGAAAACATAGTTTCCTCCGGCTTTCTCGAAACTGAAAATTCAGATTCAAAATCATCCTCTATAATATAACGATCACCTTTTTCTGCCCACCTTAGATATTCATGGCGTTTGGAAGCTGTCGCGGTAACACCACTTGGATAACTTCTATAGGGCGAGATATGCAAAATATCAGCAGAACTTTTTTTAAGAGCAAGGCTGTCGATACCATCATGTGTCAGCAAAAGCTTCTCTAATCTAACATCGTATGCATTGTAGACTTGTTCAATCTTTTTATATGACGGAGATTCAATAGCATATACACACTCTTTATCAAACAGTTCTACTAATAATGTATAAAGATGTTCAGAGCCGGAACCAATTACAATCTGATTTATATCTGCGAAGATGCCTCGGTTTCTTGAAAGATATGCGCGAATTGCCTCTCTCAATTCAAGAGTTCCAAGATTAGGAGAGCGCTTAAGAATACCTTCTCCCGTGTCACTAATTACCTTGCGCATTGTTTTGGCAAGAGTCGAAAATGGAAAGTCTGTATTTGTTTCAATATGGTAATTTGCATTTATTCTTGGGAGTAAATTGGAGACAGGAGAACTTGCAAAACCGTCATCAGCTCGAAAGATAACAAAAAAGCCGCTGCGTTCCCGTGCCTCTATGTATCCTTCATCACAAAGCAAGGCATAGGCATGCTCAACAGTTACAGTACTGATGTTGCTGTCAAGCGCGATTGTTCGTTTAGACGGGAGTTTGCTCCCAGTCGGATAGATTCCGTTTGTGATGTCTTCTCGCACCTGCAAATACAACTGTTGATAGGCATGTGTATTGGAATTGAGGTCAATAACATACTTCATCTGGTTATATAATTTTCTCCTTTTCTGACTATTTTAATATCATCAGATTTATTATATACTAATATAAAAAATTAATCAATAGGAGAACTTATCATAAAAGGTGGTTATAATATGAGGCAAAAAAGTTCAACTAAAAAAATCGTTATAGCGGCATTACTTGCCGCACTTACCTGTGTAGCGACAATGATTATTAAAATTCCATCACCTTTAAAGGGATATCTTAATTTGGGCGACTGTGTAGTTCTGCTTTCAGGATGGATGTTATCTCCTGTATATGCATTTTTGGCAGCGGGACTTGGCTCAGCGCTTGCTGACTTATTTTCGGGATATGTTGTGTATGCACCCATAACCTTTGTTATTAAGGGCTTGATGGCGCTTGTTGCGTTCTATGGCTTTAAGCTGTTACATAAGAAACTTTCTAGTCTTACTTCAAGAATTTTTTCAGGTATTGCTGCTGAGGCTGTTATGATACTTGGATACTTTGTGTTTGAGGGATTTTTGTATGGTTTTGCCCCGTCTGCTATAAATATCCCTGCAAACAGTGTTCAGGGAATTGCGGGATTAATTCTTGGATGCATACTTATTAAAGCATTAGAAAAAAGTTTAAAAAAGCTCAACATTAACTAACTGTTGACTCTCTGTTTGTAAAGTAGAGCAGTATACTATTTTGGAGTGTTTCCCGATTAGTTTGTTTATCCTTTGACAAATTATGTAAGTTAAGCCGTTGATTTATGCTGCGTTTTGCTATATAATTTATTTAACATATTTTTAGGTGAGGTTTTTATGGAGTTTGATAAGGTTATTTCTGAGCGTTTTTCGGTTAGAAAATTTAAAGACGAGGCTATCAAAAAAGAGGAGATTGACCTAATTTTAAAGGCGGGGCATTTAGCGCCCACCGGCTGCAATTTTCAGCCGCAGAGAATACTTGTTATAAACTCTCCCTCTTCCCTTTCAAAGCTCAAAGAGTGCACCAAATGCCATTTTGATGCGCCCTGTGCGTTTTTGGTGTGCTTTAACCGCGATGAGAGCTGGAAAAGGCCTTACGACAGCGCACTTTCAGCGCCGATAGATGCAACAATAGTTGCAACACATATGGTTTTAAAGGCGCAGGACATAGGTGTCGGAAGCTGTTTTGTTATGCATTTTAATCCCTTTAAGATGAGAGAGGCATTTAACATTCCCGAAAATATAGAGCCGCAGCTACTTATTGTTATGGGTTATCCTGCAGATGATGCAGAGCCCATAAAAATGCACAGCACCTTTAGAGATATTAACGAAACAGTTTTTTATGAAAGCTTTTAAGAGGGAAAAATATGATAGTTCATCCTATACCGCCGCTCTATAACAGCGACAGCCGCACCCTTATACTCGGAAGCTTTCCCTCTGTTAAATCGCGTGAGCAGGCGTTTTTCTATGGTCATCCTCAAAACCGTTTTTGGCGTGTATTGGCAGGGGTATTTAATGAGGCTGTGCCGCAAAGCATAGAACAAAAGCGTGAATTTATATTAAGTCATAATCTTGCTCTATGGGACACCATTGAGAGCTGTGAAATTACTAACAGCTCTGACAGCAGCATTAAAAATGTGGTGCCTAATAATCTTGATATAATATTAAAAAACAGCCGTATTGAGCGTATTTTTACAAATGGCAAAGCCTCCCAAAAATACTATGACAAGTTTTTAAAGCAAAAATATGGTGAAGCTATTTGTCTTCCCTCAACAAGCCCTGCAAACGCCGCTTTTAGTTTAGAAAAGCTTATAAATGAATGGAAAATTATAAAATAAAAAACTCCCCGAGCGGTACTCGGGGAGTTTTACTTTTGTATTTAGTGAGCGATAGTTTCGTATTTTGTTACGTCATCTGCAAGCTCGCTTACATCTGCCGAAACTGTGAATACAAACTCAACGTCGGGTGAAAGCTTATCAACCTCTGCAAAGAATTTGCCAAGGTCCTCTACATTACCGCCGATTTTTAAGATAGAGTCTACAAAAACGGTTGTAATATCATAGTTACCTGCAAGAAGTCCTGCAATGAATGCATAGCACATATCGAAGCCTTTTATTTTATAACTTTCAGCATCAATAAGTCTTGCCTGAGGCTTAATATCAAAGGTTAAGGTTGCGCCTTTTTCAATGCAAACAACATTTCCCTTTGAATTTTCAACAGCGGCATGAACCATATTGATGAGAGTTTTTGTTTTTCCGGTTCCTTTTTTTCCGATGATAAGTTTAATCATAGGTTAGTCCTCCTGTGTTTTTATATTTTAACTCCATACGGAGTAGATGCACTAATTAAGCTTTTTAAGAAGCTCTGCCTGCATATCCTCATATCCGGGTTTACCGAGAAGTGCAAACATATTCTTTTTATAAGCCTCAACGCCGGGCTGGTTAAAGGGATTAATTCCGAGAATGTAGCCTGAGATTGCGCAAGCCTTTTCAAAGAAATAAACCAAATATCCAAACTCATACTCGTCAGCCTTGGGGATTTCAAGCACGATATTGGGAACGCCGCCCTCATTATGAGCGAGGATTGTGCCCTCGAATGCCTTTGTGTTAACCTCGGATACAGTTTTACCTGCAAGGAAGTTAAGACCATCAAAGTTTTCGCTTTCTGCCTTAATCTCAAAATCCTTATTAGGAGCCTTTATATTTACAACGGTTTCAAAAAGGTTTCTTGTACCGTCTTGAATAAACTGACCCATTGAGTGAAGGTCGGTTGAGAAAATAACAGATGCGGGGAATATTCCCTTATTATCCTTGCCTTCGCTTTCGCCGTAAAGCTGTTTATACCACTCATTCATCATAGCAAATCTAGGCTCATAGCTTACCATAATTTCGGTGGTTTTACCCTTTCTGTAAAGGATATTTCTCATTGCAGCGTAACGATAGCAATCGTTTGTATCGAAATCCTCATTATCAAAGGCTTTCATTGCATCCTGTGCGCCCTTCATTACAGCGTCTAAATCGATTCCTGCAACAGCCATAGGAAGAAGACCTACTGCAGTTAAAACAGAATATCTGCCGCCGACATCGTCGGGAACAACAAAGGTTTCATAGCCTTCTCTGTCTGAAAGCTCTTTTAAGGTTCCTCTTGCCTTATCGGTTGTGCAGAAAATACGCTCGCGAGCGCCCTCTTTACCGTATTTATCCTCTAAAAGCTTTTTAAATACTCTGAATGCGATTGCAGGCTCTGTAGTAGTACCTGATTTTGAAATTACGTTAATCGAAACATCTCTGCCCTCACAGATTGATAGAAGCTCGTTTAAGTAATCTGCACTGATTGAGTTTCCTGCAAAGTAGATGTCAGGTGTGTCCTTTTTAAGATTATTATACATAGGCGAACGGATAAACTCGATTGCTGCTCTTGCGCCAAGGTATGAACCGCCGATTCCTATTACAATAAACACCTCTGTATTTTTACGGATTTTTTCAGCCGCCTTTTTTATTGCCTCAAACTCTGCCTTATCATAATTTTGGGGCAAATCGAGCCAACCTAAAAAGTCGTTACCAAGGCCGCTTTTCTCGTGCACGGTTTTATGAGCCGCAAGCACCTGAGATTTGATAGCGTCCATTTCGTGTTCTCTGACAAAATCCTTCGTATATTTGTCAATAAACTTTACTGCCATTAAAAATGCACCTCTTTGTCTATGTATATTATAATTTTACTATACATTGGCACATTTTTCAAGGGGCGAGTGGCATTATTTAAAAATATTTTTTAATTTATACGCCTCAGCTTAAAATTTGTGTAAAAATTATTTTTAATGCGGCTAAAAATGTCATTTTATTTACATCGCTATCAGCTATAAGAGGATAGGTGGCTATTTCTGTGTCATTTAATGTGAGCACAACTCTGCCGACATTATCGCCCTTTTTAATTGGTGCCTCTAAATTTTCATTTATTTCCACCCTACTTTTAATATCACCGCTTTGATTTTTTTCTAAAAGTACCTTTGGCACCTCACCGCTTTTAATTAAAAGCTCCTTTTCGACGCCCTTTGTGACATTTAAAGACTTAGGGATTTCGGGTGATACCTCCGGTTTTGCTATTTTATAATTTGCAAAGCCAAAGTCTAGAAGTTTTTTTGCACTTGCGTTACGGCTTTTACTATCGGGATAGCCCATAACGACAGCAATTAGCGATAAATTATCCCTTTCAGCAGTTGCTGAAACACAGCTTCCTGCACCATCGGTTGTTCCTGTTTTAAGACCTGTGGCACCTTTATAAAATCTTATGAGCTTATTTGTATTTACAAGCTCGGTTTGACCGTCTCGAAGAGTATCCATCCAGATTTTTGTATACTCAAAAATTTTAGGATGGCGCATAAGCTCTCTTGACATTATTGCAATATCACGGGCGGTAGACAAATGCCCCTCGGCATCTAATCCCGATGCGTTTTTAAAGGTTGTATTTGTCATTTTAAGCTCGGCGGCACGAGCATTCATTAAATTTACAAAGGCATCCTCACTGCCTGCAACTATCTCGGCAAGGAGCACAGCGGCATCATTTGCAGACTTTATACAAACGGCTTTTACAAGGTCATCAATTTTCATTTTTTCGCCCTCTTTAAGCCAAATCTGCGCGCCGCCCATTGATGCGGCGTGCTCAGAGCAAACAGCCTCATCAGAGAGTTTAAATTCTCCTCTTTCGAGAGCTTCCATTGTTAAAAGCAGAGTCATAATTTTTGTTATGGAAGCAGGCGGCATTTGAAGGTCTGCCTCATATTCATAAAGCACCTTACCGCTTGTTTCTTCAACCAAAATTGCCGATTTTCCCCCTAAATTTAAAGCTGAGGCATCTGCTATTGTGGGAAGGGTTTCGATTGACCAGTCGGGTACATCTACATAATCAGACACCGTCAGACTTTCATTTGCAAAAACGTTTATACAAAGGCACAAAACAGCTAACACTACGCAAAGGCTGTATCTAAGTATTACTTTAAGTTTCATAAAAAAACCTCCTCACACAACTTATATGTGAGGAGATTTTATTTAATGCTTATATAAGGTGAAAGTTAACAACAACTGCGGCAAAAACAATGGACACCATAGAAACAAGCTTTATTAAGATATTTATAGAAGGTCCCGAGGTGTCTTTAAAGGGGTCGCCAACCGTATCACCGGTTACTGCAGCTTTATGGTTTACGCTTCCCTTGCCGTTAAAGTGGCCCGCTTCAATGTATTTCTTTGCATTATCCCAAGCGCCACCTGAGTTTGACATAAAGATTGCCATTAAAAATCCTGTTGCCATAGTACCTGCAAGCATACCAACAACGCCCTTATATCCTATTATAAGGCCTACTGCTACAGGAACAATTATTGCTACTATAGTGGGAGCTATCATTTCTTTGAGTGAAGCTCTGGTACAAAGGTCGACGCATCTTTCATAATCGGGCTCAACCTTGCCTTCCATAAGGCCTACAATTTCTAAAAACTGACGGCGAACCTCTTTTACAATACTTTGAGCTGCTCTGCCAACAGATTCCATAGTAAGTGCAGCAAATACAAAGGGAAGGCATGCGCCTATAAGCACGCCGACTAAAACTGCGGGGTTCATTAAATCAAATGTAAGGTCGATATTAGTAGGTCCAACCTCTTTAACCTTATCAACATATGAAGCCATTAATGCAAGTGCGGTTAAAGCAGCAGAGCCTATTGCAAAGCCCTTGCCTGTTGCGGCAGTGGTGTTTCCAAGCGAATCGAGTGCGTCTGTTCTCTCTCGAACTTCACTTTCAAGTCCCGACATTTCAGCAATACCACCGGCATTATCTGCAATAGGACCATAAGCGTCGGTTGCAAGTGTAATTCCGAGTGTTGAAAGCATACCAACTGCCGATAGGGCAATTCCGTAAAGTCCTACATTTGCATCATTTGCACCGCCCGAAGCAAAGAACGAAATTAACACGCAAATAACAACTACTAAAACAGGAATAACGGTTGACTTCATACCAAGTCCTATACCACTTATAATTATTGTTGCCGAGCCAGTGTTTGATGACTCTGAAACCTTTCTTGTGGGCTTATATGTATCCGAGGTGTAGTATTCGGTAAAAAATCCTATCAAAACACCCGAAACAAGTCCTGCCAAAATTGCAAAATAAAGTCCGATATTTTGTTTGCCTAAAACAAAATACACAAGCGGAAAAGCTACTATAGCTATTGCAACGGCGCTGAAGTTTGTACCCTTTCTGAGCGCCTTTAAAAGCGTTCTTTGGTCTGCCTTTTCACCTGTTCTTACAAAGAATGTTCCGAATATTGACATTAAAATTCCAATGGCGGCAAGAAGCATTGGAATAGCCATTGCCTCAATGCTTTTAAATGCGGCAACACCGAGCGCCAAAGCCGAAATAACCGAACCGACATAAGACTCATAAAGGTCGGCTCCCATTCCTGCAACGTCGCCGACATTATCTCCTACGTTATCGGCAATAACAGCAGGGTTTCTCGGGTCGTCCTCAGGAATACCTGCCTCAACCTTGCCCACTAAGTCAGCACCGACATCGGCAGCTTTTGTAAATATTCCGCCGCCTACCCTTGCAAAAAGTGCCATTGACGAAGCACCCATACCAAAGGTGAGCATTGCGCTTGAAATTTCACTACTCGAAAGCCTGAATATGTTCTTTAAAATTAAAAACCAGGCTGAAACATCTAAAAGTCCCAAGCCTACAACGGTAAAGCCCATAACCGAACCTGCCGAGAAGGCAATTCTAAGTCCACGATTTAAGCTATTTCTGCAAGCATTAGCTGTACGGCTGTTTGCGGCAGTTGCCATTTTCATACCGATAAATCCCGAAAGTCCTGAGAAAAAACCTCCGCTTATAAATGCAAACGGCACAAACCAAGTTAAAAGCTTAAAATAAGCCATTACACATAAAACAACGAACATAACAGCAAAGAAAATCGATACAACAGTGTACTGCCTTTTAAGATAGGCATTAGCACCCTTCTTTATAGCGGCTGATATTTTTTTCATAGTGTCGGTGCCCTCGTCATATTTAAGCACCTTTTTTGCTGTCAAAAAAGCAAACAATAGTCCTATGACAGCACAGCCGAGTGTGATGTAGCCTAATACTGCAGAAATACTTGTTTTCACTTGAAGTTCTCTCCTTTTGGCGCCCCGCGCCTTTTGATATGGGTCTATTATATTCCACTTATTTCAAATTTGCAATAGTTTTTTGCAAGTTTTTTATTTAATTCTTGCATTTTTCGAGCAAATATATGATTTATAACAAAAAAATGCAACATCACTTAATGTGATGTTGCATTTAAAGTCCTTTTTTTAAACTTACAGCTTTAAGCTCTTTAAGTACTCTCTGAAGTCGTCGCCAACCTCTTTGTGATTAAGAGCTGTTTCAACGGTTGCTTTGAGTATACCGAGTTTATTACCCATATCGTATCTTGTGCCGACAAAGTCAACACCAATCATACCCTCTGTAACAGCAAGCTGTTTCATAGCATCGGTGAGCTGAATTTCGTTACCTGCTCCGGGCTTTGTGTTTCTTAAAATCTCAAAAATTTGAGGAGGAAGAACGCAGCGTCCTAAGATTGAGAAGAGTGAAAATACCTCTTCGGGCTTAGGCTTTTCAATCATATCGCTGATACCATAGAGGTTGCCCTCGATATGCTGGGTTTTCATAGAAGAATACTTTTGAATAGCTTCCATAGAAACTTCCTTAATACCTACTACACCCTTGCCGTATTTTTCATAAGCACGGCAGAGCTGACCACAAACGGGGTCCTCTCCCATAATAACATCGTCGCCATATAAAACTGCAAAAGGCTCGTTACCAACAAAAGACTCTGCACACATAATTGCGTGACCAAGGCCCTTTGTTTCCTTTTGACGAACAAAGTTAATGTTTGCAAGCTTTGAAATTGCAACAACCTCGTCGTACATTGCCTGCTTACCTGAAGCTAAGAGGCGCTCTTCGAGCTCGGGTGAACGGTCGAAATGGTCTTCGATTACGCCCTTGCCTCTGTTTGTAATAATAAGTATATCTTCAATTCCGGACTTAACAGCCTCCTCAACGATATACTGAATTGCCGGCTTATCGACAATGTTGAGCATTTCCTTGGGGCAAGATTTTGAAGCAGGAAGAACTCTTGTTCCAAGTCCTGCTGCCGGAATAACCGCCTTTTTAATTTTCATAATATTTTCCTCCTAAAATTTATTAAAATAAACCGGACTGAAGCATAAATGCCAAGATATATGATACAAGCATATATGCCGCACCGATAATAATTACAACAAGGTTATTTACGCCACCCTTTTTGAAGGCTACCTGCAAAAAGGCTTCACGCGAGCCATCTGTTTCGCTGTCTATGTTTTCTGAGAGCCTCAGGCATTTTTTATAATAAAGATAGTTTGCAAAAAGTCCTATTAAAAGCTCAACTACAAAGGACAGCGCCATAGCTATGTATGCTAATATCATTAAAAGCCTTGTTTGCTCGTCATTTAGCATTAAGCCAAAATCCACCTCGGCACCGAACATTGCGGTTAAACTTTCATTTGTGAAATTTAATATTGCCGAAGGGATTGCCAAAATGAGCTGTGCTATAAGCGCCCATATGCCCCACGAATATACCCTACGATATAAAAGGTAGAACATCGAGAAAAAGAAAGCACAGAAATTAAAATTAATTTTAGTCTTTTTTTGCGAAAACAGCTTAAAAGTTGGAATAAAGCGAAGCTGATTTTGCTTTACAACTGCCGAAAGCTTCCAAACCTCAACGCCATCGAGCTTTTCATCGGGATTTATTTTTACAAATCCTCCCATACCCTGCATAAATGCAGGGCCACCAGCACCATTCATATTTGCAGAGTGCACTCTGTCATTAAGCGAAATAGGAAGTCCGCATTTTTTACAGAAAATTTCGCCATTAGAGTTTTCCTCTTGACAGCGAGGACATATTATTACTCTTTTTTCATCATTCTGTGCTTCATTTTCTTTTTGTGTGTCAGCATACTCCTCGTCAAAGCTCTTATTTTGACTATGCCACGAAAGATTTGCACAGTGCCCTATATTTTTATAGCATTCCCTATGATGCGGAGTGCCGCAAACGGGACAAACTACTACATCATCGTCTTGGCAAAAAGCTTTTTTGCAAACGGGACAGATGATGCCGTTATAATCTGCCATATATTTCCTCCATAAAAAACTTTTATATATAAACATTATACACTTTTAATTTTAAAAATCAAGCGGTTGAGTTAAACCATTTGCACTATTTTCATTTTTCTTGACTTATTTTAGAATTTGAGATATTATATTTTTATTAAAAACTAATTAAAGAGGTGAAAAAGGTGGCAAATCCTATTAAACGCTGTGCAATTATAAATGATTTTTCGGGCTTTGGGAGATGCTCACTTTCGGTTTCACTTCCCATAATTTCAGCAATGGGCATTCAGTGCTGCACTGTTCCCACCGCAATTTTATCAAACCACACCGGTTACAGCAGCTATTTTTTTGAAAGTTTTACTGACAAAATGCAAAGCTACATAAAAGAATGGCAAAAATTAGAACTTGATTTTGATTTAATCTCAACAGGTTTTTTAGGTTGTAGCGAACAGTTTGATATTGTAAAGAGCTTCATTAATGACTTTAAACAGAGCAAGACAATTATTGTTGTTGACCCTGTTATGGCAGACAACGGAAAAATCTATTCAACCTACACCGACGAGATGTGCAGTAAAATGAAGGACCTGATTTCCGTTGCAGATGTTATAACACCAAACATTACAGAGGCGTGTATTTTGTCGGGTGAAAAATACGATGGCGAAGAAATAAGCTTTGAAAAGGCAAAATCACTTTGCCAAAAGCTTAATAACAATAAAAAAACTTCGGTGGTTATAACAGGAATTATAAACAGCGAAGACATTTGCTCGTTTGTTTACGACAAATATAGCGATAGCTTTTTCAAGGTTTGCACCCCTCGCGTAAAAAAAGCTTACCCCGGCACAGGAGACCTTTTCACATCTGTTATATGCGCATCTCTTTTAAACCAAAGTGAGCTTAAAGAGGCGGTTTCTCTTGCTTCAAAATTCATTTATGATGCCGCATCATACAGCATTAATTTTGACACCGATATAAACGATGGGCTTATATACGAGCCTTTTTTAAAAACTCTTATAAATTAAAGCCGAGCTTTCGCTCGGCTTTAAATATTTTTACCCTGAATTACATTTTCATTTTCAAAATAGGCATTTAATGAGTTTAGCACACGCTTTTTATCGGCGCTCCAAAGCGGCGCTACAAGCTTTTTCTTGTCGCCATCCCCGGTTAGCCTATGAATTACTATATCAGGGCTTATATTTTCTAAAATAAGCTTTAAAATAGAGAAATATTCTTCCATTGAAAGTACATCAAATTCTCCGTTTTGGTACATCTTTAAAAGCTTTGTATCCTTTAAAACGTGAAGAAGCTGAAGCTTTATGCCACTTACTCCTATGCTTTGGGCATATTTTGCGCTTTCAAGCATCATTTGCGAAGTTTCATAGGGAAGGCCTAAAATAATATGAGCAACTGTATCTATTCCTATTGCCTTTAAATTTTTTACGGCAATTTCATACATTTCATTACTACAGCAGCGATTTATAAGCTGTGCTGTTTTTTCATTTGAGGTTTGAAGCCCGAGCTCGACCGTTATCGGCTTAATTTTATTTACCTTTTCTAAAACATCAAGAATTTCTTTTCCTAAACAGTCGGCACGGGTGCCGATGGAAATTTCAACAATATCACTATTATCTGCCGCCTGCAAAAGAGCATTTAAAAGTTTTTGAGGTGAAATATAGGTTGAAGTGAAGCTTTGAAAATAGGCTATATATTTACCGTTTTTGTTTTTGCTTGCAACCTTATTTTTGGCGCTTTCTATCTGCTCTGTTATGCTTTTTTCAAGGCATTCAGCAAAATCGCCTGACCCATCACTACTGCAAAAAATACAGCCGCCAAAGCCAACCTTGCCGTCGCGGTTTGGGCAGGTGTTTGAAATTGAAAGCGACAGTTTATAAACCTTACAGCCGTATTTATTTTTATAATATTCGTTTACCGAATAATATCGCCTATCCATTTTATCACCTCTTTTTTAGTATATCAGTTTTAAAACTCATTTTCAACGCTATGCTTGAAAACAAAACTCAAAAATGGTATATTGTATTTAAAGATTTGTGAAAGGAAGTTTTTTATGAGCGAAGCTTTATTTATAACACGCGATTTGGTTTCCAACCTCATTGGTAAGCGTGTGCGCGACTGCCACAAGGGCGATTTCGGAAGACTTTTAATAATAGCTTCAAGCAGGTGCTACTGCGGAGCCTCACTTCTTTGCACACTCGCTGCTATGAGAAGCGGCGTAGGTCTTTGCACACTTGCCTCTATAGAAGAAGCCGTTGCAGCGGCAAGGGTTAGAGCTCCCGAGGCTATAACTCTTCCCTTAAAAAGCACTAAAGACGGTGCCATATCATTTGAAAATTTTCCTCTGCTTTTAGAAAAGGCAAATTCTTCAACAGCTCTTTTGCTCGGCTGTGGCCTTTCTATCTGCGAGGACACCAAAAAACTTGTCTATTCACTTATAGAAAATGTGCGCGTTCCCATAATTTTAGACGCAGACGGAATAAATTTAGCGGCAGAGAACATAGATATATTAAAAAAGGCATCTGCCCCTATTGTTTTAACCCCGCATTTAAAGGAAATGTCAAGGCTTACAAACAAAAGCGTGGCAGAAATCAAAGCCGACAAAAAAGGTGTGGCAGAGGCTTTTTCAAAACAGTATAATGTTACGCTTGTTTTAAAAGACTTTAAAACCGTTATATCAAACGGAAAAGAGCTTTTTGAGAATACCACCGGAAGTCCTTCTATGGCAAAGGGCGGAAGCGGTGATATGCTTTCGGGAATGATTGGCGCATTTTTAGCAAAAGGTATGAGGCCTATTGATGCCGCCGTCAGTGCAGTTTATTTACACGGACTTTCGGGAGAAATTGCCGCAAATAAATTTTCCGAGCACAGCGTTTTAACAACAGATATGATAGAGCTTTTAGGAGAGTCATTTTTAACACTTTAATGTTTACCGCAACACCTTTTTAGAGAGGAATTTCTATGAAAAGGGTTGCGGTTATTTTATTTTGTTTTCTTGTGTTGTTTACCGCCTGCAAAAACGAAAAGCAAAACGCTCAAATTCAAAATAGCCTCGACAGAGGCTTTAGCGCCGTTTGTAGCGTTAGCTTTGATGAGCTTGATGCAAAATTTAATTTAGTTTACAGAGGAGTTCAAAGCGCATATCTTGAGGTTATAGAGCCAAAAGAGATAGCAGGAGCTGTTTTTGAAAGTCTGAACGGAGAATTTTTAATAAAATACAAGGGATTATCTTTTCCTCTATCAAGCCTTAAAAGTGAGGTTTCGGCTGTACCTAATCTCATAATATCAGCCTTAAAAAAGGCGCAAAATTCAAAGAAACTTTACTTTGACAGCAAAACAAACGAAATTTTAATAAACGAAAAGGATTTTAGTGTTGTTCTTGAAAACGACAGTTTTAAAATAAAAAGCCTTAATATTTCGGGTGAAAACATTAAAGCCGTGTTTGAGGATTTTCAATTTTTATCCTAAAATTCCATTATCTTTTATTTTCGGAATATTTTAGAGAATATCTGTGCAAAATAAAGCATATCCTAAATTCAAAGGGAGTGACATATTTTGCAAAGAATACTAAATCCGCAAAAGCATACATTTTTTAGGTGGGGTGCCGCCTTTGCCGCAAAAAAGGAAAAGGTGCAAGTTGACCCTATTGTTTTAGAAATAAAAGAGGTACTCAGCGAAATTGAAGCTGTAAACAGCAAGTTTCAGTTTGAAACCGAGGACCAAATTATAGATTCGCTCATTTACGAGCAGAGGGCACTTAAGGCACGCTATAATTTTCTAATAGGAGATGCTAAAAGAAAGGGCGTTATCTGTACGCCTCTACTTAATTTAATAAGCAAGGAATGAAGCTAAATGACACAAAGCAAGATTATATTTATAATCTTTATTTCAGCACTTTTTTTAATTTCTCTGGCTCTATTTAGAAAAACATCGACAGAGAAAAATAAGCACACCTTTTTCTCGTTTTTCTATTCAGCACTTTTAGGAATTATAGGTTTATTATTAATTAATGCACTTTCAATATTTAATATAAATTTACTTCCTATTAATCTGTGCACCACTCTGGCATCTGCCTTTGGCTCTATTCCTGCCCTCATTTCTATGCTCTTTCTTAATATATTTTAAAAAATAAAAGCCAAGTGAAGTTCACTTGGCTTTTTAAGTTATTCTTCTGTTTTTGCAATACCGCTTGAAACGGTGTCGCTACTTGTGACCTTTGAGCTTGAATTAGAGCTTTGGTCGGGCGAATCGAGAACTGCGGTGATAATATATTTATCTCGGCCGGTTTTTAAAAGCTCATAATACATATATTTATCCGGCTCGACATCCTCTGTTGAGGTTATGCTCTTATTGGTTGAAATATAAGCGACGGTTAAAATGCGTTTTTTGCCGCTCTTTTCAATTTTATCAACCCTTGCCTGATAAGGCACGCTGTATCCCATAGGCGGCACAATATAAGACATTGTTTCGCTGTTATACTCAAAGCTCATATTAGAGTTTCCAAAGGTTTGATGCGTTAGGGTTACATCACTTCCGAAAAGGTTTGCAACCGATACGTCAAGGTCGCTCGACGGAATGGTCATCATACCGTATTCGTCCTCGGGATAGCTTGTTTCCTCGCCAATATTTATAATAAGATTCCACATTGAAGACATTAACAAAACGTGTTCATCGGCGCTTTTAATATCGCTGAATGCCACAGGGTCAACCATTACAACAGGGCTTACAAACTTTTCAAAGCGCGCCTTTTGGTCAGAATCATCAAAAAGCGAAACAGTAAAGCTGACTGCAAGTGAAATTACAGTTATAACACCGATTAAAGCAAAGCTCAAAACGGTGATTCCGAGGGCAAGTGTTTTTCTATTTTTAGATTCAATGCTGTTTTTTACAGCCTTTATTTTTTCTGTTTTTTTCATATTTTTTCTCCTATTAAGGATTTTACCTTTTTATTGTAACACAAACTTTCAAAAAACACAATACCTTATAATTTAGCTGCGCTCTACAACCTGCACTCCGCTATAATAATGTTTTAAAATTTCTTCAAAGCCCTCTCCCTGCCTTGCCATAAAATCAGCACCGTATTGGCTTAAGCCTACCCCGTGTCCGTAGCCCTTTGTTGTGAAAACCATATTTTCGCCCTCAACGCCTACGCTGAAATAGGCGCTTCGCAGATTAAAAAGCTCTCTTATTTTCTGTCCCGAAAGCTTTACATTTCCCGCCATTAAGCTTTTAACACTTCCTGCCTCTGTGTATTCTATCTCTGTAAAAATGAGATTGTTATCATCAGGCAGAAAAATTCCATCGATGTTATTTTTTAAAGTAGTTCTTACATTTGAAATTTCTATTTGAGTTTTCATTTCAAAGTTAGGGCTAAAGCTGTCCCCCTCGCTGTCTTTTGAAATTAAATATTCTGCATTACCGCCCCACACATTTTGGGCGCTTTCGGTTTTTCCGCCCGACATCGAGTGATAAGCCGCTACTATAAGGCTGTTTTTATATTTTATAACAAGGTTTTGTGTGTCATCAACTGCCTCTTTCATTTTTTTAAAATATGTATCAAAGCTTTTGTCCCATTTTTGTTTTAAGGTTTGCTCGTTTGTAAAGCCGAGCATTTTTGAGCTGTCAACGCGAGCTATATATTCACTACCCTTTATTTTTTCTCTTATAGCATTGGTATAAATAGCAACAGCCTGTGCCTTTAGTGCCTCTTTATGAAAGGTGGGCGGCATTTCACTGCAAAGTGCCATTAAAACATACTCTTTTTCTTTAACCTTTATTTTTTTATTAACCGCCTTATCAAATAAAACAAACTGCTTGTCCTCAATATTACGATTCGACGATATAAAGGATATAAGCGGCAAAAATGTAAAACATAAAAACAAA
>JAFSGZ010000087.1 GCA_017440545.1 Oscillospiraceae bacterium
CAACAACGTCCTCACCTTGTGCGTTTACAAGGAACTCACCCATAAGTCCGGGCTCGCCTGTTGCGGGGTCACGGGTAAATGCAACGCCTGTACCACAGTCGTCACCCATGTTACCGAAAGCCATCATCTGAACGTTAACAGCGGTACCCCAAGAATAAGGAATATCGTTGTCACGACGGTAAACGTTAGCACGGGGGTTATCCCAGCTTCTGAATACTGCCTCTACTGCGCCCATAAGTTGCTCTTTGGGGTCAGAGGGGAAGTCTTTACCGATTTTAGCTTTATATTCAGCCTTAAACTGTGCTGCAAGCTCTTTAAGGTCGTCAGCGGTGAGCTCAACGTCTTGAGTTACGCCTCTGTCTTCCTTCATTTTGTCGATAAGCTCTTCAAAGTACTTCTTACCAACTTCCATTACAACGTCAGAATACATCTGAATAAATCTTCTGTAGCAGTCGTAAGCCCAACGAGCGTTACCTGACTTTGCAGCCATAACTTCTACAACTTCTTCATTTAAGCCAAGGTTTAAAATGGTGTCCATCATACCGGGCATAGAAGCTCTTGCACCTGAACGAACCGAAACGAGAAGGGGATTTTCCTTATCGCCGAATTTCATACCGGTGATGCCTTCCATTTTGTCGATGTACTCCATAATCTCAGCCTGGATGTCATCATTAATTTTTCTGCCGTCCTCATAATACTGTGTGCAGGCCTCTGTTGTTACTGTGAAGCCCTGAGGAACGGGAAGACCGAGACCGGTCATTTCGGCAAGGTTTGCACCCTTACCACCGAGAAGCTCACGCATTGTAGCGTTACCCTCGCTGAATAAATAAACATACTTTTTGCTCAAGAAAAATCTACCTCCTGAAATGTTTTAGCACCTTTTGGTGCCTTTTTGTTTAAAGCATAACATACTGTCTAAATATTATACCAAATACTTACAGCAATTTCCACCCTTTTTTTAAATTTTTTTAAAAAGTTTTATTTTTTTAAATATTTTTGTGGTTTTCATTTACATTTCTTAACATTTCTGCAATAATAATATAAGATAGTGCAAATTATTTTAACTATTTAAGGAGATTTGAAATGAAAAAAATCTGTTTAGCGGTTATAAACGATATTCCCTCTTTTCTCTCGGGCGAGGTTTTAAACTTTAAGTCCCCTAAAGACTGGCTGTGTGATGCATTTGCTTCCTGCGAGGGTGACAGTCTTGGTGCGGTTTGCTGCCTTTGTGAAATAGAAGACAAAATAAAAGATTACGATGTTTTGTTTTTAGTTTCCTCAAAATATCCGCTTATTGACTCCTTTACTATTAATGACTCTATAAGCGCTCATCTGTCGGGTAAATTTGCGGCTACAGCAATAAGCTCATCTGAATATGAGGACATAGCTGCTGCTGTCATAGACATTTCGGCTTTAGGTGAAGTAAAAGGCATTAAGAGCGTTTCAGATGCACTTTTGCGTGTAGGAGAAAACGGTCACAAAATCGGCATACATTTAGTTGACAGTGACTCTATCTTCCCCATCACAAGCGCTTCGGCTTTAAGCTACGCAAATGACGCAGCACAGGAAGCTATAATACAAAGCTTACTTGAAAATGATGTTGTTATTATTTCAAAACAAACTACCTTTGTGTCCCCCGATGCCGAAATTGAGAGCGAGGCTATTATTTTACCTAATACTATCATAAAGGGCAAAAGCGTTATTAAAAAGGGTGCGGTTATCGGCCCTAACAGCGTAATTTCCGACAGCACCATTGGCGAGGGAAGCGTTATTAACGCCTGCCAGATTTTAGAGTCGACAGTTGGTAATAATACTAAAATCGGTCCCTTTACACAGCTCAGGCCAAACAGCCACATTGGCGACAATGTTAAAATCGGCGACTTTGTTGAGGTTAAAAACTCTACCATTGGAGACAGCACCTCTGTTGCCCACCTCACCTATGTTGGTGACAGCGATGTTGGCAGAAAGGTCAATTTCGGCTGCGGCACCGTTACAGTTAACTACGACGGCAAAAATAAATTCAGAACCCAAATCGGAGATTATGCCTTTATCGGCTGCAACTCAAACCTTATTGCCCCCGTTAAGATTGGCGACAACGCCTTTACAGCGGCAGGTTCAACAGTTACACACGATGTTCCCGACGATGCGCTTTACATTTCAAGAGAGAAAGACGAGCGCATAATTGAAGGCTGGGCAGAAAAAAAGCTTGGAAAAAGAAGATTCTGATAATACTTAATATAAATAAAAGGCACACGCTGACGGCGTGTGCCTTTTTTAGTTTATTTAAGCATATCGCTCATTTGATACATTCCTGCTTTTTGTGATACTAAAAACCTTGCGGCTTTAACAGCTCCAACTGCAAAAACTTCTTTTGAAGTTGCCTGATGCTTAATGCTGATACATTCATCGTGACCTGCAAAAATCACTTCATGTTCACCGACTATATTGCCGCCGCGAACAGAGTGCATACCGATTTCGGTTTTTTCACGCTTTTTTCTAACCGACTGTCTGTCGTAAACATACTCAAACTTGTTATCAAGCTCTGAGTTTATAGCATTTGCAAGCATAAGTGCTGTGCCGCTGGGAGCATCAACCTTTAGGTTGTGATGCTTCTCAATTATTTCTATATCGAAATTACCGTCTAAAAGAGCTGCAGCCTTTTTACAAAGGTCAACAATTAAATTTACGCCGAGCGACATATTAGCCGAAAAGAAAACAGGCACGCTCTTTGAAAGCTCATTTATTTTGTCGGTTTGCTCTTTTGAAAGGCCGGTTGTACAGATAACGGCAGGGGTTTTGGTTTTCTCGATGTATGAAAGCATAGAGTCGATGCAATTAGGATGAGAAAAGTCGATAATGCAATCATACCTTCCCTCTACCTCATCAAAGCTTTTATAAGCCTTAAAATCTGTCTCGCCGTTAAAAAATGCGTCAACGCCTGCGGCAAGTGTCATATCCTCGGCACCCTCGAGCTCTCTTTTTACAAAGCCGCCCATTTTGCCGCCAAATCCGTTTAATAATATATTCATTTTATACACTCACTTAAATAAGATTTAGGCGCACAAGCTCATTCTTAATGCGCTCTAAGTTAGCGTCAGATGTGTCGCAAAGAGGCATTCTGCAGCTTCCGACATTTTTGCCCATCATATTTAAAGCCGCCTTTACGGGAATGGGGTTAACGTCGCAGAAGAGTGCGCCAACCATTGAAATTAAATCAAGCTGAAGCTTTGCGCTCTCTTTAACCTTGCCATCAAAATAAAGCTGACAAATATCGTGTGTTTCGCGAGGAAGCACATTTGAAAGCACCGAAATTACACCGATGCCACCTAATGATAAGATAGGCACGATTTGGTCGTCGTTACCCGAATAAATATCGAGATTATCGCCACAAAGCGCTTTAGTTAAAGCAACAGATGAAATATCTCCGTTTGCTTCTTTAGCCGCAACGATATTAGGGTGCTTTGAAAGCTCTAAATAGGTGTTGGGCTGAATGTTACAGCCTGTTCTTGAAGGAACATTATAAAGAATAACAGGAAGATCGGTTGCATCAGCAATCATATTATAATGCTTAATAAGACCTGTCTGCGAAGTTTTATTATAATAAGGGGTTACGCACAAAATACCATCTGCGCCTGCACTTTTAGATTCCTTCGCAAGCATAATAGCATAAGCAGTGTCGTTACTGCTTGCGCCTGCTACAACGGGGATTCTGCCTGCTGTGCGCTCTGTTGCATAGTAGATGCACTTTAAGTGCTCATCATCTGTAAGTGTGGGGGACTCGCCTGTTGTACCGCAGATGATAATAGCATCTGTGTTATTTTCAACCTGCCAGTCAATAAGCTCTCCGAGCTTTTCAAAGTTGACCGAACCGTCAGCGTTCATCGGGGTTACAATAGCAACTCCGGCGCCGGTGAAAATTCTCTTTTTCATATCGGATATCTCCGTTTCCTAAAAATTAATCAAAATAACCCTTGTCTGCTAAAAGCTCTGCCATAAGAACTCCGCCGCCTGCGGCACCTCTTAAGGTGTTATGTGAAAGGCAAACAAACTTATAATCGTACTGTGTATCCTTTCTGAGTCTACCGATAGAAACTGCCATTCCGCGCTCGAGCTCTCTTTCGCTCTTTGTTTGCGGACGGTCAGGCTCAGTAAAGTAATGTAAGAACTTTTTGGGAGCAAGAGGAAGATTTCTCTTTTGAGCTTCACCCTCAAACTCTTGCCAACGCTTTAATATTTCCTCTTCAGAGGGAGTGTTCTTAAACTTTACAAATACAGCGGCCATATGTCCGTCTGTAACAGGAACTCTGAGGCACTGTGCAGTAACCTCAATGCCCTCAGCATTTACAATTTTACCGTCCTTAATTTCGCCCCAAACCTTTAAAGGCTCTTTTTCGCTCTTCTCTTCCTCACCGCCGATATAAGGGATAAGGTTATCTACCATCTCGGGCCAGGTTTCAAAGGTTTTACCTGCACCTGAAATTGCCTGATATGTGCAAACTAATATCTTTTCGGGCTCATAATCCATAAGAGCGCTTATAGCGGGAACATAGCTTTGAATTGAGCAGTTTGACTTAACTGCAATAAAGCCTCTCTTTGTGCCGAGACGCTCTCTTTGAGCTTTAATAATCTCAGCGTGGTCAGCATTTACTTCGGGGATAATCATAGGAACATCCTCTGTCCATCTGTGAGCAGAGTTGTTGGAAATTACGGGGCATTCGGCCTTTGCGTATCTTTCCTCTAATGCCTTTGTTTGCTCTTTATCAAGGCTGATAGCGCAGAATACAAAATCAACCTCTGCAGCAATTTCCTCAACCTTGTCGGCATCCTTTATAATCATACCCTTAAATTTTTCGGGCATAGGGTCTTTCATAGCCCAGCGATTTCCGACAGCCTCCTCGTAGGTTTTTCCTGCCGAGCGGCTTGAAGCGGCAAGCACCTTAACATTAAACCAAGGATGCTCGCAAAGTAAAAGCGCAAACCTTTGACCAACCATACCTGTTGCGCCGATTATAGCAACATTATATTTTTTCATTATTTTTGCCTCCGAATTTAGCTTATTTTTGTATGCTTATGGCAATTTTTAAGGTAAATTTAAAAATTTCCTTTACACAGCATAAATATTAATAGTATAATAACATTATTAATTTGTAAAGTCAATTATTTTAAGGAGTTTCTTTATGAAAAAGAGCGATTTTTACTTTGATTTGCCAAACGAGCTTATAGCTCAAACTCCCATAGAACCGCGCGACCATTCTCGCCTTTTAAAGCTCTCAAGAGAAACGGGTGAAATTTCACATCATCATTTTTACGACATACTCTCTTTTTTAAAAAAGGGCGACCTTTTAGTTTTAAATAATTCCCGCGTTTTGCCCGCACGAATTTACGGTAAAACCGAAAAAGGCGGCGACATTGAGCTGCTTTTATTAGAAAACCACGGAAACGACGAGTGGGAAACCTTAGTAAAGCCGGGAAAAAGAGCACGCGAGGGTGCCATACTTTATTTTAGCGACGGACTTTTAAAGGGCGAAATTATTCGCGTTCTTGACGATGGCAACCGTATAATAAAATTCTACTATGACAAAACTAAAAATATATATGAAATTTTAGATATTATCGGACAGATGCCCCTTCCCCCTTATATAACAGAAAAGCTAAAGGACAAGGAGCGCTATCAGACCGTCTATTCAAAGGAGATAGGTTCCTCTGCCGCACCAACGGCGGGACTTCATTTTACACACGAGCTTATGGATAAAATTAAAGAGATGGGTGTAAATATAGCTTATGTCACTTTACACGTAGGTCTTGGCACATTCAGACCTGTTAAAGAGGACAATATTTTAGACCATAAAATGCACACCGAGCATTACACTCTCCCCGCCGACACCGCCGAGCTTATAAATAAGACTCACCAAAACGGTGGCAGAGTTATTGCTGTTGGTACCACAAGTCTTAGAACACTTGAGGGCTCATTTAAAAAACTACAAAAAACCGCCGCTGACGATGGTGTTACAGACATTTTTATTTATCCGCCATATAAATTTAACGTAATTGATGCATTAATCACAAACTTCCATCTGCCCGAAAGCACACTCATAATGCTTGTATCGGCCTTTTGCGGCAGAGAAAACACATTGAATGCATATAAAGTGGCAATAGAGGAAAAATACAGATTTTTCAGCTTCGGAGATGCTATGTTTATTTCTTAATTTTACATAATTTCCATAATTTTGTAACAATTATAATGTATACTAATATCCTATAAAAATTTTAGGGGGCATAAATAATGCTTTCACTACTTAACATTGTGAAAATTTACAAGACAGGAGACCTTTCGGTTTCGGCGCTTAAAAATGTTTCAATCAACTTTAGAAAAAGTGAATTTGTTTCAATTTTAGGCCCGTCCGGCTGCGGTAAAACCACTCTGCTTAACATCGTAGGCGGTCTTGACAGATACACCGAGGGCGACCTTGTCATAAACGGAAAATCCACCAAGGATTTTTCATCTCGCGACTGGGACAGCTACAGAAACCATTCTGTCGGCTTTATATTCCAAAGCTATAATTTAATACCTCACCAGACGGTTCTTGAAAATGTTGAGCTTGCCCTCACCCTTTCGGGCGTTTCAAAAAAAGAAAGACGCAAACGTGCAGTTGAGGTTTTAGAAAAGGTTGGACTTTCCGACCAGCTTAATAAAAAACCAAACGAAATGTCGGGCGGTCAGATGCAGAGGGTTGCTATTGCAAGAGCTCTTATTAACAACCCCGATATACTTCTTGCCGACGAGCCGACAGGCGCACTTGACTCTACCACAAGCGTTCAGATTATGGAGCTTTTAAAAGAGATTGCTCACGACAGGCTTGTTATTATGGTAACCCATAACCCCGAGCTTGCCGAGCAGTACTCGACACGTATTATAAAGCTTCTCGACGGAAGCGTTATTTCAGACTCTAACCCTTATGACACAGAAAAGGAAAAGGCAGAAGTAGCTTCTAAAAAAGAAAAGCCTTCAATGTCCTTTTTCACTGCCCTTTCTTTGAGTCTTAAAAATTTACTCACAAAGAAAACAAGAACCTTTTTAACAGGTTTTGCAGGAAGCATAGGCATTATAGGAATTGCGCTTATATTAGCTCTTTCAAGTGGTATTAATGCTTACATTGAAAAAGTAGAAGAGGATACACTTTCAAGCTATCCTCTGACGCTTGAGCAGGCAACGGTTGATTTAACCGACGCTATGACTGCTATGATGGAAGAAAACCGTGACACCGAGAGCTATGAAGAGGGTAAAATTTACTCAAACGATATAATGACCCAAATAATGACCTCAACAATGTCATCTGCCTCGGCAAACAACCTAAAGGACTTTAAAAAGTTTTTAGATAAAAACGAAGAGATAAAAAACTACGCTAACGACATTAAATACGGCTACACTACTCCCCTTAATGTTTACAAGGCAGACACCTCAAACGGCATTGTAAAGGTTAGCCCTGAAACTGCAATGGATGCCATTGGTTTTAATCAGATGGGCGCAAATAACCCAATGTCGAGCGGTTCTATGAGCGTTATGTCATCTATGAGCGGAATGTCTGTATGGAAAGAGCTCATTGGTGATAACAAGCTTATAGAAAATCAGTATGAAATTTTAAAGGGCAGACTTCCTATAGAGTACAACGAGGTTGTAATTATAGTAAACAAAAACTACGAGCTTAGCGACTATGCCCTTTATTCTCTCGGCATTAAGGATATGGATGAGCTTAAAGCGGCATTTGAAGAATATATGAAAACCGGTAAAATCTCACTTGATACAACACAGACCTCTTACACCTACGAAGATTTACTTTCACTTTCATACAAGCTTCTTGTAAATACAGATTACTTTAAAAAGCAGGGTAATGTATATTTAGATATGTCAAAGGACGATGTTCATATCGCCGAAGTGCTTAAAAATTCTGAGGAAATAAAGGTTGTAGGAATTTTAAGGCCCGACTCGGATGCCGTTTCAAGCAATGAAAGCGGCTCTATTGGCTATCTTCCCGAGCTTATGGAACATCTTATTACTAAGGTTAACGACAGCGAAATTGTAAAGGCTCAAAAGCAAAGCCCCGAAATTGATATTTTCACAGGCGTTAAAATGCTTAAAGAGGGCGAAAGTTTATTTAACAGCATTGACGAGTTATCAGCATTTATTTCTTCTCGTCCTAAAGAGGAACAGCAAACAATGGTTGCCGCCCTTACAAATATGAAACAGTCGGGAATGAGCGACGATGCAATTATTAAAACATTCTCAAAGAGCATCGCCTCCCAAAGCTCAAGCGCAAGCTATGAGGGTAACCTTTCAAAGCTCGGTGTTTCAGACATTGAAAACCCTGTCAGCATCAGCATCTATCCTAAAGACTTTGAGTCAAAGGACAGCATAAAGGACCTTATCTCTGACTACAACCATTCACTAAAAGATGAAAAAGACGAGATTTCATACACAGATTATATCGGCATTATGATGTCATCGGTTACAACAATTATAAATGCCATAAGCTACATTCTAATTGCGTTTGTTGCAATTTCACTTGTGGTTTCATCTATAATGATAGGAATTATAACCTACATTTCGGTGCTTGAACGCACAAAGGAAATCGGTATACTTCGTGCTATCGGTGCTTCCAAAAAGGATATTTCGCGTGTATTTAATGCCGAAACATTAATTGTAGGCTTCCTCGCAGGAGCTTTAGGTATAGGCGTTACCCTTATATTAACCATTCCCATAAACGCCATTATCTACTCGCTTACTGATATTAACAATGCCGCCATTCTTCCCGCAGGAGCAGGTATTGTACTTGTAGTAATCAGTATGGCACTAACCTTTATAGCAGGACTTATCCCCTCAAAGATAGCCGCTAAAAAAGACCCTGTTGTTGCATTAAGGTCTGAATAAAATAAATCCCGAAGAGCCAAAAGCTCTTCGGGATTTTTAGTTTAATTTTGTTTTCTAACCACAGCATATTCATCGCCAAAGCTAAAATAGGGACAGCTTTTTGTTTTGCCCATTATAAAATGTGCCATTTCATCCTCGTCTAAATTAACGGCACAAACATAACATTCCATTTCCTCATCATAAACATAGTTTGTGCATAATTCGCAGTTATCAGTTGCCATATTAATAAAGTCCCCTTAAAAAGTCTAAAAAGCGTTTAAATCTGCTTTTGCGCGGGCCCCATTTAGAGCCGACAGATTTATGAAGCCTTCTATTTACAACAACAGGCTTCATTCTTCTTATCCTTTCTTTAAATTCGCCGCTTGCGCCGATACATTCGACTTGCGGCTCATCAAAAAAATTCACGCTCGAGCGGGTCTTCTGTAAAAACATCGCCCTCGGCATCGGGACAAAGCTTTGAAACCGAGGCTTCTACACTTGTGAAGTTTTGCTCAATACTGTTAATTCTATTTTCACAAATTCTAACCATATCCGAAATATTAAGCTTTAAGGTTTTAACATCCTCTTTAGCAGCATTTATTTTAGAGAGGGTGTCATTTGCCATATTTTCGGTTTGGCGGCGAATTTCCTCTGCCTCGTTTTTGGCATCATTTATTATTTTTTCAGCCATCTGCCGAGCTTCCATAATTGTTTTGCCGACATCCTCAGCAATTTCGGAATATTTAGCGCATTTCTCCGAAAGCTCTTCGTTTTCACTTCTGAGCTTTGAGATTTGCTCATTTTGAATATTAAACTCACGCTCATTTTGAAGAATTGTGCGACGAGCCTCGTTTAATTCTTCGAACAGACGGCTTCTTTGAGAGGCGGCATCTGCAACATCAGCCTTAAGTGATGAATTTTCTACCTCAAGCTTTTCGTTTTGCTCAGAAAGATTTTTGTTCTTTTCTGTAATCTCATCGTTTTGCTCAGAAAGGCTTTTTACTTCCTCCGAAAGCTCGTTTTCTATCTTATTTTTTTGCTCGCTTAAATCCGATATGTAGTTTATTACATCTTTTTTATTAAATCCAAAGGCCGAAGTTCTGAAATTTTCAGTCATTTTACTTTCTCCTAATTATTTTTTTGAGCAATATGCCTTGCGGCATAAACGCCGCTTGCCGAAGCGTGTGAAAGCGAGTGTGTAACGCCGCTGCCATCGCCAATTACATAAAGTCCCTCATATTTGGTTTGGAGATTTTCATCAATTTCAACCTCCATATTATAGAACTTAACCTCGACGCCATATAAAAGTGTATCGTCGTTTGCAGTTCCCGGAGCAATTTTATCAAGCGCATAAATCATTTCTATTATACCGTCTAAAATTCGTTTGGGAATAACAAGGCTTAAATCGCCGGGGGTTGCATTTAATGTAGGTCTTACAAAGCTCTCATTTATTCTTGAATATGTTGAACGTTTTCCTCTTGTAAGGTCGCCAAAGCGTTGAATGATAACTCCGCCTCCGAGCATATTTGAAAGCCTTGCTATACTCTCGCCGTAGCCGTTACTGTCTTCAAAAGGCTCGGAGAAATGCTTTGAAACAAGAAGTGCAAAGTTTGTGTTTTCTGTGTGCTTCTGAGGGTCCTCATAGCTGTGACCATTTACTGTTACAATACCGTTTGTATTTTCATTTACAACTGCACCGTGGGGGTTCATACAGAATGTACGAACCAAGTCCTGAAACTTTTCTGTTCTGTACATTATTTTACTTTCATAAAGCTCATCTGTAAGGTGAGAGAAAACCTCATAGGGAAGCTCTACTCTGACGCCGATATCAACTCTGTTTGATTTGGTTTTAATGTCAAGGTGTTTGCAAACACTCTCCATCCATTTACTTCCGCTTCTGCCTACAGATACGATAATATCATCGCAGATATAGCTTTGGTCTTTACTTATAACCTCAAAGCCGCTGTCGAGCTTATTGATAGTGTCGACCTTTTGCTCAAAATAAAAATCGACAGTTTTCTCAAGCTCTGCAAAAATATTTTTAAGCACAACATAATTTATATCTGTGCCAAGATGTCTTACAGATGCATCTAAAAGATGCAAATCATTTTGCATACAAAGCTTTTTTATTTCGCTGTTAGCGGTTGAATATAGATGTGTCCCTTCGCCGCCGTAAGCTAAATTAATCTCATCAACATACTTCATAAGCTCTGTGGCAGTTTCCTTGCCGATATATTCGTGAAGAGTGCCGCCGAAATTATTTGTGATATTATATTTACCGTCGGAAAAAGCTCCAGCGCCGCCAAAACCGTTCATAATAGCGCAGGTTTTACAGCCGATACAGGATTTAATCTTTTTATTATCAATAGGGCACTTTCGCTCCTCGAGTCTTTTGCCCGTTTCAAAAACAGCAACCGAAAGTTTAGGCGAAACCTTTTTAAGCTCATATGCCGAAAAAATTCCGCCGGGGCCCGCCCCGATAATTATAACATCATACTTCTTACTCATTTATTTTTCCTCATTTCGAGTAGTTTACAAAATAATAAAGCAACCGCCCGAGGTACAGGATGTTGCTTTACCCTTAATATATTATCATATATTTAAAATAATTGCAATAGGAAAATTATTTACCGGTTGAACCAAATCCGCCATCACCGCGCCCAGTGCTGTCAAGCTCATCTGCCTCTTCAAAATCAACCGTTAAATAAGGTGCAATTACAATTTGGGCAATTCTATCGCCCTTTTCTACTATTACATCCTGTGTTGAGTGATTATGAAGTGCAACCATAACCTCTCCGCGATAGTCACTATCTATAACTCCAACCTTATTTGCGGGAGCAAGGCCCTTTTTGCAGGCAAGTCCGCTTCGTGCATAAATTAAGCCTACATAACCGTTTGGAATAGCCATCGCAAGACCTGTAGGAACAAATGCGGTTTGATTTGGCTTTATAACAATATTCTCATCAAGAGCGGCGCAAAGGTCGGCGCCTGCGGCATTTTCACTTTGATAGCAAGGAATAACTGCGTTTTCTCTGAGCTTTTTAATTTTCATTACCTGCATTTTCTCTACCTCTCAAATTTTAGTACATTTTAATTATATAAAACCCGCCTCTTTTTGTCAACATTTGACTTAAACTTAAAATGTTTTTATAATATACTAAAAGGAGGTGGTAAAATGGCTCAGATTTTTGTTTTGGATATTACTCAAAATAAGGATATTTTGACAAGTCTTTTAAAAAGCATTTCAAAAGAACGAAAAAAAGCCTCTGAGAACATTTTATCAGCTTCTACTACACTTTCAGAAAATATGCGAGAGAAAAAAGAAAACTCCGCGCTTTTAAAAATCGGCAGCGAGGTGCTGTTATCTTATGCTTTAAAAAAAGCCTTGCCGCTTGAAATTAAAAGGCAAAAGGGCGGCAAGCCTTATCTTGAAAACTCGCCGCATTTCTCGATTTCACATTCAGGCAATTTAGTGGTGTGCGCTATCTCTCAAAATATAATTGGTGTGGATATTGAAAAACAAAGGGTAGTTAATCCTAATTTATCCTCTAAAATTTATTCGCCTTCTGAAGACCTAAGCAGCGATACAAACGAGCTTTTAAAAAACTGGGTTTTAAAGGAAAGCTATGTTAAAATGACGGGCGAGGGACTTAAAAGAAGCTTTAACACAATTACAATTAAGGATTTTGCCCTCAAAGACAAAAGCGCTTATTTTCATTTTGAGAAAATTTTAAATGACAGTTATTTTCTATCCGTTTGCACAAATGAAAAAGAGGCTCACAAAATAAATTTTGTTTTGCCCCAGCAATTAAAAAGCTATTTTAATATTTAAAAAATTTACCGCTAAGTGACACTCTATATAAAAAAGTAAAGCTCTACTGACAAAAACAGTAGAGCTTTTTTGATATGGCTTTATGGCATATATTTAATTTTTATGCCTTTTTCTTTGTGATAAATTTAATAGCAAAAAGTGTGCCCACCATTAAGACAATTCCTATTGGAAGTGAAATAAAGGCATTGGTTGTGAAACCTGCAACTATATAAGCAACAAAGGAAACTGCGGCACAGGTTATTGCATAAGGAAGCTGAGTTGAAACGTGATTTACGTGGTTACACTCTGCTCCCGCAGAAGCCATAATTGTTGTGTCGGAAATTGGTGAACAATGGTCTCCACAAACTGCACCTGCCATACAAGCAGAAATAGCAACTATCATAAGCTGATAATCTACTGTCTGGAATGCTGAAACAACGATAGGAATTAAAATTCCGAAGGTTCCCCAAGAGGTGCCTGTTGCAAAAGAGAGGCCAATCGCAATAAGGAAGATTATTGCGGGCAGGAAGTTCATAAGTCCTGCGGCACCACTTTCTACTAATCCTGCAACATACTCTGCGGCGCCAAGGCTATCTGTCATAGACTTAAGTGACCAAGCGAGTGTTAAAATTAAAATTGCAGGTACCATTGCCTTAAATCCCTTTGGCAGACAAGCCATACAATCCGAGAAATTAAGTACATTTCTGATAAGATAGAAAATTACGGTAAGAACCATTGCAATAAATGAACCAAACACCAAGCCTAAAGGCGCATCGCACTCAGAAAACGCGGTGATAAAGTCGGTACCTGAGAAAAATCCGCCCGTATAAATCATACCAATAACGCAGCAGATTATAAGGGTTACAATTGGAAAAACAAGGTCAATAACCTTTCCGTTTACGCTAACCTCTTCTTCGTTTTCCTCTTCTGCCTTCTGTCCCGAATAAATATCTCCATTAAGGGCATTAGCCTCATGCTTAGCCATTGGGCCGTAATCAAACTTCATAAGCGCCATAGCTACCATCATTACGATGGTGAGTAATGCATAGAAGTTAAATGGTATAGCTTTAAGAAAGAGAGCCATTCCGTTTTCTCCCTCAACAAAGCCTGAAACTGCGGCAGCCCAAGAAGAAATTGGGGCAATAATGCAGATTGGAGCGGCAGTTGAGTCGATAAGATAAGCAAGTTTTGAACGAGAAATCTTTTGCTTATCGGTTACAGGCTTCATTACGCTTCCTACTGTAAGGCAATTAAAATAGTCATCAATAAAGATAAGGGCGCCGAGCAAAATTGTGGAGAGCATAACGCCGACACGGGATTTAATATGGGTAGCAGCCCATTTACCGAATGCGGCAGAGCCTCCTGCTCTGTTCATAAGCGCAACCATTGCGCCAAGAATAACAAGGAAGATAAGTATTCCTACATTATAGCTGTCCGAAAGGACATTTATAATGCCATAGCTTACAGTTTCTCCGTCAACCTCATAATTTCCGCTGAAAATATGATTAATTGTTCCCTCGAAATTAAAGCCTGAATATAACAGACCTCCTGCTAACACGCCAACAAATAAAGAGCTATAAACCTCCTTTGTGGCAAGTGCCAAGGATATTGCAACGATAGGTGGTACAAGTGCCCAAAAAGACTTCTGCACCGACTGAGCAGTTGTTGTAAATGCCGCTACAACCATTAAGACTATAAAAGCCGCAAATAACAACAAGGTTACCAAATTGCGTTTTTTATTTACCTTTGTCATTTTTCTCCTCCTATAAATTTAATATGCTATTTATAATTTATCATATAATGTCGAAATTTACAAGTTTTTTGTAAAAAGGTGTAAAAAAAAGAGCCCCTAGGGCTCTTTTTTATTTCATACTATTATTGAAAATACACTATTTTTTAAATATGAAAAGTTTACTTATCACATAGTTTAAAACAATTACAATAACCTGAGCTGTAATTTTAACTATCATAGCATTAAAGCTTAAAAATGTTACAAACACAAGGAGAATAATCTCCTCAATTAAAAGGGTTGCCACTCTGCCGCCGTAAAACTTTATGCCTTGAAAAATAATTCCCTCGTTTTTCCCTTTTTCAAACACCCAAATTCTGTTTGTTACAAAGGCAAAAAG
>JAFSGZ010000011.1 GCA_017440545.1 Oscillospiraceae bacterium
CTTTTAGAATACTCGCCCGACATTTACGAGCTTTTGGATTTAAACATCGGTAGGTGCAAAATGGCGGTTGCGGCAAAAAAAGGCTTTAGATATAATAATCAGAAAACTCTAAAGGTTGCTACAAAGTTTGCAAACATAGCACAGAATTATTACACCTCAACAGGCAAAGATATTGACATTATCCATCTAAACGGCTCGATTGAAATTGCCCCCATTTTAGAGCTTTCGGATGTTATTGTTGACATTGTTGAAACAGGCACAACATTAAAGGAAAACAATTTAGAGGTTATTGAAACGGTTGTGCCCATAAGCGCAAGGCTTATTGCAAACAAAACTTCCTTTAAATTTAAAAGCGAGGCAATAGAAAGGCTTAAAAATGAACTGAGTATGCAGGTGGAGGAAGCCAAATGATTAAAATATTAAACTATAATGAGGTTAGTGTAGACGAAATTTTCGCAAGAGTTGTTCCCACCGTAAATGTTGAGGACATTGTTACAGAGATTATTTCAAATGTTCGCAAAAACGGCGACAAGGCGCTTTTTGAGTACTCTGAGAAATTTGATAAAGCAGTCCTTTCAAGCCTTGCTGTTTCAGAAGAAGAAATTGAAGAGGCTTTTTCAAAGGTAGACCAAAAGTTTATCGAAATCTTAAAAAAGGCAAAAGAGAATATTACCGCCTTTCACGAAAAACAAAAGCGCAACAGCTTTATTATAAATGAAACCGAGGGCGTTGTTATAGGTCAAAAGGTTATTCCTATTGATAAGGTTGGCCTTTATGTTCCCGGCGGCACCGCCGCATATCCGTCCACCGTGCTTATGGATGCTATTCCCGCTAAAATTGCAGGCTGTAGGGAAATTGTTATGGTAACTCCCCCCAGAAGTGACGGCACAGTTAACCCCGTTATATTAGCGGCAGCTAAAATTGCAGGGGTTGATAAAATCTTTAAGGTTGGCGGCGCTCAGGCTATTGCCGCCCTTTCCTACGGAACAGAGAGTATCCCTGCTGTTCATAAAATTGTAGGCCCAGGAAATGCATTTGTTGCCGAGGCAAAGCGTCAGGTGTTCGGAGTTGTATCTATTGATATGATAGCAGGTCCAAGCGAAATTTTAATTGTTGCAGATAACACCTGCAACCCCAAATTTATTGCGGCAGACCTTTTATCGCAGGCAGAGCACGACAAAATGGCAAGCGCTGTTTTGGTAACCGACTCTCTTTCACTTGCAAAGGCGGTTCAAACCGAGCTTGAAATTCAAATTCCTATGCTTGAGCGAGCTGAAATTGCAAGGGCTTCCATTGATAACAACGGCAAAATTATAGTTTCGGATAATTTAGGCGTTGCCATTGAAATTGCAAACGAAATTGCCCCCGAGCATTTAGAGCTTTGTGTTGATAATCCCTTTGATTATCTTGATGCTATCCGTCACGCAGGTTCGGTGTTTATGGGTAAAAACTGCCCCGAGGCGTTAGGCGATTATTTTGCAGGACCTAATCACACACTACCCACAAGCGGCACTGCAAAGTTTTCAAGTCCCTTGTCGGTTGACGATTTTGTAAAGAAAACACAGTATACATACTACACCAAAGAGGCTCTTTGTAAAGTGGGCGCAGATGTTGCCTACTTTGCACAAAAAGAGGGGCTCACAGCACACGCTAAAAGTGCCGTTATTCGCTTGGAGGATAATAAATGAGTGAATATTTAAGCTACAAACGAAAAAATCTTGTTCCCTACACCCCGGGAGAGCAGCCAAAGGATATGAAATATGTTAAGCTTAACACAAACGAGTCGCCCTTTCCGCCTTCAAAAAAGGCAGTCAAGAAGGCGGCAGAGGCAGCAGGTAGGCTTAATTTATATTCCGACCCCGAATGTCGCGAGCTTACATTGAAAATAGCCGAGCTGTACGGCGTAGAGTATTCAAACGTACTTGTGACAAACGGCTCTGACGAGATTTTAAATTTCGCATTTATGGCATTTTGCGACGATAAAAGTCCTGCCGTTTTTCCTGATATAACCTACGGCTTTTATTCGGTTTTTGCAGATTTAAACCTTGTGCCATACGAGGAAATTCCTTTAAAAGACGACTTTTCGATTAATGTAGAGGACTACCTTAATATAAATAAAAACATCTTCATAGCAAACCCCAACGCCCCGACAGGACTTATTCTTTCATTAGAGGATATAGAAAAAATTCTTAAATCAAATCCCAAAAACATCGTTGTTATAGACGAGGCGTATATTGATTTTGGCGGCGAGAGTGCCGTTTGTCTTATAGATAAATATAAAAATCTTTTGGTAACAGGAACATTTTCAAAGTCGCGTTCAATGGCGGGTGCAAGGCTTGGCTTTGGTATTGCCTCAAGTGAGCTTATTTCAGACCTTAACACCATTAAATACTCAACTAACCCCTATAATGTAAACAGTATGACTCTATCGGCAGGCATCGGCGCTTTAGAGGATGAAGACTACACCAAAAGAAACATAAAAGAAATTATAGAAAACCGTGAATATGTAAAAAAAGAGCTTAAAGCTTTAGGCTTTAGCCTTACAGACTCTTATGCTAACTTTGTTTTTGCAAAGCATAATATTTTAAGCGGCAAAGAAATTTATTTAAAGCTTCGTCAAAAGGGCGTTTTGGTGCGCCATTTTGAAAAAGAGAAAATTTCACAGTATAACCGCATAACTATCGGAAACAAAGAGCAAACCGAAATTTTAATCAGTAAAATTAAGGAAATATTGGAGGAAACAAAATGAGAGTAGCCAATATACAAAGAAACACGGCAGAAACGAGAATATCCTTAAAGCTTAATATAGACGGCAGCGGCATTTGCGACATAAACAGCGGCTCAGGCTTTTTAGACCATATGCTCACACTTTTTGCAAAGCACGGCAGATTTGACATTACTCTCAACTGCATTGGCGACACAGAGGTGGATTTACACCACAGCGCCGAGGACATCGGTATCTGCCTTGGTCTTGCATTTAAAGAGGCTTTAGGAGATAAACGCGGAATGGTTCGCTACGGAAATATGATTTTGCCCATGGACGAAACCTTAATCTTGTCGGCAGTTGATTTTTCGGGACGAGCCTATCTTTCCTATCAAACACAGATAAGAGCTAAAAAGGTTGGCGAGTTTGATGTTGAATTAGCCGAGGAGTTCTGGCTCTCGTTTGTAAGAAACTGCCAATGTACACTTCACATAAAACAGCTCGGCGGCAAAAACGCTCACCATATCCTTGAGGGTATATTTAAGAGCGTTGCAAGAAGCTTTAAGGCGGCTGTTATGATAGAAGAAAAATATAAAGACGAAATCCCTTCCTCCAAAGGAGTTTTATAATGATTGCGATTGTTGATTACGGCGTGGGGAATCTTTTTTCCCTTGTTTCTTCCTTAAAATCAATCGGCGCAGATGCCGTTGTAACGGGTAAAGAGCAAGATTTAAAAAACGCTGATAAAATTATTTTGCCCGGTGTCGGCGCGTTTGGCGATGCCATACAAAAGCTTAAAAACACAGGGCTTGATAAGGTTATAATAGATGAGGTAAAGGGCGGCAAGGCTTTAATGGGCATCTGCCTTGGTATGCAGCTTTTATTTGATAAAAGCTATGAATACGGTGAGCACGAGGGTTTAGGACTTATAAAGGGTGAAATCCGTTTTATAGGCGACGATGTAAAAAACCTTAAAATTCCGCATATGGGCTGGAACTCTCTTAAATTCACACAGCCTAAAAGCCCTGTGTTTAAATATTTAAATGATGGCGACTTTGTTTATTTTGTGCACTCTTATTACGGTGCAAACTGCGATGAGAGCGTTATTGCCACAACAAATTACGGTGCCGATTTAACCGCCGCAGTAGCTAAAAATAACATTTACGGTTGTCAGTTCCACCCCGAAAAAAGCGGCGAGGTCGGTCTTAACATTTTGCGCGCGTTTTGTGAGCTTTAGGAGGCTTATTTATGAACATATTTCCTGCAATCGACCTTATAGACGGCAAGGCGGTAAGGCTATTAAAGGGCGATTATGATAAAAAAACCGTCTATAACGAAAATCCCGTCAATGTTGTAAAGGATTTTAAAGCGGCAGGTGCAACCTTTTTGCATCTTGTTGACCTCGACGGCGCTAAAAGCGGCAAAACCGATAACTTTACTACCGTTAAAAACATAGTAGACGAGGGCGGAATTTTTATTGAGATTGGCGGCGGAATAAGAGATATACAAACTGTCGATAAATATTTAAGCCTTGGCGTTAATAGAGTAATCATCGGCACTGCCGCGGTTACAGACCCCGACTTTTTAAAAGAGGCTTTAGAAAAATACGGCGACAAAATTGCCGTCGGCGTTGATATTAAAGACGGCTTTGTTGCAATTAAAGGCTGGGTAGAAAAATCAGAGTACAGTCTGCTTGAATTTTGCGAGAAAATGCAAAATTTTGGAGTAAAATACTTAATCTGCACCGACATTTCAAAGGACGGCGCCATGCGCGGCACAAATTTAGAGCTTTATAAAACATTAAGCGAAAAATTTTCTATGAACATAACCGCTTCGGGCGGCGTGTCCTCGATTGACGATATAAAAAAATTAAGAAAGCTTAATTTATACGGCGCCATTATAGGCAAGGCCTATTACACAGGTGCAATAGATTTAAGCGAGGCTATAAGGGTGGCAAAATGATTACAAAAAGAATTATCCCCTGCCTTGATGTAAGAAATGGCAAGGTTGTTAAGGGCAAAAATTTCGAGGGAATTGTCGAAATTTCCTCGCCCATAGATTTCGCAAGGCATTACAGCCAAAGCGGTGCCGATGAGCTTGTGTTTTACGATATAACGGCATCTTATGAAAACAGAGGTATATTTACCGACATTTTAAAAGAGGTTGCAAGCACCATTTTTATTCCCCTGACCGTTGGCGGCGGTATAAACACCCTCGACGATTTTGACAGAGTTTTAAAGTGCGGCGCCGACAAGGTAAGCGTAAATTCGGGCGCTATAAAAAATCCGGACCTTATATATGAGGCGGCAAAGCGATATGGTGACCAATGTGTTGTAATTTCTGCTGATGTAAAACGCGTCGACGGCGTTTTCAGAGTTTTTTCAAAGGGCGGCAGAGAAAACACGGGTATGGAAGCGGTTTCCTGGATTAAAAGATGTGTTGACAACGGCGCGGGTGAGGTTGTTTTAAACTCTATCGACACCGACGGCGTAAAAAACGGCTTTGACCTTGAAATGCTTTCAAAAGTTTGTGATGCTGTAAATGTTCCGGTTATCGCCTCGGGCGGCGCCGGTAAAATGGAAGATTTCGTAACGCTTTTTAAAACTCTCCCAAAGGTTGATGCAGGACTTGCGGCATCTATCTTCCATTATAACGAGGTTGAGATTTCTGACCTTAAAAATCTGCTTAAACAAAACTTTATACCGGTAAGGATATAGGAGAATAATTATGATTAATATTGATGAGCTTAAATTTGACCAAAACGGACTGATTCCCGCTATTGTTGTAGATAGCACAAGCAAAAAGGTTTTAACACTTGCTTATATGAATAAAGAGAGCCTTGAAATTTCAATGGAAAAGAAGCTCACCTGCTTTTACAGCCGCTCAAGAAACGAGCTTTGGCTAAAGGGTGAAACAAGCGGCAACTATCAGCACATTGTGTCTATTACTGCCGATTGTGATAATGACGCCTTGGTAGTTTTAGTTGATAAAGAGGGCCCCGCCTGCCACACAGGAAGCGACTCCTGCTTTACTAAAACCCTTTTTGAAAGCGACGAGAGAAACGAGTTTTCCCCCGAAATTCTCTTTGAGCTTATAAAGGGAAGAAAAACCGAAAAGAAGGAAGGCTCATACACCACCTATCTTTTTGAAAAGGGTATTGATAAAATCCTTAAAAAAGTCGGCGAGGAATGTACAGAGGTTATCATAGCAGGCAAGGCAGACGATAAAAAGGAAACCATTTACGAAATCGCTGACCTTTACTATCACGTAATGGTTTTAATGATTGAAATGGGAATTTCAATCGAGGATATATTTAATGAACTTAAATCTCGCCACGTTATAGATAAAAAGGTTAAACAGGAGAAAATGACCAAATGATTTTATCTGATTTTCACCTTCACACAACCTTTAGTGATGGTAAAAACACCCCTGAGCAAATGGTGCAAAAAGCATTAGAGCTTGGATTAAATAAAATGGGCTTTTCCGACCATAGCCCCACATTCTTTGATAAGAGCTATTGTATAAAAAAAGAAAACCTTAATTTATATCGTGAAACTATAAACGATTTGAAGCATAAATACGCAGATAAAATAAAAATTTACTGCGGCATTGAGCAAGATTTTTATTCCGATGAAAAAACCGATGATTACGATTATGTTATCGGCTCGGTGCATTATGTAAAGGTTTCTGAAGATTATATAGCGGTTGATGAAAGTGCCGACAGCTTTAAGGCGGCGGTTTCAAAGTATTTTGATGGCGACGCTTTAAGCTTTGCCGAGGCTTATTTTGAAACGGTTAAAAGGGTTTTGGAAGAAACAAACGCCGATATAATCGGCCATTTTGATTTAATCTCAAAATTTAACGACCAAGGCTTATTTGATGAAAGCGACAAGCGCTATATTGCCGCCTGGAAAGGCGCTGCCGACGAGCTTTTAAAATATAAAAAGACATTTGAGATTAACACAGGCGCCATTTCAAGAGGCTACAAAAAAGAGCCGTATCCCTCAAAGGATATTTTAAACTACCTAAAGGATAACGGTGCAAAATTTGTGCTGTCGAGCGATGCCCACAGCACCGACGCCATCTGCTTTAATTTTGACAAGCTAAAAGATCTTATAATACGCTGATAATTTTTTTGCATTTCTTTGTGGCATAATTGAGAGCAATTTTAGTGTCGCTTGTTATGATTTTGTTCTTGCACCGCATAATATTATAGTTACTATAATAAGGAAAGTTTTTATGAAGAAAGAATTATATGAATATTCAGTTTCAAATAATCAAGAAAGCAAAACAGAACCATTAACTTGCAAAGGAACATTTTTATTAGCTGTAATTATTGCCATAATGGATTTAACTCCCATTGTATTGTTAGCTATTAATAATTGGCTGATTTCGTTAATATTTTCTATTATTTTTATCATTTGTTTGGTAAGCATATTTAAGGAAAAAGACGATTATGCTAAACGAATACTTGCGGTATTCACATGGATTTTCTTTATGATGATGTCGGGCGCTCTTTTAACAATGTATATGTATGATATACCAAGTGGCGTTATAATAATATCATTTTTAATTTGGCTTCTAATCTATGAAGGAATATTTGTTTTAAAATTGATTTACAAACAGTACTCTTTAGGAAAAAAAGATAAACACCGATATAAAAAACTGGGAGCATTAAGTGTATTTTCATCTATCTGTGTGGGTAGAATTTTAGTCCGATTTTTCGATGGAGTAGAATGGTTTCCGATAGTAGTTGCAATTTTTCTCACTTTTCTTGCTACAGTTGCCATTTCGTACCTTCAAAAGTATCTTGTCTATATTTTTATAAAAAAATGTGAATTTTAATATATTATGTAATTATTGGTGTATTAGAAGGGTGAAATATGATAAACTGCGTATTAATAATTGTTATGAATTTGATTTACTTTGTGTGCAATCGTTTCCCAAAGCATATTATAGAGTTTAGCGGACCGAATAATGTATTTGCAACAATTGTAAATTTATTATATTTTATTATGTATTTTATGGTTCTGATAATTGCATTTAGCAAGAGTAAAACGATTTTTAGCGAATTTGTTTTTTCACCCTTTGAAAAATTTGTAAAAAGATTTGAGATTTTAAGACTTGCAGGACTTATTGTTCTTCAAATTGCCATTGACCTGATAGTGTTTTATCTTACATCATTTGATATTATGCAATTATATATACTTGATACCATAACCTTTGTGCAGTGGATATTAATTTACCTTATTTGTGCTAATAAAGAAACCAATTTTTTTAAAAAGCTAATGCCCTGCCTATTAACTTCTTTGGCAATTATTTTGATTTTTGCAGCATCTATGCTATTAAATGATTTAATAGTACACGCATATCCATTTGAAATTGGAAAATACAGTTCAGATGCCAATCTTTCAAATGTACAAATCAACAGAGAGTTTCTTTTTGAAATAAAGTCTTTCTTACTTGACACACTTCTTGGGATAAGCTTAATAGTATCTCATTTTTTGGTTAATAAAGAAATAAAACAAAAAGAGGGCGCAATTGTAATATTCGGTAGAATTGTTGTGATTTTTATAATAGCATTTCCTATGTTAAGCTTTAAATATTTACTGCTTCCTTATCAGTGCATAAAAAATACAACAGTCTATTCGCCCAATATGGTGTATTCTGATAGCCCGGCGAACTTTTATGCTTGGGGTAAAGAGTATACCGCTACCCGTTTTGATGAAAAATCTGAACCCAAAGCATATTATAATTTGACGAAACACAAAATAGTTCATCGTCAAAAAGAAATAAAAAGCTTTTTTAGCAGTATCGATAATCTGAAATTTAAAGCTTTTTTGACCGATAATATAAGCTATGAGCTTTATGGCAACGAGGCAATTTGCTATTTGGATGATTTGGAAGCAAGAGTGGTGCTGTTTAAAGAGTTACATAAAACAGAAAAAGACGAAACGCTACTTAAAATCACCGAGAATATTATAGAAAATCAAAATTGGGAAGCCTTTGAGTATGCTGCCGAGTATATTTATAAATATAACCCCCAAAAAATAGAGGATATGCTTGTAAGTCTTTCGAGTAATGAATTTACAAATGAGCAATTAAGTTCGCTTAACGAGTTTAAAATAAATCCCGAATATATCCAAAAAATTTCAAAGAAAATACTTGACTAAAAATTAAAAAGTCTGTGCAGAGTAATCTGCACAGACTTTTTATTTATTAATCATTATAAAAATATTAATATTAAATTAATGTGTAGCAAGTCTAAAGTCTGTAATTATTGCTAAAGTTCAAAAAAGACAGAATTAAAAACAACTAAAATTTTATCTTTCATGGTTACTAAATAAAATTCATCACCTATATTACAATTATTGAATAATTTCTGATCGGTCATTTGATATATTCCGGACCATTTGTAATTTTTGCGCGTTATAATTGGATATGCACCATATGTTTCAAATATAAGTGTGTATGGTTTATGAATCCACTTGTAACCAAAATGCCAGTTTCTTTCATATCTCTCTTGCTCATAACGAATTAGTTTATCAGTTATTATATTAAATTTATCACTGTTTGCATACCGAATAATTGCCAATGATTTTGTAAGCATAGAGATAAAAGAAATTATGCAAATTAAAGAGACGATTACCACTATTGCCATAATTATCATAATCACAAAAAATATGACATATGTATTTGAATCTATTCCTATGCCATTTTTTATGCCTGAAAAATGAGAATGTTTCAATTGTGAGAAGAGAGATAAAAGAAGAAACAATAAAATCGCCACACATGAAATGACTATAACAAAATTAAGTAGTGAGCTTGAAATTTGTTTTAACGCATATCTGATTATTTCTGTTCTAATCTTTTTTCTTGTCAATGGTTCTTTTCTCATTATATTCACTCGCTTATATTGTGGATAGAATTTGTAAAAATTACGATAAGAGCAACTCTTACCCTAACAATGCTGTTATGATTTTAACTAATATAAAATTATTAATATTCAATTAGTGTGTAGGTGTCTTTTAAAGGTGTTGTATCCCAGCCGCTTGTGTCTTTTTTGTAGTATATAGTGGCTTTCCTACCAAAAGGGTCTACGCCAACTTTTTGCGGAGCATTGCCTAAAAAATACACCTTTTCTAAATTATCGCTAAAAGAACATTCGCGCACATTTTCAACACTTGCCGGTATAGTTATTTCCTTTATTGTAGCATTCCAAAATGTAGTATAGCTTCCAAATGCTTTTAATCCGTCTTGTATCGTAAGCTCTTCTATTGGGCTGTGGAAAAAATTTTCGTGGCCTATTGAATTTAGATTTTTATTTATATGTAGTTTTTTTAAATTTATACAATTTATAAAAGCCTGTGGGTATATTTCTTCTAAACTTTCAGGAAATTGTATTTCTTCAAGTGAAGTGCAGTTGTCAAAAGCTTGCACCAAGATTTTTTTTAAACCATTTCCAAATGTAACCTCTTTAAGAGATTGACAATTTGCAAAAGCCTTTTCGCCAATCTGTTCAACGGAATCGGGAATGACGACCTTTTCTATTGGCTTGCTCATAAATGCATAATCATATATATACATAACAGCATGTCCGTCAATTGAGTTTGGGATTACAACCTCTTTAGCGTTTCCAATATATTTTACAATTGTTGCTCCTTTATCAGATAACTCATATTCAAATTCCGAAATAGGATTTGGAATGGGCTCACTGTTCTTTGGTGCACAACTGCAGATAAAGCATAAAATCAAAATAACAGATAGACTTAAAGAAATTATTTTCTTCATA
>JAFSGZ010000012.1 GCA_017440545.1 Oscillospiraceae bacterium
CTACAAGAGAGGCGAAGCGTACTTCCGCAAGACTGCTCGATAAGGTAGTTGGCGGTTAGATATAAAAAGTTTCCCTTATTTTCGCTCATAAGGGCAAAAACAAGGGAAAATACATAACAGTTGAGTTTGTAACTGGCGAAAACCCCAGTAATATCAAGGGCTTTTAGAGCATAGGACAGTAATTGTCTGATAAATTCCAATTTGTTGAACAGCACTGTCACAGTACTTTTGGTCGTTTTTTCTTAAAAAAATACTTCTTGCTCACTTAATTAAAATAGAGTATAATATTTATAATATGCATTTTAATAATAGGAGAGAAGGCGTAATGGAATTAATTGACAAAATAATAAAAGCAATCAGCGATGTACTGTATCAGCCGTGGTGTGTACCGGCAATATTACTATTAGGCGGTGTAATTTTAACCTTTGCTACTAAATTTGTTCAGGTTAGAATGCTCGGCGAATGTTTTAAGGTTCTTATGGAAAAGCCAAAGGACAAAAACTCAATTTCATCATTTGGCGCACTTATGATTTCAACAGCCTCGCGTGTTGGAACAGGAAATATTATAGGCGTTGCAACCGCTATTTGTGCAGGTGGAGCAGGCGCTGTGTTTTGGATGTGGGTAACGGCTATTATTGGTAGTGCACTTGCATTTACAGAGTCATCACTTGCTCAAATTTATAAGAAGAAAAATCCCGACGGCAGCAGCTACGGCGGTCCTGCATTTTATATGCAGCAGGCTTTAAAATCTCGTTGGCTCGGCGTAATTTTTTCAGCGCTTATTATTTTAACCTATGCCGTTGGCTTTAATATGCTTGCATCATATAATATGCAGTCAACTTTCGAGATTTTTCCATTTTATAATAAAGCCATAACACCCGCTGTTATCGGCATAGTTTTAGCAGTTTTATTTGGAATTATTGTAATAGGCGGAGTAAAAAGACTTTCAAAGGTAACCGAAGTTATGGTTCCGTTTATGGGAATCGGCTATGTAATAGTTTCTGTTATAGTGCTTATAGTAAATATTGAAAAAATCCCAGAAATGTTTAAGCTTATTTTTGAAAGTGCCTTTGATTTTAAGGCGATTTTTGGTGGCTTTGCCGGCTCGTGTATGATGTGGGGAATTAAAAGAGGACTTTACTCAAATGAGGCAGGTATGGGCTCGGCTCCCAATGCCGCTGCTACTGCCGATGTAACCCACCCCGCAAAGCAAGGTCTTGTTCAGGTTCTCTCGGTTTATATTGATACACTTTTAATCTGCACCTGCACAGCATTTATGTGCCTCTCGTCAGGAATAGGTTACAATAGCGACACCTCAGCCGCAGGCTTTGTTCAAAGTGCATTAAAGGTGAGCCTTGGGGATTTCGGACCTATATTTATAGCAGTTGCAATGACATTCTTTGCATTTACAACCCTAATCGGTAACTACGCATATTGCGAAGGCTGTTTAAAGTTTATTTTAAACCGTGAAATAAAAAAGACGGAAATACTTATATTCCGTATAATAGCTACTATTTTAGTTTTTATCGGTGCTGTTGCAAGTGCAAGCACAGTTTGGAATTTAGCGGATATGACTCAAGGCTTAATGGTTTTAGTTAACGTTCCCGTAATTGTAATTTTAATGAAGCCTGCCATAAGATGCTTAAATGACTACATAAAACAGCGCAAAGAGGGAAAAGAGCCTCACTTTAAATCAAAGGATATAGGAATAAAAGAAGAACTTGATTTTTGGAATTAAAATAAAAACCGCCGCAGATTTAATCTGCGGCGGTTTTTATTTTAGATGTTTTCTTCTTCTAAAAGCTCTATGCCATTTTTAAGCAATACCTTTTCAGCGCTCTTATCGTCATTAGTTCTCATAACAGCGTATGCTTTGTCAATGCTTGTTGTAACAAGAGCGTACATATATTCAATGTCAATTGAGTTTTCCTCTAATATGCTTAAAACCTTAGCAAGTCCGCCGGGGCAGTCGGGAACTGCAAATGCAGTAACCTCTCTGATGCTTGCAGTATGACCTGTTTCATTTAAGATTTTACCTGCACGCTCGGGGTCGTCAGCAATTATACGAACTATACCATAATCGGCAGTGTCGGCAATGCACATTGAACGAAGATTAATATTTTCTTTTGCAAGAACATCGGTAATTTCGTGAAGTGTTCCTTTTTTATTTTCAAGGAATACAGAAAGTTGTCTTATTGCCATAATAAATTTCCTCTCTTTCTATTAATCGTGGAGCTTGCGTTCGTCAATAATTCTAACAGCCTTGCCCTCGCTTCGAGCAATGGTTTTAGGAGGAACTAAGTGAACATCAGGTCCAATTCCAAGCATACTTCTGAGAGCTGCCTGGAGTGATTTTTCCTTAGCAGTGAGATTTTTAACCGAATCGTCAAACTGCTCGGGAGGAAGCTCAACGTAAATATCAAAGGTGTCGCTGTTATTAACGCGTGAAATCTTAATTTGATAGTTAAGTGAGCAGCCTTCGTTAATTAAAACTGCCTCGATTTGTGATGGGAATACGTTAACGCCTCTGATAATCATCATATCGTCGCTTCTTCCCATAGGCTTAGACATTCTTACAAATGTTCTGCCGCAGGGACAAGCCTCTCTTGTGAGCACGCATATATCGCGTGTACGGTATCTAAGAAGTGGAAAAGCTTCTTTATCAAGACAGGTGAAAACGAGCTCGCCCTTTTCTCCCTCGGGGAGAGGTTCGCCTGTTTCGGGGTTTATAATTTCGGCAATAAAATGGTCCTCGTTTACGTGCATTCCACCTTGTGCTGTACACTCAAACGAAACACCGGGACCGGAAATTTCTGTGAGTCCGTATATATCATAAGCTTTAATGCCGAGGCTCTTTTCAAGCTCTCTTCTGTTTTCCTGTGTCCAGGGCTCTGCACCGAAAATTCCTGCTTTTAAAGAAATTGTGTCGGGTGTGTAGCCCATATCGTGAAGTGACTCGCCGAGATATGCGGCATAAGAAGGTGTGCAGCATAAAACAGTTGCCTTAAGGTCGGTCATAAACTGAATTTGTCTATCGGTGTTGCCTGATGACATAGGAAGTGTTAAACATCCAACCTTGTGTGAGCCGCCGTTAAGTCCGGGACCACCTGTGAAAAGGCCGTATCCGTAGCTAACCTGAACAACGTCCTCCTTGTCGGCACCAACGGCAATTAATGCACGAGCACAGCATTCTTCCCAAAGGTCAACGTCGTTTTGGGTGTAATACGCAATAACTCTTTTTCCTGTTGTTCCTGAGGTTGACTGAATTCTGACACAATCCTCTAAAGGAACAGCAAGCATGCCGTAAGGATAGGTTTCTCTAAGGTCGGATTTCTCAATAAAGGGGAGCTTATAAAGGTCCTCAATGCCGTGAATGTCCTCAGGTTTAACTCCTTTTTTGTCCATAAGGTCGCGATAGTAGGGTACGTGCTCATAAACGTGTTTTACCTGCTTTACAAGTTTTTCGCTTTGCATTTTTTTGATTTGTTCAACCGGCATTGTTTCAATTTCCGGCTGGTAGTATTTGCGCTTTTCCACTAAATCACCTTCTATTTAATTTTTCCCAAGCATAAATGCTTTTTTGTTCATTTCTACAAATTTGGGATTAACACTTTCCTCAATAGCTGAAAGCCACTTATCCTCACTTATTTCAAGATAGGTTGAAAGCCTACCCATTAAGGCAATATTAACAGCCTTTGATGAGCCTGCCTCTAAAGCAAGCGAAAGGGCATCAATGCAATCTACACAAAGTCCTAAATCTGAAATTTTTTGTAGAGCATCTTCGGGATAAACTGCTGCACCGGTTATAACTGGCATAGGGTCAATTTGCTGACTGTTTACAATGATTTTACCGTCTTTTTTAAGGAAAGAGGCATATCTTGCTGCCTCTAATTTTTCAAATGAAACTATAAAGTCAGCCTCTCCCTTGTCAATGATAGGAGAATAAACCTTTTCTCCTGCTTTGACATAGGTTACAACGCTTCCACCGCGCTGGCTCATTCCGTGAACCTCTGAAACCTTAACATCATAGCCCTCATTTATAAGAAGCTTACCTAAAAGCTTGCTTGCAAGAAGAGAGCCTTGACCGCCAACGCCTACTATCATAATATTAAGTGATTTCATTATTCTTCACCTCCGATAGCATTAAAGGCACAAAGCTGGGTGCAAACTCCGCAGCCAACGCAAAGTGTATTATCAATATGAGCCTTGTTGTTTTTCATAGAAATTGCAGGACAGCCTATTTTCATACAAGCCTTACAGCTTTTGCATTTTTCTGTGTCTATTTTAACGGGAGGCTTTGCTTTAACATATTTTAAGAGTGCGCAAGGACGACGCGAGATAATAACCGAAGGCTCATCAACCGAAATTTCCTCACGAACTGCTGCCTCTGTTTCCTTTAAGTTATAAGGGTCAACCACTCTGACTCTGTTAATTCCAAGAGCGTGGCAAAGTGCCTCTAAATCAATTTTTGTGGCAGGGTCACCTTTAATATTGTAACCGGTTGTTGGGTTTTGCTGATGTCCTGTCATACCGGTTATTGAGTTGTCAACAATAATTACAGTTGAGTTTGTGCCATTGTAGGCTATATTAGCAAGACCGGTCATACCCGAATGCATAAAGGTTGAGTCGCCAATTACACAAACAGTTTTGTTTTCATTACCGCTTGCTTTATTAAAGCCGTGAACTCCTGAAACCGATGCGCCCATACAAAGAACCGAGTCAATAGCATTAAGCGGCGCGGCAGAACCAAGTGTATAGCAGCCAATGTCGCCAAGCACTGTAAGCTTGTTTTTAGCAAGGATATAAAACAGACTTCTGTGAGGACAGCCTGCACACATAACAGGAGGTCTTACGGGGATATCAGAAAGTGCGGGTGCAAATTCGGGGTAAGGCATATTAAATGCATCAGCAATAATTTTCTGTGAAAATTCTCCGCAAATTGAAAATAGATTTTTGCCTTCAACCTTTATTCCTAAAGCTTTAATGTGGTTTTCGATAATGGGGTCTAATTCCTCGACAACCACAAGTCTGTCAACTTTTTCAGCAAATTCTTTAATCAAATTGTCGGGAAGAGGATTTACCATTCCAAGCTTTAAAACCGAAACGCTGTCACCGAAAACCTCTTTAACATAAGCGTAAGAGGTTCCTGAAGTAACAATACCAAGGCTTTTGTCCTCTGAATAGAAAACGGAGTTTATAGAGGCTGTGTCAGCATATTCAGCGATGCTTTTTTGCCTTTCTTCAACAAAGGGATGACGTTTAATTGCATTTGCGGGTGCCATTATGTATTTTTGAGGATTTTTAACATACTCTTTTTTGCACTCAACTCTGTCAGACACCTCAACTGCCGACTGTGAATGTGCAATTCTTGTGCACATACGAAGGAGAACAGGGGTGTCAAATTTTTCAGAAAGCTCAAAGGCTAATTTTGCAAACTCTTTTGCTTCCATAGAATCAGAGGGCTCAAGCATAGGAATTTTAGATGCTATTGCATAGTGTCTTGAATCCTGCTCGTTTTGGCTTGAATGCATCGAAGGGTCGTCTGCAACAACAATTACAAGTCCGCCGTTAACGCCGGTGTAGGACATTGTAAAAAGAGGGTCAGCGGCAACATTTAAACCAACGTGCTTCATACAGCAGGCACTTCTTGCTCCTGCAAGTGATGCACCAAATGCAACTTCACAAGCAACCTTTTCATTGGGAGCCCATTCGCAGTATATATCATCATATTTAGCCGAAAATTCGGTGATTTCTGTTGAAGGGGTTCCGGGATAACTTGAAACAACACTGCAGCCGGCTTCATAAAGACCGCGAGCTACTGCTTCGTTTCCTAACATAAGTTTTTTCATTTATATAACCACCTTAAAATTTAATCTTCAAGTGAGCTTTTTGCTGTAACAGTAACCTCGGTGTTGTAACATTCAAACATTTCATCAACATTTGAAGGTGTGCTTTTGCGTGTTAAAAAGCTTACAACAGGAACTACTATAAGTCCCAAAAGCATTGCAAAAACACCCGAGTAAAGTGAATTTTTAAATATAAAGCTTAAAACGGGGGTTGTAACGGTTATAACTTTCATCGAAATTAAAAGCTGAACCATCATAATTCCAACACCGCAGATAAACGAAGCCCAAACTGCAGACTTTGTTGTTTTTTTACTATAAAGTCCGTATAAGAAGGGAGCCAAGAACGAGCCTGCAAGCGCGCCCCAAGAAACACCCATCATTTGAGCTATAAACACAAAGTCAGACCAGATGCTGTCTTTAAGTATAGCAATTACAGCCGAAAGAACTATAAAGAATACTATAAAAAGTCTGAGTATTAAAATCTTTTTCTTTTCGCTTGTCCCCTTTTTTCTAAATGGAATGATAACATCTAATGTAAGAGTTGATGCCGATGTTAAAACAAGCGAGGAGAGGGTTGACATTGAAGCTGAAAGTACAAGCACAATTACAATACCGATTATGTAAGGCGAAAGATTTGAAAGCATTGTCGGAACAATGTAGTCAAAACCGTTTTTAGAAACCTCGTCAGCGGTTACAAATAATCTTCCGAAGCCGCCTAAGAAGTAGCATCCGCCTGCAACTATGATTGCAAAAAGGGTTGAAATAAGCGTGCCCTTGCTGATAGCTTTTTCGTTTGAAATAGCATAGAACTTACCAACCATTTGAGGAAGTCCCCAGGTGCCAAGCGAGGTTAAAAGAACAACTATTATAAGCGCTATGGGGTCGGGACCTAAAAATGCGGCATACTCCCAAGAGCTTTTATCCACAAGAGCACCAACAGATGCCATAAATCCGCCGTTTTCATTTAAAACTGCAAGAACAACCGCTACAATACCAACAAGCATTATAAGACCTTGAATAAAGTCATTAATAGCAGTTGCCATATATCCGCCGAATATTACATAAACACCTGTTAAGGCTGCCATGGCAATTATGCAAACAAAATAGGGGAGATTAAATGCCATTTTAAACAAACTTGAAAGTCCGTTATAAAGCGAAGCTGTGTAGGGAATAAGAAATACAAAAACTATAATTGAAGCCGCAATTTTAAGAGCGTTTGAATTATAGCGCTTTTGGAAAAAGTCGGGCATTGTTTTGGAATTTAAATGCTGTGTCATAACCCTTGTGCGTCTGCCCAAAATATTCCAGGCAAGAAGTGAACCTATAAAGGCATTACCTAAACCTATCCAGGTGGATGCTAAACCAAAGTTCCAGCCAAACTGTCCTGCATAACCTACAAATATAACTGCCGAAAAATACGAGGTGCCGTAAGCAAATGCGGTAAGCCAAGGGCCAACCGCTCTTCCGCCAAGCACAAAGCCGTCAACATTGGTGGCATGCTTGCGAGAATAAATTCCCACTCCTATCATAAGAGCGAAAAAGCAAACAATAAGTCCTAATGTAAAAATCTGTCCGTTCATTAAAAAACCTTCTATATTTTAAAAAATATATTATCCTGTAATTTGAGCCTCAACAAGACTTCCGCCGCAGTATATACTACGAAGACGCGGTTTTTCAATTTTGCCGGTGGGATTTCTCGGAACATCGGCAAATATAATCCTTCGAGGTCTTTTGTATTTAGGAAGCGAAAGGCAAAAATCATTAACCTCGGCTTCTGTAAGGCTCATGTTTTCTTTGACTTCAACAATAGCGGCGCAAATCTCACCAAGACGCTTATCGGGAAGTCCGATAACAGCAACGTCTTTGATTTTATCGTGAGCACGTAAATGGTCTTCAATCTGTACGGGGTAAATATTTTCACCGCCACTTATGATTACGTCTTTCTTACGGTCAACAAGATAAATGAAGCCGTCCTCGTCCTCTTTTGCCATATCTCCAGTTAAGAGCCACTCGCCTTTTAAAATCTCGTCTGTGGCTTCGCGGTTTTTGTAATAGCATTTCATTACGCCGTCACCGCTGACTGCAAGCTCGCCAACTTCACCTTTTTTAACCTCGACGCCGTTTTCGTCAACGATTTTGGTTTTCCAAAGATAACCTGCCTTGCCGATAGCACCAACCTTGTCTATATTTTCAACGCCAAGGTGTACACAGCCGGGACCGATTGATTCGGAAAGTCCGTAGTTTGTGTCATACTCATGTTTGGGGAAACGCTCCTTCCAGCGTCTTATAAGTGACGGGGGAACAGGCTGTGCACCAACGTGCATAAGTCTCCAAGGGGTTAAATCAAAATCATTTAAATCAAGAACACCTGCATCAATAGAGTCAAGAATATCCTGCACCCAAGGCACCAAAAGCCAAACAATAGTTGTCTTTTCATCAGAGGCAGTTTGAAGCACCCATTCAGGCTTAACACCACGAAGAAGCACTGCCTTTGAGCCTGTAAGAAGTGAACCAAACCAATGCATTTTTGCACCTGTGTGATAAAGAGGGGGGATACAAAGAAAAACATCATCTTTAGTTTGTGAGTGATGCTTTTGCTCGGTCAAACAGCTTGAAACAAGCGCGCGGTGTCTGTGAAGTATTGCTTTTGGGAAACCTGTTGTTCCCGAAGAAAAATAAATTGCCGCGTCGTCCTCGTCTTTAAGCTCAACAGGGGGAACTGTTGTTGAGCAGTAATATGTCATTTCATTATAATTGTCGCAATATTTAGGGGTGTCGTCTTTCTTGCCGACATAAAAGAAATTATCTATGTATTTTGTATCATCAACAATACTGTCGATACGCTCAATAAATTCATAACCGAAAACAAGCATTCTTACATCGGCTAAATCAAGACAGTATTTAATTTCATCAGCAGAGTAACGATAGTTCATAGGTACTACAAGCGCACCGGTTTTTAAAATTCCAAAATATATAGGAAGCCACTCGAGGCAGTTCATAAGAAGAATTGCCACCTTGTCGCCTTTTTTTATTCCTTTTGTAAATAAAAGATTTGCAAAACGGTTTGCCTTAACATCAAACTCTTTCCAGGTTATCTCACGTCTGTATTTTTCGCCCTCGGCAGCGGTGTCAATCAGGTTATACTCGCGCCATGTGATATTTTTCTCGGGCTGTTTTTCTGGGTTTATTTCCACAAGCGCAGTGTCATTTGGATAAATCTTGGCGTTGCGCTCTAAAAAGTCTGTAATTGGCATCTTTTTCAGCTCCTTTCGTGTTTTAACGCTTAATTTATAAATTATATCATAATATAAATATTTTGTCGAGGATTTTTGAAATTTTTTATATGTAAAATTGTGCAAAAATTATTCTAAAATTAATTGAAATAATAAAATAAGTGTGATATATTTTATAATAGAGAAAAATGCTTTTAGGGAGGAAGTAAAATTGGAGCAGAAACTTAGACTTGGTGCCGCTTATCACGGTAACCGTATGCCCCACCATGCTTTAGCTGATTTAAGCGATATGGCAACACACGGTATGGACCTTGTAGTACATATGTTTTCCCACACCGATTGGGACAGGCATAAAAATGTAATGCGCGATATTATAAAAATGTCAGAGGATGTCGGCTTGGAGTCGTGGGTTGACAACTGGGGACTCGGAGGTCCTCCGGGAGATAAATCTCACTTTTTAGCTTATTATCCCGATAGTCATATATATCTTTCAAACGGCGAAATGGACCCCGTAAGAGCCTGCCTTAACAGCCCCGATTTTAGAAAATTCACAAAAGAGTGGATTGACGCTGTTGAATATTTGGGCGCAAAAACAATCTTCTGGGATGAGCCTCATATGCCGAGAAAAACAGTTGACGGCAAAACCTATTACGGCTGCACCTGCCCGAGATGTAAAGAGCTCTTTTTTGCTAAATACGGCAGGGAAATGCCCGAGTTTGCCGATGATGATACACAAGAATTTGCCGCTGCAACTATAACCGATTATTTCAGAGAGGTTACTGAATACAGCGCTAAAAAGGGTATGAAGAATGTAGTTTGTGTAATGCTCGGCACTTATGGCATGAGCCTTGATGCATCTAAAAACCTTTGTGCGCTTCCTAATATGGATAATATCGGTTCCGACCCTTACTGGCTCGGTGCAAAGGCAAGAAATCCCGAGCTTAATGTTTATGAGTTTGTTTATAAGGAAACTAAAAGAAACTTAGAGTTCAGCAGTAGCTTTAATAAAGATCATAACGTTTGGATTCAAACCTATAATAATCCCAGAGGAATGGAAGAGGATATAATCCTTGCAACCGAGGCGGCCTACGATGCAGGTGCTCGAACAATTTTGGCTTGGGGCTATTATGGAAGCGAGTCGAACGACTATGGTGCCAAAAATCCCGCAGTTACCTGGGCAAAAACCTGCGAGGCTATGCAGAGAGTAAGAACATTTGAAAGGGACAGAATATTAAAGGAAAACCGTGCCCGTTTTATGAAATAAGTTGACGATAGAGTCATTTATTGGTAAAGTATAATTATGTAAATATAAAGCAAATGCTTTTTAAAGGAGAAATAAAAATGAAAAGAGTTATCACCTTTGGCGAAATTATGCTTCGCCTCGCACCCAACGGTTATTACAGATTTTTCCAGAATGACCAAATGCAAGCAACATTTGGCGGCGGAGAGGCAAACGTTGCAGTTTCACTTGCAAACTATGGCCTTGATTCTGCCTATGTAACAAAGCTTCCTAAGCACGCTATTGGTCAGGCTGCTGTTGATTCGCTCAGAGCTTTTGGAGTTGACACTAAAAACATTGTTCGCGGTGGCGAGCGTGTAGGTATCTACTATCTTGAAAAGGGTGCTTCACAGAGAGGCTCTGTATGTATTTACGACCGTGCTTATTCTGCAATCCAAATGGCTGATAAGTCAGATTTTGATTGGGATGCTATTTTTGAGGGAGCTGATTGGTTCCACTTTACAGGCATTACTCCGGCTCTTGGTGCTAATGTAGTTGAAATCTGCCGAGAGGCTTGCATCGCTGCAAAGAAAAAGGGCGTTAAAATTTCTTGCGACTTAAACTATCGTGGCAAGCTCTGGACAAGAGATGAAGCAAGAGCTGCTATGACCGACCTTTGTCAATATGTTGACGTTTGCATCTCAAACGAAGAGGACGCAAAGGATGTATTTGGAATTGAAGCAGAGGATACAGATATCTACGGCGGTAAATTAAACCACGAGGGATATAAGAGCGTTGCTAAACAGCTTATGGATAAGTTCGGATTTGAGAAGGTTGCTATCACACTTAGAACATCTATCTCTGCAAGTGATAACGACTGGGCAGGTATGCTTTATGATGGCGAAAATTACTGCTTCTCAAAATCATATCACCTCCACATTGTAGATAGAGTAGGCGGCGGCGACTCATTCGGCGGCGGACTTATCTATTCACTTCTTTCAGGCAAGAGCACACAGGAAGCTATCGAGTTTGCTGTTGCAGCATCTGCATTAAAGCACTCTGTTGAGGGCGACTATAACCGTGTAAGCGTTTCTGAAGTTGAAAAGCTTGCAGGCGGCGACGGCTCGGGAAGAGTTCAGAGATAAATTAATTTTAAAGGCTCTCGCTTTTTGCGAGAGCCTTTTTTAGTTAAAACACTTGTAAAATAATGTACTTTTAGATATAATCTAATTAACTTCTAAAAGAAAATGGTGAAATTTTTTGAAAAGCTATAGAATACATTTAATAAGGCACGGAAGTCTTGATAAAATTCACAGCGGCAAATATATCGGCAAAAAAACTGATGTTGCTCTTTCTTCCGAGGGAATAAGCGAGCTTAAGCTTTTAAAGGATAAGTTTTATTATCCCGAAGCTGATTTAATATTTACAAGTCCTATGCTCAGATGCGTTCAAACGGCACATACACTTTATCCTGATAGAAATTATCTTGTGGTAGACGAGCTTTCAGAGTGCGACTTTGGAATTTTTGAGGGCAAAAGCTATGAGGAGCTTAAAAAGGACCCCGAGTTTATCGCTTGGGCAAAAGAGGGAATGAAGGATGCTCCCAAGGATGGCGAAAGTGGCGCAGAGTTTGCACAGCGCTGCTATACAGGCTTTGCAAAGGTTGCCGAATATGCTATGAAGGCAGGAATAACCGATGTGGCAATTATCACACACGGTGGAGTAATAACCTCGATTTTATCCTCACTTGCATTTCCAAAGCGCGAGTTTTATGAGTATAATGTAAATAACTGTTGCGGTTTTACAGTAACCACTACGCCACAGCTTTGGATGTCAGGAAGTGTAATTGAAATTTATAGTAGAATTCCACTAAAGCATGACGATAGTGAAATAGATTAAAAATAAAAACAGCCTACAAAAATGTAGGCTGTTTTTTAATTAAAGGGGTTATTTGCTGTTGTTTGACTTTAAAAATTCACACACAACCGAGCGAACTGCAACTCTTTGTGCTTCGGTAAGTCCTTTAACCGAAATACTTTCATCGTCTGCTAAACCTAAGAGATAGTCGGTAGTAACGCCGAATTCACGAGCATACTTGATTATCATATCAAGACTTGGTTTTCTCGCGTCGGTTTCGTATGCGGAGATTATGGATTTTTGCATCCACATGCGCTGAGCTAACTGGGATTGGGTTAAACCTTTAGATTTTCTGAGCTGTTTTGCTAATACAGAAAATTCAGTCATCGTTATCTCTCCTTTATTTAATTTTACATCAAACTAATTTCATTATATTACATTGTAAACTTCAAATAGTGATAAAAAAAAGAATAGGGGTGGAATTTCATTATTTATTTGACGATATTTTAGCAATTTTTACAAATTATTCACAGTCTAAATTTTAAAGATTAAAAAATACGAATTATCTTAAAGTTTTTTGAGTAATAATAAAGTAAACTTGTATAAAAACGGAGATGATTATATGAAGAAAAGCATAGTAGTAAGACCTCTGCCGCTTATTATTAATTTACTTATTTCGCTCGGCGGCGGCACTCTAATCGGACTTTTAACCTCAAAAAACAACATCGCAGAAAATTATGTTGCCCCGTCCTTTCAGCCGCCCGCTTGGGTGTTTATAGCTGTATGGACAATTCTCTACACTCTAATGGCAATCTCGTTTACAAGAGTTATGTCAAATGACGATGCCAAAAAGATTTATTATTTGCAGCTCGTTTTAAACTTTTTGTGGCCCATTTTGTTTTTTAAATTCGAACTGTTAACGCTGTCATTTATATGGATAATTCTTTTAATAGTTGCTGTTATTATAATGATAATAACCTTTTATAAAGAAGATAAGCTGGCAGGGCTTTTGCAAATACCTTATCTTATCTGGCTGCTTGTTGCTGCTGCCTTAAATTTAGGTTATGTTCTTTTAAATTAAAGGGGCAAAAAACCTTATAAAACCTTGACAAGACTGCGCTTTGGTTATAAAATATATACTGTCTAAATATATGCAAAAATGTTTTAATGAAAGAGAGCCAAAGCTATGGATTTTAATAAACTTGCCGAGCTTTTATATCCCGATAGCACCTTAAATATCGAGGATATTGAAAAGAAATATAAAAAGCGTCAGCTAAAAGAGGGAGCCTGTGTAACCCGTCTTGCACCCAGCCCAACCGGATTTGTGCATTTGGGAAATTTATTCCCTGCAGTTACGGGCGAAAGGCTCGCTCACCAAAGCGGCGGTGTTTTTTATTTAAGAATAGAGGACACAGACCAAAAGCGTGAGGTCGAGGGTGCTGTTGAAGTACTTTTAAAGTCACTTGAAAGATATAATATTCTTTTCGACGAGGGCGCAACACCCGAGGGCGAAAAGGGCGAATATGGGCCTTACTATCAGCGTCAGCGTGAGCAGATTTATAAAGCTTATGCTAAAAAGCTCATTCGTGAGGGTAGGGCATATCCTTGCTTCTGTTCAGAGCAAAAGCTCGAAGAAATGAGAAAAGAGCAGGAAGCTAAAAAGGAAAATTTCGGCTATTACGGTAAATATGCTGCTTGTAGTAATTTAAGCTTTGAAGAAATTGAGCAAAATATAAAAGAGGGTAAAAGCTTTGTGCTGCGCTTTAGGTCAAATGGAGACCCTCAAAAAACAGACAGCATTGTCGATTTAATTAAGGGCAAGCTTGAATTTTCCGAAAATGATATCGATCACGTAATGCTTAAATCCGACGGTATTCCCACATATCATTTTGCCCACGCTGTCGATGATTATTTAATGGGCACAACCCATGTTGTAAGAGGTGAGGAATGGCTTTCAACACTTCCTTTCCACGTTCAGCTGTTTAGAGCACTTAATTTCCCTATGCCGCACTATATGCATATAGCACAGCTTATGAAGCTTGATAACGGCGCTAAGCGTAAGCTTTCAAAGAGAAAAGACCCCGAGGCTTCGCTCTCATATTATTATGAACAAGGCTTCTCCTCAAAGAGTGTTATGGAGTATATTATGACACTTTTAAATTCAAACTTTGAGGAATGGCGTATTCAAAATAAAAATGCTGATATAAATGAGTTTAAATTTTCATCCGATAAAATGAGTATTTCGGGCTGCCTTTTTGATATGGACAAGCTTTTAGATGTCAGCCGAAATGTTATTTCGCAAATGACAGCAGAGGAGCTTTATGAGGACGCAATTAAATGGGCAAAGGATTATGATAGCGACCTTTATAAAAAGTTTACTGCCGATAAGGATTTAGCAATTTCCATTCTCTCAATAGGCAGAGGCGGAGAAAAGCCCCGAAAGGACATCGCAAAATATAACGAAATTAATGACTACTGTGCATTTTTCTATGATGAGAGCTTCAAAAAAGGCGAGGAATATCCCGAAAATGTAAGCTCAGAGGATAGAGAAACCATATTAAAAAGCTATCTAGAGCTTTATGATGAGAGCGATAGTCAAGAAGAATGGTTCTTAAAGATAATAGAGCTTTCTGAAAAACTCGGCTTTGCCCCCAAAACCAAGCTGTATAAGAAAAATCCCGAGCTTTATAAGGGACACGTTGGAGATGTCAGTATGGTTTTAAGAGTAGCCGTAACGGGCAGAAAAAATTCGCCCGATATGTATGAAATAATGAAAATTCTCGGAAAACAAAAGGTTTTAGACAGAATAAGCCAAGCGCTTTAATGCGCCGAAAGGAATGTTTAATTTGGCAGAAATGGCATCAAACTTTATACACGATATAATCGACAGTGATTTGGCTGAAGGCAAGGTTACAAAAATTCACACCCGCTTTCCGCCCGAGCCTAACGGCTATCTTCATATAGGAAGTGCCAAGGCAATTTATATAAACTATGGAACTGCTAAGAAATATGGCGGCGAGTTTAATTTAAGATACGACGATACAAACCCTGCAAGAGAAGATGATGAGTATGTAAAGTCTATCGAAGAGGATTTAAAATGGCTGGGTGCTAACCCCGACCATATCTTCTATGGCTCGGATTATTTTGATAAATGCTATGAATATGCTGTAAAACTCATTCGCGACGGTAAAGCCTATGTGTGCGATCTTTCGGCAGATGAAATGAGGGAATATAGAGGAACCTTAACCGAGCCCGGTAAGGAAAGCCCTTATAGAAATCGTAGTGTAGAGGAAAATTTAGAGCTTTTTGAAAAAATGAAAAACGGTGAGTTTGAGGACGGCGCCTGCACACTCAGAGCAAAAATTGATATGGCATCTCCCAATATGAATATGAGAGACCCCGCTATTTATAGAATAAGCCGTCAGACACACCATCGTCAAGGAAATAAATATATAATTTATCCCCTTTACGATTTTGCACACCCTATTCAAGATGCACTCGAGGGAATAACCCATTCGCTTTGTTCGCTTGAATTTGAAAATCACCGCCCGCTTTATGACTGGGTGGTTGATAACATTGGCTTTGAGAAAAAGCCTCATCAGTATGAGTTTGCACGCCTTAATGTAACCGGCGTTGTAATGAGTAAAAGATATTTAAGAGAGCTTGTTGAAACAAAACGCGTTGACGGTTGGGACGACCCGAGAATGCCCACACTTTGCGGCCTTCGCCGCCGAGGCTACACTGCCGCTTCTATTTTAGACTTTGTTTCAAGAGCAGGCGTATCAAAGGCCTATAGTGTTGTAGATTATGCACTTTTAGAGCACTGCATAAGAGAGGAACTTAACCTTACAGCACAAAGAAGAATAGCTGTTTTTGAGCCCATTAAGATAACTATCACAAACTACCCCGAGGGACAGACAGAATATTTCGACCTTCCCTGCAACCCCAATGATGAAAGCGCAGGAACAAGAAAGGTTGCCTTTACAAGAGAGCTTTATATAGATAAAAGCGACTTTGCAGAGGTTCCGCCACCTAAATTTTTCAGACTTAAGCCCGATGGCGAAGTAAGACTTATGGGTGCTTATATTATTAAGTGTAATGAAATTATAAAGGATGAGAATGGCGAAATTAAGGAAATCCTCTGCACCTGCGACCTTGAAACCAAAAATAATAATCCTATCGACGGCAGAAAGATAAAAGGAACTATCCATTGGGTATCCTGCGAGCATTGTGTAGATGCCGAGTTAAGACTTTATGATAAAATGTTCACAGTTGATAATTTAATTGATATTCCCGAGGATAGCTATTATTTAGACTTTTTAAATCCCGATTCATTAAAGGTAATTAAGCATGCAAAGCTTGAAAAATCTTTAGAAAGCGCACAAGATGGAGATAAATTCCAGTTTGTCAGAATGGGATATTTCTGCAAGGATACCAAAAATGAAAACTGCTATAACAGAATTGTAACCTTAAAGGATAGCTTTAAGCCGCAGCAGAAATAAAAACTTAAAGCCGCCGTTTTCGGCGGCTTTTATTTTAAAGAGGTGATTAAATGCTCAACACAACCCTTTGCTATATTGAAAAAGATGAAAGCTATTTGATGCTTCACAGAATAAAAAAGCAAAACGATATAAATGAGGGGAAATGGCTTGGTGTCGGCGGTAAGTTTGAAAAGGATGAAAGTCCCGAGGAATGTGCAAAACGCGAAATTTTAGAAGAAACGGGACTTAACCCAATATCACTTGAGTTTAGGGGTATTGTAACCTTTGTAAATGATATATGCGACACCGAATATATGCATCTATTCACCTGCAGTGAATACTATGGCGAAATTAAAGAATGTGATGAAGGCGAGCTTTTGTTTGTTGATAAAAACAAAATTTCAAGCCTTAACATTTGGGAAGGTGATAAAATATTCTTGCGCCTTTTAAACGAAAATGTTCCGTTCTTTTCACTTAAATTAATTTACAGCGGCGAAAAACTTTTAAAAGCCATCTTAAACGGAGAAGAAATGGTATGAATATATTAGTCAGCGCCTGCCTTTTAGGCGTTCCCTGTAGATACGACGGCAAATCAAAGCCTTGTGAAATTGTAATTAAATTAAAAGAGAAACACCGTCTAATACCAGTTTGCCCAGAGGTTGCAGGAACACTTCCAACTCCGCGTCCGCCTTGCGAAATAGTCGGCGATAGGGTAAAAAATAGTAGCGGAGAGGATAAAACGCGGGAGTATACCCTTGGCGCAGAGCGCGCTTTAAAGCTTTATAAAAAGTTTAATTGCTCATTTTGTATTTTAAAAGAAAAAAGCCCCTCCTGCAGCGTTAAAAAAATATATGACGGAAGTTTTTCTAAAACCTTAATTGATGGCAAAGGCATTACAGGCAGACTCTTTTTTGAAAACAACATAAAGGTTTTGGGTGAAAGTGAAATAGAGGAAATTTTAAATGACTGATTATAAAGTAGTTTTTTCAAAACGAAAAACTCTAGCGCTTGAGGTAAATAAAGATTTAGAGGTTATAGTCAGAGCGCCGCTTTTTGTAAGCAAAAATAAAATAGAAAGCTTTGTTTTAAGCCACTTAGATTGGATAGACAAAGCAAAGTTAAGGGTAAAGCAAAGAAAAGATAAGAGTCCTTTTGAAAATTTAAGTGATGAAAAAATAAACGAGCTCAAAGAAAAAGCAAAAGAGATGCTGCCCAAAAGGGTAGAATATTATTCTCAGATTTTAAAGCTTTATCCAAGCTCTTTAAAAATCACCTCTGCCAAAACTCGCTTTGGAAGCTGTAGCGGCAAAAATAGCATCTGTTTTTCGCTTTTTTTGATGCTTTATCCCGATGAGGCAATCGACTACGTTGTGGTGCATGAGCTTTGCCATATAAAGCATAAAAATCACGGCAAACAGTTTTATAAGCTAATCGAGAGCGTTATGCCCGATTATAAAGAAAGAAATAAACTTCTTAAAATAAAAAACGGCTAATCTTTAAGATTAGCCGTTTTATTTTGTTAGTCTAATTCCTTTTTGCCTGTGTAAAGCTCGTAATATCTGCCTTTCGTATCAAGGAGAGCATCGTGGTCACCACGCTCAATTATTTCACCGTTTTCAAGCACCATAATGGCGTTTGCATTTCTAACGGTTGAAAGTCTGTGAGCAATAACAAAGGTTGTTCGGTTTTTCATAAGACGCTCCATACCGTGTTCAATGTGTCTTTCTGTTCGGGTGTCAACCGAGCTTGTAGCCTCGTCAAGCACCAAAATAGGAGCGCGACTTATTGCCGCTCTTGCAATGTTTAAAAGCTGACGCTGACCTTGTGAAAGGTTTGCACCGTCGCCGGTTAAAAGAGTGTCATAACCGTTTTCGAGTCGCATTATAAATGAGTGCGCGCCTGCAACCTTGGCTGCTTCGATAATTTCCTCGTCGGTTGCATCAAGGCGACCATAGCGAATATTTTCCTTAACGCTTCCTGTAAATAGATGGGTATCCTGAAGCACCATTGCAATATTTTCTCTTAATGTATCACGCTTAAACTCTTTAAGATTTATGCCGTCGATGGTGATTGTGCCCTCGGCAATATCATAAAAGCGGTTTAAGAGGTTTGTAATGGTAGTTTTACCTGCGCCCGTTGAACCAACAAAGGCGATTTTCTGTCCAGGCTTTGCATAAAGCGAAATGTTTTTAAGAACAAGCTTGTCGGGGGTGTAGCCAAAGGATACATTGTCTAAAATTACGTGCCCTTCAATATTAGGGGAAATTGCATTCTCTAAATCTAAAGCCTCAGGCTCCCTGTCCATTATGTTAAATACACGTTCGGCACCTGCAAGGGCAGAGAATATAGTTGTCATCTGCTGTGAAATTGTGTTTATAGGCTGTGAGAATTGACGCGAATAGTTTACAAATATTGTAAGTCCGCCAACATCAAAGCCATTTAGAACACAAAGTATACCACCAATTCCTGCGGTTAAAGCATAGCTTATTTGGCTTATGTTTCCCATAACAGGACCCATAATAGAACCAAAGAACTGAGCTCCTATAAGCTTTTTTCTAAGGTCAGCATTTAAGAGTGAAAATTCATCCTGACAAACATCCTCGTGGTTAAAAATCTTTATAACCTTTTGTCCCGAAACGGTTTCTTCAATGTATCCGTTAAGAGCACCTAAAGCTGCCTGTTGCTGTGAATAGTATTTGCGGGAAACTGATGCAATTTTCATACCGCCAAATGCAAAAATCGGGGCAAAGCAGAGGGTTATTAGTGTTAGCCAAATGTTTGTGTAAACCATCATTGAAAGGGTTCCAACAAGTGTTATGAGCCCTGAGAAAAGCGAAACGATTGAGTTATCAAGCATCATTCCGATGTTGTCAACGTCATTTATAAATCGACTCATAATTTCGCCTGTGTTTTCACTGTCGAAAAATCTTATGGGAAGTGCCTGCACCTTTTTGAATAGGTCGTTTCTGATTTTTTCAATGGCAGACTGTGAAATGTACACCATAAGTCTTGTTTGAAGATAGGTAAGACCTGCTGAAACAACATAAAGCGAAAGCAAAAGCACAGCTGACTGAATTAAATACATCATTCGCTCATTACCGGGTGTAGAGGCATCTGCGATGCTGTTTATAATGGGTCTTAAAATGTAAGATGTCGCAAGTGAACAGCCTGTGCTGAAAAGCATACACAAAAGGGTAACTATTAAAAGTATTTTATGCTGTGAAATATAAGAGAAAACCCTCAGTATTGTTTTCATAGTATCCTTAGGCTTACCTTTAGCACCGTGATGCCTTGGGCCTCTCGGACCACCGGGACCGCCTGGACCTTTTTTTAATGAAGATGAGCTGTTATATCGCTTTGAAAGCTCTTCTAAATTTCTGCCTTTCATTAGCGCGACACCTCCCTTCCGGAATTTTTATCCATCTGAGATGAGTAAATTTCCTGATATTCGGTGTTATTTTGCATTAGCTCATCATGTGTACCGATGCCTGTTATTTTACCGTCGTTTAAAACAATAATCTCGTCGGCATCCATAACCGAAGAAATTCTTTGAGCAATAATGATTTTGGTAGAATCACTAAGCTCATTTTTAAATGTGGCACGAATTTTAGCTTCGGTTGCTGTATCAACAGCACTTGTCGAGTCGTCTAAAATTAATATTTTGGGTTTCTTTAAAAGCGCCCTTGCTATACAGAGCCTCTGCTTTTGTCCGCCTGAAACATTAACGCCGCCTTGCTCCAAAATATGCTCGTAGCCATCTTTAAAGCTGTTTATGAATAAGTCAGCTTGTGAGTTTTTGGCAGCAGCTATAACCTCTTCATCACTCGCTTCAAGATCGCCCCATCGAAGATTTTCAGCTATGCTACCCGAAAACAGAGTGTTCTTTTGAAGTACCATTCCGACAGCATCACGAAGATTTTTGAGACTGTAATCCTTAACATTAACTCCGTCAACCAAAACCTCGCCCTCGTCAACATCATAAAGACGAGGAATCATAGAAACTAAAGTGGTTTTACCTGAGCCTGTTGAGCCTATAATACCAATAGTTTTTCCGTGTTCAATTTTAAAATTAATATTTTCTATAACCTTTTCTTGAGAGTTTTTGTAGTAGCTAAAAGCTACATTCTTAAATTCAATATCTCCCTTTGAAACCTTTTTGTCTTTCTCGGAAGCGTTTTCATCTGTAAGTGAAACCTTTTCGTCCATAACCTCACAAATACGTTTACCCGAGGCAATGGCACGCGAGGAGAACACAAAGAGCATACTCACCATCATAAGTGACATTAAAATTTGTGTAACGTAGGTTATAAATGCAGTAAGGTCGCCAACCGACATACTGTCAGGGTCGGAAATTATCATATTACCGCCAAGAAGCACAACAGCCACAGAGGTAATACCCATTAACACGGTCATAATAGGTCCTGTAAGCGACATAATTTTCATAACATTTATGCCGGCATCCTTAAGACCTTTATTGGATTTTTTAAATTTTTCTTCTTCAAAGCCTTCGCGCACAAAGGATTTTACAACCCTTATGTTTGTAATGTTTTCCTGAACATTTGAGTTAAGATTATCGATTTTCTCCTGCATTTTTGCAAATCTCGGAAATCCCGATTTGATAACAAGACCGAGCGAGATGAGCAAAATAGGAATAACCACCGCAAGCACGGTTGCAAGCGAGGGGCTTTTTATAATTGCCATAATAAGAGCACCGATAAGCATTCCGGGTGAACGCAAAAACATTCTGAGCAGCATATTAATAAACTGCTGAAGCTGGGTTACGTCGTTTGTAAGCCTTGTAACAAGCGAACCGGTTGAAAACTTGTCGATGTTATAAAACGAAAAGGATTGTATTTTCTTAAAAATATCTTCCCTTAAATCGCTTCCGAAATTAATTGATGCCTTTGCACCAAAATAGGCACCGCCTATGCCGCCCGCCATCATACATAAAACTGTGAACACCATAAGTGCACAGGTGCCGGTTATATATTTCCAGTCGCCGTTTACTATGCCCACATCAATTATTTCTGCAAGAAAGCTTGGCATTAAAACTTCGCCGATAACCTCGATTATCATACATATAGGTCCGAGTATGAAATAAAGGGTGTACGGCTTTACGTACTTTAACCATCTTTTCAACTAAATTTGCACCTTCTTTTTCTCTAAAACATACAGATATTATGATACCATAAAATTATGAACTTTTCAAGAAATATATGTAAATAAAAACAAGGCACCTAAAAGGTGCCTTGCAAAATTTAGTTTTTATTTTTTGTTCCAAACAAAAGGGAAAAATAAAAATAAAATTGGATAAATTTCAAGTCTTCCTATAAGCATTGCAATGGTGAGAATAAAGGTAGAAAAATCGTTGTAACAAGAATAATTAGATGCGGGGCCGACTAAATTAAGTCCCGGACCGACGTTATTTAAGCAGGCTGCAGCAGCCGAAAGATTTGTAGTAATATCAAACGGCTCAATACATAGAATAAGCAAAATTGCTGAGTAAATTATCATATAAAGTGAAAAATAAGTGAAAACTCCTCTTTGTATACCGTCAGATAATATGTGGCCGTCAAGCTTAATACTTGAAACGGCGTGAGGATGTATAACCCTCTTTAGATTTTGTTTTATAACCTTAAAAATAATAATTACACGCGAAACCTTAAGTCCACCTGCAGTTGAGCCTGCACATCCGCCTATAAACATTAAAAATATAAGCAGTATTTTTGAAAATGATGGCCATAAATTGTAATCAACGGTAGAATAACCTGTGGTTGTTATGATTGATGAAACTTGAAATGCTGAATGCCTAATACCGTCTGAAAGGTTATCAAAATACGGCAGGGTGTTTACAGTAATAAGAATCGTTGAAAATAAAATAATTGTTAAATAAACATAAATTTCAGCATTTTTTAGGACGTTTTTAAACTTCTTGAGTAAAATTAAATTGTAAATATTAAAGTTAACCCCAAAAAGTATCATAAAAATTGTAATAACCCACTGTAAGTAAGGGGAATAGCCTGCGATGCTGTCGGCTTTAACGCCAAATCCGCCGGTACCAGCTGTGCCGAATGTATGAATTATGCTTTCAAAAAGTGGCATACCGCCAACACATAAAAGTACAATCTGCAAAACGGTCATAAAAAGGTAAATCAGATATAGAATTTTTGCTGTGCTTCTGATGGTAGGGGCAATTTTTTCAATAATAGGGCCGGGCATTTCGGCACGCAAAATATGCATGGACCTGCCAGAATCTGATGGCACAAGCGCCATAACAAGCACAAGCACGCCCATACCGCCAATCCAGTGTGTAAAGCTTCGCCAGAATAAAAGACCACGACTCATTTTTTCAATATCTGTAAGAATAGAAGCTCCTGTTGTGGTAAAACCGCTAACCGTTTCAAAAAGTGCATCAATAAATGAAGGAATTTCTCCGCTTATAACAAACGGAAGGGCGCCTATTACAGATACTATAATCCAAGAGAGAGCTGCTATCAAAAGCCCCTCTTTTGCAAATATGTGCCTGCTGCTCGGCTTTGAAAAAGCTGTTAAGCCTCCGCCAAGAAGCAAGGCTATAATGCTTGAAATCAAAAGTGAAAAAGCACAATTTTCACCGTGAAATATTGCCACAGCCATAGGAAGCAGCAATAGCGCACCCTCTAAAAGAGTGATTTTGCCAAGCATATAAAAAATTATTCTTCGATTCATTTTATAGCTCCAAATTTATATGATGTCAGAAAGGTCATAGAGCTTTCTGCCTGCTGAAATTATAATGACTCTGTCATCGGTTAATATAACATCATTACCGCTCGGAATAAATGGCTTTCTATTACGTATAATTCCCGCAACAAGAATGTTCTTTTTAAATGAAAGGTCTTTAAGAGGAATGTTTGTATATTTAAACTCTGAACTCACTTTAAATTCGAGTGCCTCAACCTCGCTGTCCATAAACTTGTAAAGCGCTTCAACACTGCTTCCAAGCGAGTTTTCAAGTGCTCTTGCAAATCTAACAACAACATCAGAAATAATATTTTTGGGAGATACTATGCAGTCAAGAGAAAGCTTTTCTGCAATCGGCATAAGCTCATCGCGGTTAACCTTTGAGATAACTGTAGGAACATTTTGGCTTTCAGCAAAATAAGACATTAGTATGTTTTCTTCATCAATTCCTGTAAGAGAAACAAAGGCATCTTGGTTTTGAATACTTTCCTCTAAAAGAAGCTCTTGTGATGCGCCGTCGCCGTTTAAAATAACTGCTTTGGGTAGAAGCTCGCAAAGCCTTTCACAAACAGCCTTGTCCTTTTCTATTATTTTTACATTACAGCCGCTTGAAATAAGCATTTTCGCAAGATAATAGCTTATCTTACTGCCACCGAGAATCATAATATCGTGTGTTTTCTTTTTAAAGATACCAAGACCTTTAAATAGCTTTTGAAGCTCGCTGCGCTCTGCAGTAAGTGCAATTCTATCTCCGCTGTTAAGCATAAAACTTCCGTCGGGAATGTAAACTAAATCCCCGCGCTTAACTATACAAACAAGGAAATTGAGCTTAAAACGGCTTCTCATTTCTATAAGACTCATACCATTTAAAATAGAATTTTCCTTGAGCTTTAATTCAATCATTTCAAAATTGCGTCTTGAAAATGTTTCTATTTTAATTGCGGTGGGGAAACGCAGTATGTTGAACATTTCTTGAGCAGTTAAAAGCTCGGGATTTATAGACATTGATAAATCAAGATGCTGCTTCATAAAGGAAAGACTTTTGTCGTTATACTCGGGATTTCGTATTCTTGCAATAGTATGTGCTGCGCCAAGCTTTTTGGCAATAAAACAGCTTAGCATATTAAATTCATCTGAGGATGTCGAAGCAATAAAAAGCTCGGTGTTATCAACGCCTGCTTCTAATAATACATCGCTGTCAACACCGTTGCCGCATACTCCCATTACATCATAAATATTGCATATTTCACTTACAACCTCGTTGTTGCTGTCTACAACAACCACATCATGACCTTCAGAAACAAGGCTTGAAATTATAGTTGTGCCAACCTTGCCACAGCCTACAATGCAAATGTTCATAAATTTAATACCTTTCAAACATAAACTTATTTGTGAGTTAATTCTATCACTTAATTTATAAATATTCAATACCTTTGTATATAAAAATAAAGCACGCGACAAATTAATTTTGTCGCGTGCTTTTAAATTACATAGCCTGCTTTTTCTTAAGACAAATTTTATCTGAAATCATTGCAATAAATTCGCTGTTTGTAGGCTTGCCCTTTTGGCTTTGAATTGTGTATCCAAAGTATGAATTTAAAACATCAACATCGCCTCTGTCCCAAGCAACCTCAATAGCGTGCCTTATGGCGCGTTCAACGCGGGTGGCAGTTGTTTTATACTTTTTAGCAACTGTAGGATAAAGCTCCTTTGTAATGTGATTAATCATTTCTCTGTCATTAACGGAAAGAATAATTGAGGTTCTCAGATAATGGTAACCTTTAATGTGAGCAGGAACACCAATTTGATGAAGAATTTCTGTAATGTAAATTTCAAGCTCGGTAACCTTGCTGTTTTCATAAAGTGATGCAGAAAAATCGCTAAGGCATATTCCGGAAATGCGCTCAATAAGCATATCATAGTCAAAAGGCTTAATTAGAAAATATGCAGCACCTGCTTGCATAACATCTCTGCCCATAAGACCGTTGTCAAAGCCTGCAGTAACAATAATTTTAGGCTCGTAAGTGTTTTTATCCGCTTTAATGGCTTTTATAACAGATAGAGCATCTAAGTTTGCCATAAACATATCTATTATCAAAACATCAGGTTTGAAATTTTTGTATTCGTTTAGAACTGCTTTGCCGTCTTTTGCACAGGCTTTAACATCAAAACCAGCGGCTGTCATAACGGATTTTGAAACACCCGTAACGTCACGCGCGTCTTCGACAATAAGCAATTTGATTTTCTGCGTCATTTTGTTCTCTCCTGTCAATAAATGGATTTTCTGTGCCTTTATAATACCACCAATACAACGATTTTTCAACACTTTTTGGCTGATTTTACTTAACTTTGTAGCATTAACCAAATATTCCGCTTAAGTTAAAGCTTCTATTTTACATCGCCTTGTCGAATTTTATCGAAAAATGTCGAAAAATAATCGGCAAGACAAAAAACAAAAACTCCCAAGACTAAAATCTTAGGAGTTTTAGGGCATATAGTATACACGTATTTTTATCTAATCACTATAATGAAACTACAAATATATTTTATTATGTAGAAATTTGAATCCTTTTAAAACAACTACGATTTTTTGCTAATTATCCAGTAACTAATCCAATAGATTAAAATCAAAACACAAATTGTTCCCGAAATAATCATTGCCAACTGTGTCTTGTTAAGTAATTCCAAAACAATAACTAATACAGCTGCTAATAAAACGTAAATAATAAACGAAATGCTTTTTGCTCTGTTTGCAATAGATATATTGCGTTCATCTGTTTCTGCTATCTGTCGTTTTATTATTGTTTCTTCGTTTTTAGTTATCATAATATATTTTCTTATTTGAACAATTCCAATTACAATGAGCGCAAAGCCAAACGATGATAAAAATTCATTTTCAGTCTTAATTATATTAAATGTAATAATCATTGCAAGACCTAAAATAATATATCCTATTGCAATAGATAATCTAATTTTAAGTTTTTTTCTAAAATCCATGGTTAATTCTCCTCAAAAATAAATATTTCTTCTATGGTAGTACTAAAATATTTAGCAATCTTATAAGCAAGCTGCAGCGAAGCATTATATTTACCGTTTTCTAATGAAATAACAGTTTGACGAGTTACTCCTACAGCATTCGCTAAATCTTCTTGTGTAACACCATGTTCTTTTCTTAAATCTTTAATTTTATTATTCAAGCAATCGCCTCCTTAAAAAGTAAAGTATACTTTACAATTTTAATTATATACCGTTATTATAAAAATGTCAAGTGTATTTTACATTTTATTTAAAACTATGTTCGAACCGCTACATATCATTTATATTTTGCCGATAAAGCCAACACCGAAATCTATTATCTTTTACTTCTCACTTATTACTTAACAAAAATTGACAGTAGAGAATAGAGAAAAGTGAAGAGATAATAGTGAAAAAGAAAAATCCCCGTTCTTGCGAACGAGGATTATTGGCTGGGCCGGGTGGATTTGAACCACCGGAATGACGGAGTCAAAGTCCGTTGCCTTACCCCTTGGCGACGGCCCAATATATAAAATTTCCCTCAATATAAAACCATAACAGCTTTATAAAAAGGGGACATTTGTTTTTATGGGGTGGGAGATGGGATTCGAACCCACGATCTCCAGGACCACAATCTGGCGCTTTAACCGACTAAGCTACACCCA
>JAFSGZ010000013.1 GCA_017440545.1 Oscillospiraceae bacterium
AAAAAAGATGTGTAGAAGTTTTCTACACATCTTTTTATTTTTATAATCTTGCGACGCCGCTTTTTCTTGCCGCCTTAGCAACAGCCGCGGCTACGGTTTTACCGATTCGCTCGTCAAAAGCCATTGGCAGAATATACTCGGCATTTAGCTCGTCGTCGGATACAAGTCCTGCGATAGCATAAGATGCTGCCATCTTCATTTCATCGTTAATATCGCTTGCGCGCACATCCAATGCTCCGCGGAAAATACCGGGGAAGGCAAGCACATTATTAATTTGGTTGGGATAGTCTGAACGGCCTGTGCCCACAACAGCTGCCCCGCCCTGTTTTGCTAAATCGGGAAGTATTTCGGGATTGGGATTTGCCATCGGGAATACGATAGAGCCCTCTGCCATTGTGCCTATCATCTCGGGTGAAACAATGTTGGGAGCAGACACGCCGATAAAGACATCAGCGCCTACAAGTGCATCGGCAAGGCTTCCCTCAATATGTTCGTGATTAGTAATTTTGGAGAGTTCCTTGTGAGCGTCGCTAAGTCCTTCCATTCCCTCGCAGATAATGCCAAATCTATCTACCATAACAAGATTTTTAACGCCAAGCTTTAATAAATGCAAGCCGATTGCAGTGCCTGCACTGCCTGCGCCGTTTATAACAACCTTTATTTTGGTTATATCCTTTTTAACAACCTTTAAGGCGTTTAAGAGTGCTGCCGCAACAACTATTGCGGTGCCGTGCTGGTCATCGTGGAAAACGGGAATGTCGCAAATTTCTTTAAGCTTGCGCTCTACCTCAAAGCAGCGTGGAGCGGCAATATCCTCAAGGTTTATTCCGCCAAAGCTGCCTGAAATGAGATAAATTGTTCTGACAAGCTCATCAACGTCCTTTGACTTTATGCAAAGAGGAAAGGCGTCAACGTCGGCAAACTCTTTAAAGAGGGCGCATTTACCTTCCATAACCGGCATTCCTGCCTCGGGGCCTATATCGCCAAGTCCCAAAACTGCAGAGCCATCTGTTATAACAGCCACAAGGTTATGGCGTCGTGTTAATTCAAAGGATTTGTTAACATCCTTTTCAATTACAAGGCAGGGCTCGGCAACACCGGGGGTGTAAGCTAAGGAAAGCTGCTCACGATTTTTAACGGGTGTGCGAGAAACTACCTCTATTTTTCCCTGCCATTCATAGTGTTTATCAAGTGCTTTCTGTTTGATGTCCATAATTTTCTCCTTTTACATATCGTAAGAGCTTTTTTGAAGTGTGAGGGATAATGCCTCATCTCCAAGATACTCTTTAATGTCCATATTTAAATACTTACACAGGTCAACCATTTCAGCAACGGTGCCGATATTAACATCTATACCGTTTTCGATGCGGTCGTTATAAGCGAAAACTTCCTTTTCGCCGTGTGTGTAAATGCGCGAGGCGCCATCTGCCTTGGGAGCATCACGAAGCTCCTGAAGGAAGGTGGATAGGTGCTCTTTTATAGCATTTGCATCGCCGAAAATATTGGGATTAATGGCGATAAAGCCGTGACAGGTGCCACCCTTTCCGCCTATGTGGGTGTGGTTAGAGGTGAGTCCCATTGAAAGAATTGAACAGAAAATCTCGCAGAACATACCATATCCATAGCCCTTATGGCTGCCGCTTTGCTCACTCTCGCCACCGAGCGGCATAATTCCACCGCCTGCCTTGGAGACGATATTTTTAAGCACCTGCGAAGCATCGCTACTGCGCTTACCATCGGCGCCAAGTGCCCACATATCAGGCAGGGGTTTGTCTAATTTATTGTAAATTTCAAGCTTACCGCGTGTAACAACGGTTGTAGAAGCATCAAAAAAGAAATCATAGGGCTCTGCAGGCATAGCGATTGCAATAGGATTACTTCCGAGCATAGCCTTTTTAGCAAAGGTGGGAACCATTATAGCCTCAGAGTTAGTCATTGACATACCGATAAGTCCCTCTTTGCAAGCCATTTTTGCATAGTAGCCTGCAATACCATAGTGGTTGGAGTTACGCACGCTGACTATTGCCATTCCTGTTTTCTTTGCCTTTTCAATGGCAATACTCATAGCCTTGTGACCGATGAGCTGTCCCATACCGTCATTACCCTCAATAACGGCTGAAACGGGGGTTTCAAACACGATTTCAGGCTTGGCATCAACCTTGATTAAGCCCTTTTCTATGCCCTTGTGATAGCGCACAAGGCGCTGCATACCGTGCGATTCGATGCCATAAAGGTCGCTCGTTAAAAGCACATCAACAATTATGTCGCACTCGTCTTTATTAAAGCCGAATTTCAAAAATGCATCGGTGCAGAATTTTTTCAGCTGCTCGTAGGAATAGTTAATACTGTTTTTCATTTGCATTTACTCCTTTAATTATTTCACTTCAAAATCAAAGCAGGCACGGCTTTCGGTGTAGGGGCGAACAAAGGTGTCTGCCACCTTAACGTGTTCGGGATGCACAGAGTAGCCTTTAAGTGCCGCTTTACTTTCAAACACCGAGTAGAGCATCAAATCGGCATTTGATGATTCTAAATTCTCGGTTTCGACCTTTATTTCAAGTAGACCGGGGATAGTGCCGAGTAGGCTCTCAAGGGAGTTTTTAACTCCCTCTTTTATCTCGTCTGTATTAAATTCGCTTTTTAATTTCCAAAGAATAATGTGCTTTACCATCTAAAATTCCTCGCCTTTATTTTCTTATTTTGTCCCAGATTTTCATAATTGCGCTATATGGCACGATTTTTGCTAAAAAGCGGTGGCCGTTATTTTGAAGTCCCAAAACAGCGATGTCCTTTTTCTTTTCGCTTCTGTCAAGTGCCTTTTTAACTATTTCGGCGGCTGTACGCATACCTGTGTATCGCGTTACCGAGGTTTTTGCGCCCTTTTCTGTTGCAACATCAAAAAAGGGAGTTTTTGTCCAGCCGGGGCAAACAGCGGTGACTGTGATTTTACGCTCTTTGAGCTCATAATTTAAGGCTCTTGAATAGTTAAGTAAGAAAACCTTTGTAGCGGCGTAAACATTAAGATAAGGAATGGGATGAAAGCCTGCTATTGAGGCAACCTGCAAAATTCTTGCCCCCTCTTTCATATAAGGAAGGGAATATTCCGAAAGCGCAACGGGCGCCTTTGCATTTACATCTATCATCGAAAGGCAGTCTTTTGTGTTAATTTCCTCATAGCTTCCAAACTTACCAAAGCCCGAGCAGTTTATTAAAACCTTTATATTAGGCTTTTCCTCTTCTAAAAGCGCCTTATATTTTTCATAGCTGTCTTCTAATCCCAAATCAAGAGGCAGCACCTTTACGGGCACAGTTAATTTTTCTTTAAGGGAATTTAATTTATCCTTGCTTCGTGCGATTACCCAAATTTCATCAAAGCTCTCGCGAGCGGTTAGCTGCATAGTAAATTCATAACCTATTCCCGATGAAGCGCCTGTTATAACTGCGATATTTTTCATATTCCTTCTCCTTTTAAGAAATTAAGCCCCGCTAAAATGCGGGGCAATATATTCTTTTAAAGAAGCTCTGCCTCTGCATCCTTTGAAATTTCGGCGCAAAGCTTCTCTGCATTCTCTTGTGTGTCCGAAACGATTGTGTAGTAAAACTTAATTTTAGGCTCTGTGCCTGACGGTCTTACAATTAAAGCACAGTTGTTTTCAAGTGTATATTCAAGCACATTTGACGAGGGAAGTGAAATCTTCTCGGTTTTGCCCGACAAAATATCCTTTTTCTCGGAGGTTTTATAGTCTGTAACCTTAACAACCTTATAGCCTGCGATTTTCTCGGGGGCATTATTGCGGAGTGATTTCATAATGTTTGCCATTTTCTCCATACCCGAAGCGCCCTCAAATGTAAAGCTCTTAACATTATTATAATATACACCGAATTTCTTTTCGATTTCGCTGTAAACATCTAAAAGGCTCTTACCACAGAGCTTATAATAGCTTGCCATTTCGGCAATAAGCTGTGAGCCGATAACAGCATCCTTATCTCTTACAAAGCTTCCCGAAAGATAGCCATAACTTTCCTCAAAGCCTAAAACAAATCTATCCGCCTCACCCTTTTCCTCTAAAAGTCTAATCTGCTCGCCGATATACTTAAAGCCTGTTAAAACATTTACAGGGGTAATACCGTAGCTCTCTGCAACCTTATCGGCAAGTGAGGTTGAAACTATTGATTTAACATAAATTGAGTTTTCAAGAAGTGTACCGTTTTCGGTTTTTCTCTTTGCTAAATAGTCAAGAAGTAATACGCCAACAGTGTTTCCGCTCAAAAGCTTTAATTTACCGTCGCTATCCTTAACGGCAATACCAACTCTATCTGCATCAGGGTCGGTTGCGATTAAAAGGTCGGCATTTTCTTTTATGCAAAGCTCAATACCTAAGGTTAATGCCTCTCTGATTTCGGGGTTTGGATAGGGGCAGGTTGTAAAGTTACCGTCGGGCATTTCCTGCTCTTTTACAACGGTTACCTTATCTATACCCATTCTCTTAAAGATTTCTCTTACAGGCTCGTTACCTGTTCCGTTTAATGCTGTGTAAACTATGTGAAGTCCTGCCTTTTTGGGAGCGTCCTTTTCTTCGGCAAGCGAGCGGACCTTATTATAATAGTCCTCGTAAACTTCCTCTTTTACATAGTTTATAATTCCCTTTTCAAGTCCCTCTTCAAAGGAAAGCGAGCAGTTTGCGCCGAATATATCGGTTTTATCTGCAAAATGTAAAACTTTTTCAGAGTCCTGTTCGTTCATCTGACAGCCATCGGGTCCATAAGCCTTATAGCCGTTATAAACCGAGGGGTTGTGGCTTGCTGTTATCATAATACCGCCGTCGCAGTTGTGCGCTCTTACGCAGAACGAAAGCACGGGGGTGGGCATTAATCTGTTTGTGATATAAACCTTAATGCCGTTTGAGGCTAAAACTCTTGCGGCTTCCTTTGCAAAAAGGTCTGACTTAATTCTTGAGTCATAAGAAATTGCAACAGAGGCGCCCTCTTTTTTCTCGTTTAGCATATCGGCTAAACCTTGTGTTGCCTTTCTTACTGTGTAGATATTCATACGGTTTGTGCCTGCGCCGATAACTCCTCGAAGTCCTGCAGTGCCAAAGCTTAAATCTCTATAAAATCTATCAAAAATAGCGTCGCTGTCGTCCTTAATGCTTAAAAGCTCGGCTTTAAGGTCAGCGTCATCTAAATTTTCATTTAACCAAGCAGTATAAAGTTCATTCTCTCTATTCATAGGGGTCCTCCAAAGTCAGTGTTGTTATTATTATATAATACTGCAAATACAGCAAATTGTCAACTTTTGTAAATGCTAAAATCTGTTATCTGAAGGCTCGCATGAGTCGAAAATTACGCCATCAAACTCCTTTGCTCCTATCTTTAAATTTTCGTTTTTCTTTATTGTCCAGCAAAATGTAAAGGGACGATATATCGCCTTGCACAGCTTATAGCACAAAAGATGTCTGTCCTCAAACTTAAAAGACACAAAATCGGGCAGCACAAAGATGTTTGTAATAAGATGGGTGATTAAAAAGGTGGTAATTGCGCCGGGGTGCTCGTCAAACTTTTTAAGCTCTCCCGAAAGCTGTCCGCGTGCTATTTCCTTTTTGTTTAGTCGCCACCATAAAACTGCGACAGGATTAAATGACTGTATACTGTAAACGCCTTTGTAATTTTCAAGTGCCTTTGCCGTTCTTTTTGAAAGCTCAAAGCTTACATTAGACACCTTTAATTCTATTAAAAGCGGCACTCTGCCGTCTATAAAGTCTAAAACCTCTTTAAAGGTCGGGATTTTTTCCTCGCTTTTAAAAAGCTTAAGCTCTTTAAGCTCAGAAACCGTCAACTCTTTTACCTTTTTATCAACAGAGCAGGCGCGCTTTAGTGTAAAATCGTGAAACACAACTATTTCGCCCTCTTTTGAAAGCTGCACATCAAGCTCTATCGGAAATCCTTTATCTATTGCCGCCTTAAATGCCGCGAGGCTGTTTTCTGGAGCTTCTCCCTCATTATTAAAATAGCCTCTATGGGCAATATAGCGATTTTTAAAATTTTCGACGTGATATTTTCTTGCGCGGCGTGTCATAAGACTTAAACAAAACAAAATAAAAAGCCCTAAAATTATATATAAAAAAATCATTTTTCCACCCCTTAATTTACTTACCACTATTATAATACATATCACTGCCGCTTGTAAATATTAAAATAAAATGCTATTATATTGTTAATACTAAAAAAGGAGAAACAAAATGCTTAATATAGATGCTTTAAATGAAAAATTTACAGAGCGCTTTTCCCTTCTTTTAAAAGAAGAAGGCTACAGACTAAATGATAAAAGCTACAGAAAGGAAAGAAGAAACCGCCTTTTTGTAATTGAAGCCGCGCTTAAAGTAGAGGAAGCTGACGGCGGCGAGATAGTTTCCCCCGAGGTTATAATTTGCGATGTTCCGCTTAAAAAGGGCTTGGTTTCTAAAAAATATGCGCCCGACGAGTGCAACATTGAATTTATAAAGCAAAACGGCGGCGACAAGGTTTTTTATAAAAAGCTTCGTCACCTCCAAAGCGTTTTTGTGAAAAACGGCGAGGAAATGAGCGATGAGCAATTAGAAGCTTTATTAAAAACTGCCTTGGTTGCACCGAGGGTTTGCGAAAACAGAGCCATTCCCGCCTATTACAAAAAGCTTTGCAAAAATGATATTCCCATTTCAAAGGCGCTTTATTTCAGCCTTATTTCATTTTTAGGCGTTTATGCTTTGCTCACGGTGCTTATAGCCCTTTGCATTGGACTTGCAATTTACTTTATATATGGCTTTACAAGAATTTGGGGACTTTTGCTCGAGCCCTATTATTATATTGTCACCCTTATTCCCTCACTTATTTACGGCATAGTTGTATTTACTAAAACTCGAAAAGGCAGGTTTTAAATGAAGGAAAACATCTTTTCAAAGATTTATGATGCTGTTTTGAAAATTCCCGAGGGCAAGGTTGCAACCTACGGATTTATTGCCGCCCTTTCGGGAAATCCAAGAAGGGCGCAAATAGTAGGCTATGCCCTTCACGCAAACCCCGAGCCTATCAAAATCCCCTGTCATCGCGTTGTAAACCGCGAGGGACGCCTCGCCCCCGCCTTTGTATTTGGCGGCGAAAACGCCCAAAGGGAGCTTTTAGAGCGCGAGGGCGTCACCTTTTTAGAAGACGGCAGAGTAGATTTAGAAAAACACCTCTGGCTTGGAGAATAAAATATACAAAAAAGCTCTTCGCACGGTAGATGCTTCGTAAAGAAGTTGTCTACCGTATTTTTTATCGATTAAAAAAGGAGATGTTCTTTATAAAACATCTCCTTTGGTTGTCTTTTTTATTTTACTTCACAATTCCTTATTGCGTAATCTAAAAGAATATTTATAAGTTCATTCCTTGAACGGTTAGTTTCTTCCGATAAACGTTCTAAATTTTTTACTGTGTCATCTTTTATTCTAATAGAAAAAGTTTTATATCCATCCTCCCCCTTTAATAACTTTTTATTTATGGTGAGTTTTTCTTTCATTTAAAATCACCTCATCAATATTATGCCTTGACAGATGTTATAAATATATGTTATAATTTATAACATAATATCGAAAGGAGGTATAACTTTGAAGAAGAGATCGGTTTTTAGCGGAATTTTACTACTAATTTTTATTGCATTAATATGCTTAATAATGACCGTTACTTTCGCGCTACTTGCGGGTGCTACCGATATAAATTTATTTGATTTTCGTAATTTAAATTTTTCAAATATGATACCTGTATTGATTATAGGGGGAATTATCTCCTGCTTCATTATAGGAATAGCATTCTTATTCCTCGGTAGAACTATTTTCTTTAAAGTAAAAGACTACATTTTCGAAACAGACAATAAAGATAGGAGTAATGAAAAATGAATTGTACCAACCATCCTGAAGTTGAAGCGCAAGGTATGTGTGCTTATTGCGGAAAGCCCTTTTGCAGCGATTGTCTTGTAGAGGTAAAAGGCAGAATGTATTGTAAGCAAGACCTTGGAAATGTTCTTGACGAAGCCAAGCAAAATTCTAACAACACCCCAACCATTAATATTACTAATACTAATGATAATGTTAATACAAACACAAATGTTATAGGCGGAATGTACGGACCAAGAAAGAGTAAAACTGTTGCTCTTATTCTTTGTATCTTAGGTTTTTTTGGACTTGCAGGAATTCACAGAATGTATGTGGGTAAAGTAGGAAGTGGCTTCTTACATTTAATTACCTGTGGTTTATGTTTTGTTGGTACTGTTATTGATTTAATTTCTATTCTCTCTGGTGGATTTAGAGATAGTTATGGTCAACCCTTGGCATAACCTAAAAAATAATATAAAAAAACACCTATGCCGCCTCTATAGTTTTGCAGGGGCGGCCTTTTTCTTTTGTATCCTATCTTTATTAACTATAATAACAAATGGTCATTCGCTTTGTATTTTTTACAACTTATTTCGCATTAAATGCATTGGATGCGGTATGACAAGGGCTTTTATTTCTATTTTGCAGCTTGATTTTATAACCGCTAGTAATTACAATAAATTTTCTATTCCATTATTCTTTGGCATAGCTTTTTATTGTATTCTATTGGTTATTGACATTCTCTTTGGAAAAGAAACAGTAACTGTCTTTGAAAGAGTATTGTCTAAAAAATATATGTATTTTATATATTTATCGGTGTTTATAATATCTGTTTATTTGATGTATTTTTGTAAATGAACTAAATAAAAAAAGCTCTCGCTGTGCGAGAGCTTTTTTTTATTCGCCTGTGTAGTCGGTGTCGACCTTTATTACGCAGACGTATATTTCATTTATGGCTTTTATATTGTTTGAAATTTCTAAAACGAGCGCTTTACGCTCCTTTTCGGTCATAGCTGCGGGCACGACGATGTCA
>JAFSGZ010000014.1 GCA_017440545.1 Oscillospiraceae bacterium
TTTAACACAGAAAATAGCGATTTTGATTTAAAGGAATTTAAAGAGCAAGTCGAAAAACTCCCCGACGATGCAACGCTTGAGGATGTCTTAAATCTTCTCGGTATAAATAATTTCAGAGGAGATAGGGGAGAAATGCCACAGGCACCTGATGGCAATATGCCGCAGCTACCTAATAATGAAATGCAAAATCCCCCTTCAAATACAGACAAATTAGCCTAAGGCTTGTTTATTCTTCTTTATAAAAAGGCAAGGAAGCTTAAAAGCTTCCTTGCCTTTTTTATTTTATAAGTGTTATAAAGGCGATGTCTGAGATGGGGACAGAGGTGTTTTTAAAAACAAGAGCGTTTTCTGCCTCGTTTATTTTAAGCACACAGTCCTCTAAATTTTTGTAGCTGCCGCCGTCTTTTTTCTTATCTTTTACAAAATAGGTTACATTAACGAGGGGCTTTAAAGATATGTTATCGCGAATGTAGGAAAGGGTGCGGTTTAGGTTCTCTAAAAAATCGTCGTCAAATTCGCGCTCGCGCTCGGTGTATCGAGCCGTTTCCAAAACAGCGTCGCCGTAGCCCTCAAGTGCGGCAAAGGGCGAAAACTGCCCTGCACGCTCCTTTTTGTCAATCAGCCGTTTTGTGTGAGGCAGAGGATATTTTAAATTTATAATATCATCATAACGTCTCATTATTTTTTCCTCTTTTTTGGGTTTAAAGTCAGTATGTAGCTTTCATTTAGTAAAAAGTAAATTTTATCTAACGGCACGCTGCCGTCAAGAAGCACACTAATCCAGCGCTCCTTGTTCATATGGTAGGCGGGGAGAAAGCCTTTCTCTAATCGCAGTGAGCCTACTAAAATGGGGTCGAGCTTTATGTTTAAAATGTCAATTTTACCTTCGCCATCTAAATTAAGCCGAAAGCGTGGCACATCTAAAATAACGGCGTACCATTTTTGGTTTTGGCTGTGTCGAAGCACAGCATAGTTTGGCGCTGTATCCCACGGATATTCGGGCAGGGTTTGATAGGTTTCTTTGGCATAGACTAAAATTTCATCTCTAAAGGATTTGTCCATATTATTTTACCCCGTCTAAAAAGCATTTAACCGCGCCGTTAAATTCATCGCTGTTTTTGTTTGCAATAAAATGGTCGCCTTTTATTATTTTAAGGGTTGAGCCTTTTATAAAGCTATGTATTTTTTGTGTGCAGCTTTGCTTAATCATATCATTTGTGCCTGCAATTACAAGGGTTGGCACATGGATAGCTGAAAGCTCACTTTCTTTAAAGTCTGGCTCATTTACCATAAGGGAATAAAGCTCGCGCTTTTTGTGATTTTTAAAAAGCTTTGCAAAAAAGTAGCCTATCTCGATGGGGAGCTGAACACTTCTTTTAACACCGCGGGGGTTTAAATTTCCGCCGTTTAAAATAAGTGCTTTAAGGTAGTCTTGATTTTTAAGGGCAAAATGTAGTGCAATATTTGCACCGTCGGAAAAGCCTAAAAGAACAATATCCTTTAAATTTTGACTGTCTAAAAAGTCTTTAAGGTCGAGAGAAAACTGTGAAAGGGTAAAGGGAGCCTCTCCGCGAGGAGAAAGACCGTGACCTCTTGTGTCAATGGCATAAACGGTGTAAAAGCTTTTAAAATATTCTATCTGCTTTTCAAAGTAGCTTAAGCTTTCGCCGTTTCCGTGAAGAAGCACAAGGGGAGAGCCGTTTCCCTCTTTTATAAAATTTAGTTTAATGTTCATTTTTATAGCTTCCTTTTAAGTAAAATACTATTCCGATAAATAAGGGGGTAAAGCCTGCAAGGGCATCGCCAAGCCAAAAGCCGAAGTATTTCATCTTGAGTAACAGGCCGAAAACAACCGAAAGACCTATTCTCATAACAATGCCGTCTAAAATGGCCGTTAAAAAGTTTACCTTGTAGTTTCCGCTTCCGTTTATAATGGCGTTTGCAGGTGCTCTTAAAGCACTTCCGAAAAAGATTAGAGCCACAACGGGAAGATATTCAAGGGCAATTTTTAAAACAGAGCCTTTATCTGTAAATATGCTGAAAATTTGTGTTGGGAAGAGATAAATTGCACCCGTCATAATTATTGCCAAGGAAATTGTGGCGGCAGAAATGGTTAATAGGATTTTTGGAATACGCTTATATGTTTTAGCGCCGATGTTTTGTCCCACCATTGAGGAACCCGCGGTGTTAAGTGAGTTGGAAAGCAGATTGCTTATACTGCTTATCTTGTTTGCGATTCCCGAAAAAGCCGACACAGCAACGCCATAGGAATTTATAAATGAGTTTACAAACAGCTTTGAGAAATGTATCGAGGCACTTTTAATTGCCATAGGAAGTCCTAATTTTAAAAGCTCTATTAAAAGGGCTTTGTCGATATGTAAAAAGTCGCGCGTCTTTATTTCAAAACCAAGCTCATGGCGTTTTTTGTAAAGGAAAATTACAGAAATAACAAAGCTTGCGCATTGGCTCATAACTGTTGCAAGGGCGGCACCGCCTGCACCCATATTAAAGAAAATTACAAAAATAATGTCGAGAGCTATGTTCATTAAGGCGGCTATTGCTATAAACACAAAGGGGTGTCTCGAGTCGCCAAGGCCTCTTAAAGTTGCGCTGACAGCATTGTAGCCAAAAATGAAAACCATTCCGATAATGCAAATTATAGAGTAGTTGTAAGCCTCACTAAAGGCTTCTTTTGGTGTATTCATTAATATTAAAAACTCGTTTGTAAAAATGCCGCACACTAAGCTTAAAACAACTGCCGAAATGGCTAAAAAGGAAAACATAGTTGCAATAAATTTTCCGAGTAGCTCTTTCTTTTGCGCTCCTAAATATTTGGCTATGATAACCTGCCCTGCGTTGCTAAGTCCCATACCTAAAAATAAGAGCATATTTGAAACGTCACCGCCGACAGAAACGGCAGACAGACCTTTTTCACCCATAACCTGACCGACAACTATCATATCAACCATATTATAGACTATCTGTAAAAGACTTGCTAAAAACAGCGGAGCCGAAAACTCTAAAAGCTGTTTTGGAATACTTCCTTTTGTAAAATCACGGGTAATACTGCTCATTTTTACGCCTTGTGACCGCCGATTTGCGAGTTTTTGTCGCGGGCGGTTGCGCCCTCCTTTAAATTTCGTCCTTTGAGTATGGCATTTTTGCCGTACTTTTCTTTTATATCAAGCATCGCTTTTTGCATATTTTTTTCGCGTTTTAAAAATTTCTTCTCACTATCGCTCTGCTCGTTGTCCTCAGAGAAAATTGAAAGCTGCTCTGTCTGCCTTACAACCTCACCTTCTTTTAAAACGTGGGTAGCCGTTAAATTTATGCGGCGAACAAGTAAATCAGGGTTTACTATTTTTTCAAATAAACTCTCGGTAGCCTCTGTTAAAAGATGTGTTGAGGCGGTGTAGAATTTAAGGTTAAAGCTGCCGTGAGCGCCCTTTGGAATTTCTCTGCCATATCTGTCAAGCTCTGTAGAGCCGTACATTTCACGAAAATGCGGGTTTTTAACATTTTCTATGTCATAACCCACCGTCAGCACAATCTGATTTGTTTCAAGAGATTTAGAAACAAGCGAAAGGGCAAGCGTTTCTGCCATTTCAAGAGCTACAAGCTTTGCTTTTTCAAAATCATAAGGCTCTCTTAAAACCTGACCGATAGAGCTGCTTTGCGATTTTGGTTTATACGCCTTTATATCGGCTATCTCTGCGTTTTCATAGCCCCAGGCGTGGTCAATTAAATATTCGGCATTAACGCCAAATTCCTTGTATAAAATTTCCTGCCCCTGCGGCGTTGAGGAAAGCTTAGCAATATCGCCCATTGTAAAAAGTCCGTGTGCTTCAAGCCGTTTTTTAATTCCGCCGCCCACACGCCAAAAATCAGTAATGGGCTTGTGGTCCCACAAAAGTGTGCGATAAAGTCTTTCGTCAAGCTCGCAAATGCGCTCACTACCTTTTGTATTCGGGATTTTTTTGGCACCCAAATCCATCGCAATTTTGCAAAGGTAAAGATTTGTACCTATTCCTGCAGCGGCAGTAAGCCCCGTTGTTTCTAAAATGTCGGCTAAAATCTTTTTAACAAGCTCATAAGGTGTCATATTGTAGCTTTTTAAATAATGGGTAGCATCAATAAACACCTCATCTATTGAGTAGGGGTGAATGTCCTCGTTTGAAAAATATTTAAGATAGACGCTGTAAACTTTAGCGCTGTAATCCATATAAAGCGCCATTCGAGGCGGCGCAATTATATAGTCAAGCTTTAGTGCCCTGTTTTTGTTAAGCTCGTTTATATCAAAGCTCTCTCCCAAAAAGGTGCGCCGTGGCGCGCGAGACAGCCTTTCTTCATTTACCGATGCAGTACGGCTTATAACCTCGTAAAGACGGGCTCGCCCCGATATACCAAAGCTTTTAAGCGAGGGCGAAACGGCAAGACAAATGGTTTTTTCTGTTCGCGAAAGGTCGGCAACTACAAGGTTTGTTGTCATCGGGTCTAAATTTCGCTCAACACACTCAACCGAGGCATAGAAGGATTTTAAATCTATCGCAATAAACGTTCTCTCCATCGCCACGCCGCCCCTTTCTTTAAATCTAATATTATTGTACCACATCTTTTTAAATTATTAAAGATAAAAAACAGACATCCTATGAGATGTCTGTTTTTAGTGTAAGTTATTAATTTAAAGTGTAAAAATACCTTTATCAAGGCCTTCAACAATTTTGTAAATTGCATCCTCGTTATTGCTTACAGTGATATAATCGGCAGCGGCTTTTGCCTCATTAACAGCATTCTTAACAGCAAAGCCGATTCCGGCCGCTTTTATCATCGAGGCGTCGTTGTTGTAATCGCCGACGGCGATTGTTTTTTTAATATCTACATTAAGAAGCTCTGCCATTTTATAAAGTGCAGCACCCTTGCTTACACCTTTAGGTAGTAGCTCATAAAAAGCCCTTTCGGAGCGTGTAAAGCTAAAATTTTTTGCCATTTTATGATTATTTAAAAGCTCTGCCAGAGCCAAAATTTGTTTTTCATCTTGGTGGGCAAACACAATTTTTAAAACAGGTTCCTTGATATCCTCATAGTGATAACAGGGCATATTTTCGAGCCCTGTAAGCTCCCTATGACGCTTTGAAGCAGAATTGTCTTTGTAGAAGTACACACATTTTTTTGCATTGTACATAACAGATATTTCGGGCAGTTTCTTATCTATTTCTTTTACTACTTCAATTACTGTATCGGGAAGCTCTACATTCCAAAGATAATTATTAGCCTCGCCGTCATAAATTCCGCCGCCGTTAATACAACCAAAAGGCGCATTTGGCTTTATTAAATTATATACATCTTTGGATATATAAGGGGGTCGGCCTGTAATAAATGTAAAAAGACCGCCCTCGTTTTTAAAATACTCAATGGCATCAAGATTTTTCTTTGATACAGTTTTGTTATCGTCATAAAGGGTCCCGTCAAGGTCGGTGCAAAAAAGCATACCCTCAAACTTTTTCAAATAATACACACCCTTAACTTTCGTTGTATTTAAAATTGTTTTTAGTTTTTACTCGCATTATAAGTTTTTTAAAACCTTAACCAAACATAGTATCTATTAACAGCATAAAGCAAAAACCTACGAGTAATGCGTAGGTGGCAGACCTTTGGTTGCCGTGCGCGTGGGTTTCGGGTATCATTTCGTCGCTGATTATATAAAGCATAGTGCCACCTGCAAAGCTTAGGGCAAAGGGGAGTATCGCTGTTGAAATACTCACTGCAAAATATCCTATAAGTGTTCCTATAATCTCTATAAGCCCTGTGACAGAAGCCAACAAA
>JAFSGZ010000015.1 GCA_017440545.1 Oscillospiraceae bacterium
CAAAAAAAAGAGCTAAAAGCAGCGCTTTCAGCCTTTAATTTAAGTGACTATATAAGTGGCATAACCTTAGAAGAGCTACTTAATTTGATAATATAAAAAATAAAACCCCCGACTGTGTCGGGGGTTTTATTTTTTAGTCTTTATAAATGCCTTCAACACTATCAACGGGAATGGAAACCACCATACCGTCTGCATCGGTGTTGGAACCACATTTATCGACAATAGCCTTCATAATATCTTTTTTCTTTAGGCAAAACCGCCGAAAGCGATTCTATGGTTTTTTCTCTGAGTTTCGGATTCATGCGTCACCGTTCTTTATAATGGGATATATTAAAATTTACAGTAATTTTTCGTTGTAAGCAGCTCTTGAGCCGCCAATAAATTTGGGTCTGACTCTTGCGGCAACTATGTTTGCTTCTCCGATTTTTTTAATTTCAAGTCTGACAGGAACTGCAACCGAATGCATGTGCATTCCTATCATTGTAAGTCCGATGTCAAGACCTACTGTTGCTTTAACATTTTCAATAGCAACAGCATCTTTAAATCTCTCATAGCAGATGGTTGAAAACGAGCCGCCTGCCTTTGCTTGAGGCATTACATTAACAATTTGGTAGCCATATTTTAAGGCTGCCTCTTTTTCTATTATGATAGCGCGGTTTAAATGCTCGCAGCATTGGGCTGCAAGGTAAAGACCTGCTTCTGTAACGGCAGGGTAGATGCCTTTAAAAATTGCATCGGCAACATCAAGACTTGAGTGACTTCCGATTTTCTCTCCCTGCACCTCGCTTGATGAGCATCCAACAACAAAAACGTCGCCCTTTTCTGCCTTTGCTTTTGAAAGAAGCTCCGAAACAGCTGCTTTTGTTTGCTCTGTGATTTTGTTTAAAAATTCTGCGTCATTAACTGAAAATACATTTGTCATATAAGACTCTCCATTTCATAAGCCCTGATGGCATTGTCATAAGAGGCTTTAATAACTTCTTCGCGACTAATGCCGCGAATTTCTGCGATAGCATCTGCAACATAGGTGAGCATAGAGGAATCACACCTCTGCCCACGGAATGGTACAGGTGCTAAATAAGGACAATCTGTTTCTATTAAAATACGGTCCAATGGAATTTCACGGGCAGTAACCTTTGCTTTTTTTGCGTTGTCAAAGGTAATAACACCTGTAAACCCTATGTACATTCCGAGATTTACAATTTCTTTGGCAACCTCGGTGCTTGAGGAGTAGCAGTGAACTACACCCTTTGGCTTAAACTCCTTTAAAAGCTCAAGCGTGTCACGTGATGCCTCGCGTGAGTGAATTATTACAGGCTTGTCAAGCTCCTTTGCAAGAGTGAGCTGTTCTCTGAAAAACTTTGTCTGTATTTCCTTTGGAGTGTCGTAAAAATAGTCGTAGCCTATTTCTCCAACAGCAACAAGCTTGGGATTTTCTGAAAACAGCTTTCTAAGCTCGCTTAAATAGTCACCTGTTACTCTGATAGAATCGGTGGGGTGTACCCCTGCACTTCCAAACACAAAGTTATAGTCGCGGCACATCTGTGAAACCTTTTTAGAGCTTTCAATGTCACAGCCGGCAACAAGCACCAAGCCTACACCCTTATCCTTAAGTCCGTTTAAAACTTCCTTACGGTCGTTGTCAAAGCGGGTGTTGTAATAATGTGAATGTGAATCAAAAATTTCTGCCATATTTATTACCTAATGCGGCTTCCTGCCGAGATAGAATCGTCGATAAAGATAACCTTAACGCTGTCCTTGTCGTCAGCGGCAAGAATCATACCGCAGCTTTCTTCTCCACAAAGCTTAACGGGAGCTAAATTTGAAACTAAAATGATTTTCTTTCCGATAAGCTCCTCAGGTTTATAGTATTCTGAAATTCCCGAGCAAACCTGACGCTCATCATAGCCGTCAAAAACCTTTAGCTTTAAAAGCTTCTTAGATTTCTTAATAGGCTCGCAGGCTTTAATTTCGCCCACAATTAATTCAACCTTTGAAAAGTCGTCAATTCCAATAAGTGCAAGACCTTCGGGCTTTTCCTCTTTTTTGCCGTACTTTGCATCAATGTCAGCTTCTATTTCAGCCATTTTTTTATCGGCATCAATGCGCGAGAAGATAATTTCTGCAGCATTTACACGGTGTCCGCTTTCGATTTTTCCAAACTGACAAAGTGACTCATAGGTAGCCACGGGATTTCCGAGCTGAGCTAAAATTTTGTCTGAGGTTTCGGGAAGAAAGGGCGCTATTAAAACAGAGATAAATCTAATCGACTCTGTAAGGTTATATAAAACCTCTTTAAGTCTGTCGGCCTTTGCTTCATCCTTAGCTAATGCCCAAGGCATAGTTTCATCAATGTATTTGTTGCAGCGGCGTGCCAAATCGAGAACAACATCAAGAGAGTCAGCAACGTGGAACTCTTCCATAAGCCCTTCAATTTTCTTTGATGCCGCGAGAGCTTCATTTATAAGCTCACTGTCAACAGCCTCAGATACACCTGTTTTTGTAACAACACCATCAAAATATTTGTTAGTCATTGCAATAGTGCGGTTTACAAGGTTTCCAAGGGTGTTTGCAAGGTCGGAATTAAAGCGTGCAATAATAGTTTCATATGTTATATTGCCGTCCTGTGCATAAGGCATTTCGCTTAAAACATAATATCTTACGGCATCAACGCCAAAGTATGAAACTAAATCGTCGGCATAAATAACATTACCCTTGCTCTTACTCATTTTATCATTACCTGATAAAAGCCAGGGGTGACCAAACACTTGTTTGGGAAGCGGCTGACCTAATGCCATAAGCATAATAGGCCAGTAAAGTGTGTGGAATCTTAAAATATCTTTACCTATAATATGCACATCAGCAGGCCAGTACTTGTTATAAAGCTCGCCCTGCTCGTCGGGTGTGTAGCCTAAGGCTGTAATGTAGTTTGAAAGCGCGTCAATCCAAACATAAATAACGTGCTTGTCATCAAATGTAACGGGAACGCCCCATTTAAACGAGGTTCTTGAAACGCAAAGGTCTTGAAGCCCCGGTTTCAAGAAATTGTTAATCATTTCATTTTTGCGCGCAGGGGGATGAATGAAATTGGGGTTTTCCTCAATGTATTTTATAAGTCTGTCGGTGTATTTTGAAAGCTTAAAGAAATAAGCCTCTTCCTTTGTTTTTGTAACCTCTCTGCCACAGTCGGGGCATTTGCCGTCAACAAGCTGAGTTTCTGTAAAGAACGATTCACAGGGGGTGCAGTAAAGTCCCTCGTATTCGCTTTTGTAAATGTCGCCCTGCTCGTAAAGCTTTTTGAAAATCTTTTGAACTGCCTTAACGTGATAGTCATCGGTTGTTCTTATAAATTTATCGTAAGAGGTGTTCATAAGGTCCCAAATGGCACGAATTTCACCTGCAACACCGTCAACATACTGCTGAGGCGAAATGCCTGCTTCATTTGCATAGTTTTCTATTTTTTGTCCGTGCTCGTCTGTACCGGTTAAAAAGAATACATCGTCGCCGAGCATTCTGCGGTATCTTGCGATGGCATCGGTAAGTACAATTTCGTATGTGTTACCAATATGCGGCTTGCGTGAAGTATAGGCAATCGCAGTGGTGATATAAAACTTTTTGGACATGACTAAAACTCCTTTAAGTTAATTAAAATTATTATACAACTTTTTTATAAAAAAATCAAATAAAAACGGCATATTAGGTAAAAATAAATACAAATAATATAAAAACACCTAAAAGGAGGGTAAAATTTTTAAAAATGAAGCCAAAATGTGTGGCCCTGCTGCTTGCCGGAGGGCAGGGTAAACGACTTTTTCCGCTTGTTAAAAACAGTTCAAAACCGGCTGTCAGCTTTGGAGGTAAATACAGAATAATTGATTTTACCCTTTCAAATTTAAAAAACTCGGATATTGATACAGTAGGCGTGCTTACTCAATATCAGCCCTTTGAATTAAACGAATATTTAGGCTCGGGTGAGGCGTGGGACTTGAATTTAAAAAACGGCGGACTTTATGTTTTGCCGCCCTATACAGAGCTTTGCGGAGGCAATTTCTACTCTGGCACAGCCGATGCTGTTTATAAAAACCTAAACTTTCTAAATCGTTTCGAGCCCGAGTGTGTGCTTATTTTGTCAGCGGACCATATATATTTTATGGATTATAGTAAGCTTATAGATTTTCACAACTCTAAAAAGGCAGACCTTACTATCTGCACAACGCAGGTTGATATTAAAGATGCAAAAAGATTCGGCATAATTTTAAAGGACCAAAATAATAAAATCATCTCTTTTGAAGAAAAACCAAAGAAGCCTAAAAGTGACAGGGCTTCTATGGGAGTCTATGTTTTTAATTTCAGAAAGCTTAAAAAATATCTAAAGCAGGATTTTCAAAATGAAAAGAGTAATCACGACTTTGGAAAAGATATAATTCCTTTAATGTTAAAGCAAAATGAAAAGGTTTTTTCATTCGATTTTAACGGATATTTTAGAGATGTCGGCACCTCTGAAAGCTTTTGGAAGGCTAATATGGATGTTTTGGAAAGAGGCTTGCAGAATAAAAAAATTTACACCAAGAACAGCTCATATAAACCTCATTTGATAAAAGACGGCGCCGAAATTTCAAATTCGCTTGTTTCAAATGGGGCACGTGTTTTAGGAACTGTTAAAAACAGCCTTGTTTTCGAAAATGCAGAGATAAAAAGCGGCGCCGAAATTATAAACAGTATTATAATGTCAAATGCTGTGGTAGAGGAAAATGCAAGGGTTCATAATGCCATTATTGCAAATGATGCGAGGGTTAAAAAGTCGACAAGTGTAGTAGGGAAAAACGGTGAAATTGCTGTTATAGCCGCAAATATTAAAACTCGCTGCAGTGTTCAGACAGGGGACAAAATGCCGCTTTGTCCCATTAAAGAGGAAATAAAAAATGAAGGATAAAATTCTCGGAATAGTTTTTTCAAATATACACGACCAATCTCTCAGTAAGGCTACGCAAAATCGAACCTTTGCTGCTATGCCGTTTATGGCAAATTACAGACTTGTGGATTTTTCACTTTCAAATCTTTCTCCCTTAAGGCCCGAGGCTGTGGGTGTTATTACAAAATATAACTACCGTTCGCTCGTAAGCCATATTTCCGATGGTGCCGAGTGGGATTTAAAGCGAAAAAACGGCGGTGTATTAATAATATCACCCTTTGAAAAAGAGAAAAATAAAATCTATAAAAACAGACTTGAGGCACTTTTTAATGCCCGCGAGTTTATAGCCGAGTCGTCTGCTCAAACGGTGGTGCTTTGCGACTGTAATTTGGTGTCAATTATAGATTTGAATAAAGCATTTTGTTTTCACCTCGAAAAAGATGCCGACATTACGCTTTTAACAAGCAAGCAAACAATAAAAGCGGATTTTTCGGTTGGCACCTATGAAAACGGAGAGATTTATAACTTTTCAGGTGACAACTTTTATCTTGATGTCTTTTTTATAAAGCGTGAGCTTGTTTTAAAAATAATAGATTATTCAATTAAAAATAACCTTAAAAGTTTTAGCGAGGATATATTAAAAAAGGCTGCAAATAAACTTAAAATTTTTGCTTTTGATGTTAAAGAAAAAATATATAAAATAGCTTCTCTTAATGATTATTATTCAGTAAGCTTTGCAATTTTAAAAAGCGACGAACAAATCTTTAATAATTTAATAACCCGCAAAACCGACCTTATGCCCACCGTATATAAACAAAACAGCAAGCTTAAAAATTCAGTTATAGGCGAAAATTGTATTATAGACGGCTATGTAGAAAACAGTATAATTTTCAGCGGAGTAAAAATAGAGTGCGGCTGTAAGGTTGTAAACAGTATAATAATGAATAATTGTATCATTACAAATGACAGCGAGCTTAGCTTTGTTATAGCTGATAAAAATTTAAGATTTGACAGAAAAAAATTAAAAGGTAATATTAATAATCCTTTGTATCTAAACTCAATATGAGTAAAAATGACGATTTTTTTTGCCGAGCTTAAAAAAGGCTCGGCTTTTAAATGCGATTTTGCGAACTTTTTACCACTATTATTAGCTAAAATTTGGGAAATTCGTGAATTTTATTTAAATAAACAACAAAATTACTTGCAAAATGATTAATTTTTATGTACAATAAATATGTTACTAAAAATATGTGCAAATTGAACAAAAACGCATTTAGAGTAAAACGGGATAAAAGCCGTTTTTATCTTTGTTGCAAAGAGAGGTTTAAGTAAATGTCAAACAAACTTTTTAAAGATGTAATTTCACAAATGAAGGTGTCAATTGACAGAATAATCGGCGTTGTAGACTCAACTGCCACTGTAGTTGCCTGCAGTAACTCAGCAAAAATAGGCGAGTCAAACGAATTTGTGCTTCTTGATATTGCAGATACATCTGAGGCGTTTGTAAGAGACGGATATACATACAAGTCCTTTGGCGGAATAACAAAATCGGGCTTTGCTGTTTTTGTTGAGGGCGGGGACGAAATAGCCGCTCGCTATGCAAATATTCTTGCTATTTCTCTTGGCAATATAAAGCAGTATTATGACGAGAAATACGACAGAAACAACTTTATCAAAAATGTAATACTTGATAATATTCTTCCTGGTGAGGTTTTCTTAAAGGCAAGAGAATTTCATTTTAACACCGACGTCAGCAGAGCCGTTATTTTAATAAAGGTTCTTTCGGATAACGATGTTTCGGTTTATGATGTTATTCAAAATCTTTTCCCTGAAAAGCAAAAGGATTTTGTGCTTAACATAAGCGAAAAAGAGGTTGTGCTTGTTAAGGAAATTAAATCAGATATTGAAACACGCGATTTAGAAAAGCTCGCGCGCTCAATAGTCGACACATTAAACAGCGAGTTTTACACACAAACCACTGTTGGTATCGGCACAGTTGTTTCAAGCATTAAGGATTTAACACGTTCCTATAAAGAGGCCCAGATAGCTTTAGAGGTAGGAAAGGTGTTTGACATTGAAAAGGTAATTGTAAGCTATGACAATCTTGGTATTGCAAGGCTTATTTATCAGCTTCCCACAACCCTTTGTGAAGCATTTTTGCAGGAAGTATTTAAGAAGGGCTCAATAGAGAGTCTTGACCAGGAAACCCTTTTCACAATTCAAAAATTCTTTGAAAATAACCTCAATGTTTCCGAAACTTCAAGAAAGCTTTTCGTACACAGAAACACACTGGTGTACAGACTTGAAAAAATCAAAAAATACACCGGACTTGAGCTTCGCGAGTTTGATGATGCTATAATCTTTAAGGTCGCTCTTATGGTTAAGAAATATTTAGTAGCAAATCCGGTTAAATATTAATTTTTATATATTTGGCGGACTTTAAATGGGCCCGCCAAATAAATTTATTATAGATAAGGTGGTGCATTGAATTGATAAATTTCGATTCTGTAACAAAAATATATTCAAACGGCACCAAGGCGATTGACGACGTAAGTTTTTCTGTAAAAAAAGGTGAATTTGCCTTTATAGTAGGCGCATCAGGCGCCGGTAAAAGTACACTTTTAAAGCTCCTTCTGAGAGAGGAAATGCCAAGCTCGGGAAGTATAACCGTTAATGGCTATTCGCTCTCGGATTTAAGGCCTAAGGATATTCCTGAGCTCAGGCGTTCAATGGGCGTAGTTTTTCAGGATTTCAGGCTAATCGACAGTATGACTGTATATGAAAATGTCGAGTTTGCTTTAAGAGTTACAAATGTTCCAAGTAAAAATATAAGACGCAGGGTTCCTTATGTGCTTCAGCTTGTCGGTCTTGCAGATAAAGCAAGAAGCTATCCTTATCAGCTTTCGGGCGGTCAGCAGCAAAGGGTTGCGCTTGCAAGGGCGCTTGTAAATAATCCCGCACTTATCATAGCCGACGAGCCAACAGGTAATATTGACCCTCAAATGTCTTATGAGATAGTTGAGCTTTTAAACGAAATCAACCGTTGCGGCACAACCATTTTAATGGTAACTCACGAGCATAGATTGGTACGCGAATTTGGTAAACGAGTTATAACCATAAGAAAAGGTAAGCTTGATTCCGATATAAGCGTTAAGGGAGGTGCCCTATGAGAATAGGAAGCCTTACATATCTTTTTAAACAGGGCGTAAAGAATGCCTATGTTAACAAAGCAATGTCGCTTGCCTCTGTCGGCGTGCTTACAGCCTGCCTTATCATAGTGGGAGTTGCGGCACTGTTTTCGGCGAATATTAAAAATATTATGGGCGCAGTTCAGCAGCAAAATGAAATTGTTGCCTATGTTGATGATGAAATAGAAGCAGGCAGGGAAGCTCAAATCGACAGACAGATTAGAGCACTTCCAAATGTTGTTTCGGTTGAATATATTTCAAAGGAACAAGCTTTTAAGGACCAAAAGGATAAGCTCGGCGAGCTTTTAGAGGGATATGAAAACGAGGGCGTTTTCCCCGCATCTTACAGAATAAAGGTTAAAGACGCCGAAATATTAAAACAGGATGTAGAGCTTATAAAGGGTATTTCAGGTATTTATAAGGTCGATGCCCCCACCGATATAGCCGAGGTTATGATGAAGATTGACAGCGGCGTTACAGTTGGAGGAATTGTTTTAATTATCGCGCTTTTGGCAGTATCCTTTGTTATTATTATGAACACAATTAAAATCACCGTTTTCAGCAGAAGACGTGAAATTAATATAATGAAATATGTGGGTGCCACAAATGGATTTATAAGACTTCCCTTTATAGTTGAGGGAATTATAATCGGCGCAATTTCAGCATTGGTAGCATTTTTAATTATCTGGGCGCTATACTCGAGAATTTACAGCGGACTTTCAGCTGATATGTCGGTGTTTATGAGAACCGCCGCTGATGCACTGATAAGCTTCAAAAGCATAGGCTTCCCATTATTTTTGGTCTATCTTTTTATGGGAGCTTTTGTAGGTAGCTTAGGCAGTGTTATAAGCATCAGAAAACACCTTAAGGTGTAAGCTTTACGGAGGTGAAACCAGATGTTAAAAAATAAGGGACTTTTAAAAGCAGTTTGTACCCTTTTAAGCGTTGTAATCTGCGTAATCTCCTTTGGTAATTATTCGCCTATAAAAACAAATGCGGCGGATTACGAGAGCCTCGAAAACAGATACAGCCAGCTTGAAAAAGAGCTAAATCAGCTCAAAAAAGATATGACTTCTACTCAAAACAAGAAAAATGAGCAGCTTAAATATAAAAATCAGCTTGATAAGCAGATAACATTGGTAGAAGAACAAATATCAAATTTAAACAGTCAAATAACACTTTTAAATAAAGAAATTGCTGAAAATCAAAAGCTTCTTTCTGAAAAGGAAGATGAAATTTCTCAAAATGATGAGCTTTACAAGGCACGCCTTCGCTCAATGTATATGGCAGGTGATGCATCGGTTTGGGAGGTTATTTTTAAATCTCAAAGCTTTTCGGATTTTATGCGTAACACCGAATATATGAAGCGCCTTGCCGAAAACGATAAAAAGCTTATGCAAAAGCTCAATACAGATAAAAACAGCATTGTTGCGGCAAAACAAAAAATAGAAACCAATAAGCTAAAGGTTGAAGCAAATCAGCAAACAATGGTTTCTAAAAAGAGTAGCTTAGATTCACAGTATAAACAAAGTCAGCAGCTTTTAAATACGCTCACAAAGGAAGAAAACAGCCTTAAACAACAGCAAATTCAAATAAATAAAGAAATGGAAAAAATCGACGCCGAAATCGAAGAAATGCTTAGAGAAAACGGCGTAAACGGCGATTATGCCGGCGGTAAGCTTAAGTGGCCGGTGCCTAACTATACAACTATTACCTCGCGTTTTGGTTGGCGTACACTTTACGGCCAGAAAAACTGGCACACAGGAATAGACATTTCGGGTGCCAATATTTATGGTAAAAATATCGTTGCTGCGAACGGCGGTACTGTTATTAAGGTTGTACATACCTATGTTGCAAAAAAAGGCTATGGAAAGTATTTAATTATTGACCACGGTGGCGGATATACAACACTTTATGCACACTGTAGTTCTATTTCGGTTAAGGTTGGACAAACTGTAAAAAGAGGCGATGTAATCGCACAAATAGGCTCAACAGGAAACTCAACCGGACCGCATCTGCATTTTGGCGTTTATATAAACGGCACAAATGTCGACCCCTTAAATTATCTTTAAATTTTAAACTCCTATAGGCTTGGAGGTATATTATGAATAAAAAAATATCGGTTGGAATGGCTGTTTCTTTAATGGCGCTTGCTGCCGCAGTTGCAGTTGCCGCAACAATGGTTTTTTCAACAAGTATATTTAACTCAAAAATAGCAAATTTAAACGAACGTCAGGCAATCTATGATAAAATTATTGAGATAAATAAAATAGTTCGTGAAAACTATAACGGCGAAATAGATGAAAAAACCTTGCTTGACAGCCTTTCAACAGGCTTTGCTTATGGCATTTCGGATATCTATGCCGAGTATTATCCGGCTGATGAATATAGCGACCTTAAAGCTGATTTGAACGGAAATGCTGTCGGTATAGGCGTTGATATTGTAAAGGATGTTGAGGGCTATATAAAGATTTTATCGGTTTATCCTGATTCACCTGCTGAAATTTCGGGGCTTTTAAAGGGCGACCAAATTGTCAAGGTAGGCGAAATAGATGCTCTTACTAAATACAGTGAGGCTGTTAATGCAATTAAAGGTGATGCAGGTACAAGCGTTACGGTAACAGTTAGACGCGCAGGTGAGGACAGCGTTATTGAGATTACAAGACGTAAGGTAACTGTTCCAAGCGTAGAATCACAAATGCTTGATGATAATATTGCATATATTAAAATTAAGGATTTCAATACAAACACTGTTGAGCAGTTTGAATCGGCACTCGCTTCTTCTGTTTCCTCGGGTGCGGCAGGTCTTGTTATAGATGTGAGAAATAACGGTGGCGGAACTATGAAATCGGTTGCTAAAATTATTGATATGATAGTGCCCGAGGGTCCAATAGTTTCAAGCACAAATAAGGATAATGAAACTAAAGTTATGTATAAATCAGACAGTGCAGAGGTAAATCTTCCTATATCTGTGCTTGTTAATAAAAACACCGCAAGTGCTTCCGAGCTTTTTGCAGCTGCTTTAAGAGATTATAATAAGGCTAAGCTTGTAGGCGCAAACACCTATGGAAAGGGCGTTATGCAGGATATTTATCAGCTTTCAGATGGCTCGGCAATTAAAATTACAACTGGAAAGTTTAATCCGCCAACCTCTGAAAACTTTAACGGTGTCGGCTTAAAGCCTGATTTTGTTGTAGAGCTGACAGCCGAGCAGGAAAAGCTTTGGTATGACCTTGATTTTTCAACCGACCCGCAAATCGTAAAAGCAATTTCTGTTGTAAAAGCGCTAAATAATTAATTTAATATAAAAGGAGTACCACAATTATGAGCACAAAAAAGGCAATGACACAAGAGGAAGTAAAAGAACTTGAGCTTCAGCTCGAGCATCTTAAAACCATAAAGAGAAAAGAGGTAGCAGAGCAGATTAAAACCGCTCGCTCATTTGGCGACTTATCGGAAAACAGCGAATACGATGAAGCTAAAAACGAGCAGGCAATGGTTGAGGACCAAATTCTTCAGCTTGAAGCTATGCTTAAAAATGTTGAAATTATTGATAGAGAGTCACTTTCAACCGATGTTGTTGAAATCGGACTTCATATAAAGCTTTATGATAATAAATATGAAGAAGAATTAACCTATCAAATTGTTGCTTCCAACAGCGCAGACCCCAGCAAAGGAAAAATTTCAGATGAATCTCCTTTAGGAAAGGAATTAAAGGGCAAAAAGGTTGGCGAAACAGTCACTGTTGATGCTCCCGGCGGACTTATGTCCTTTAAGATTTTAGAAATCAGCAAATAGTATTCGGGGGTGTTTCTTATGGAAGACAAAGATAAGAGATACAATATGCTGTCAAATGATGACAGAAGCGAAGCTATTCGCATAAAAAAGATAAGACAGGGTGAAATAGAGAACTCCGATAAAGAAAGCTTTGAAGAACAAAAGAAAAAGACAAACGAGTTCTATGAAACAAAAAAAGAAAAACGCAAAAACTTTTGGGACTATAATAAATGGAAAATCATTATAGGCTCTATAGTGCTTTCTGTTGTAACCTTTTTAATTGTTCAGGCAGCAACTGTGCCGAAATATGACACTACCGTGCTTTTGTGCGGCTATTCATATTTTGATGAAGAAACGCTGTCAAAGCTTTCTGAAAACTTTGAGGAATATCTTTCCGATATTGATAAAAACGGTGAGGTAGAGGTTGGTGTTTTTCAAGCTCAGTACAAAAAAGCAGATGATGAAGAATACCAAACGGCATACACAGCAGCGCTTCAGTCGCGAATAATGTCCGAAATAGCATCAGGTAAAAACTGTATATTCGTTCTTGAAAAGGAATTGATTGAGTCCTTTAATGAAAAAGGAATATTCAAAGAGCTTGATGCAGAAGGCTTAAGTGACGCTAAAAATGCCCTTCCCTTAAAAACCACAAAGCTTTTAAAGGATATAAATAAAATTAATGAAAGCGGCGAATATTATATTGCCATAAGAGTCTTTAAAGAGGATAGCGACAAAGAAAATTATGAAGCTCAAAATAAGGTGATTTTAAAAATTCAAGAGGAATTAAAATCAAAATAAAGAAAAGCGGCAGAATTTCTGCCGCTTTTGGTTTTAATAAAACAAAAAAGCAAGTCCATTTTGGACTTGCTTTTTGTGTGTTTAACAATGATAGTAGAAAATAAACAACTAAAAATAAGTAAACTTATTCAGCAGCTTCTTCTTCCTTCATTTTTGCAAAGCATTCGCTGCAGTATACAGGTCTGTCCTCACGGGGCTTAAAGGGAACCTTAGCTTCTTTGCCGCAGTTAGCGCAAACAGCTGAGAAGAGTTCTCTTTCAGGTCTTGAAGCAGCCTTTCTTGCAGCACGGCATTCTTTGCATCTTTGGGGCTCGTTTGTGAAGCCTTTTTCAGCATAGAATTCCTGCTCGCCTGCTGTGAATACGAATTCAGCTCCGCATTCTTTGCACACTAATGTCTTGTCTTCGTACATGGTCTTTCCTCGCTTTTGGTAGATAAAATTTTTTGCCCTAAACGGATTTAAACCGTTACCTTTGAATAACAACGCTCTTTTTAAGCTATATGGGCATATATAACAATAGGCTCTGCCTAATTGTGTCAAAACAAGTTCTGGTAGGTCGGACAAAAATTACAGCGTTGTCTTTAAAACTATAGGGTCAAAAAATAACTAACACATAATATTTCACGATACCATAATCTAAATACAATGATATATTATTTTAAGCTAATTGTCAATAACTTTTCTGTTTTTACAAAAAAATTATTACTTTTTACCAAAAAACGAGATGTTAAATTATATCATTTTTCAAAGAAACTGTTAAATATACACAAAAACTACTTTAGCATAAGCTTGGCTGCTTTATAAATATCACCACAACCTAAGGTTATAACAAGGTCACCATCTTTGGCGTTTTCTTTAATAAATGACGCAACATCTTCAAATGTGTTTAAAAGCACCGAGCCTTCAAGCTTGTTTTGAAGGTCCTTTGAATCAATACCAAAGGTGTTGATTTCTCTCGAGCCCATAATTGGAGTTAGCACAACCTTGTCGGCTATTTTTAAAACCCTTGCAAAATCGTCAAGCAGCATAGCTGTTCTCGAAAAGGTAAAGGGCTGAAAAACTGCCCAAACATTTTTAAAGCCAAGCGAGGTTGCTGCCTTTAATGTGGCTTCAAGCTCGGTGGGGTGATGGGCATAGTCGTCGGCTATTGTAACTCCGTTTACTATTCCTAAAACATCAAAGCGCCTGTCAGCACTTTTAAATTCCAAAAGAGCCTTCTTAATATCTTTAAATAAAATGCCTGTTTCAAGTGCTGTTGCGGCGGCGGCAAGAGCATTGAATACATTGTGCTTGCCGGGGATGGAGAGAGAAATTGTGCCGAGCATTTGTCCCTTGCTATATAAATCAAAGCTTGTAACAAGACTGTGACTTTCGAGCTGAACCTGTGAGCTTATATTTTCTGCGTAATAATCGTTTGTGTTTTTAAGGCCAAATGTAACGGTTTTTTTGTCAATTCCCGAAAGGGCAGAAACACTGTCCTCATCGTCGCCGTTGTAAACCACAAAATCAGTTGCCATATCGCAGAATTTTCTAAATGAAGCTTTTAAGTTGTCAAGTGTTTTAAAATACTCTAAATGGTCGCTGTCGATATTTAAAAGCACCGCAACATCGGGTGAAAGCTTTAAAAAGGTGTCAACATATTCGCAGGCCTCGCAAACCATATCCTCACCTTTTCCAACCCTGCCGCTTCCGCCGATGAGTTTTAACTTTCCGCCTATAACGGTTGTAGGGTCGCGTCCTGCTTCTAAGTAGATTTGGGTAATCATTGAAGAGGTGGTGGTTTTGCCGTGTGTTCCGCAAACACAAACGGCATTTTTATACCAGCTTGTAACAATGCCGAGAAGAATAGAACGTTCGATTGTGGGAATACCATTTTTTTCTGCCGCTAATAGCTCGGGATTATCTTTCATAATAGCCGCCGAATGAACTATTAAATCAGCGCCCTCAATGTTTTTCTCGTCATGACCTAAGAAAACTTCAATTCCCATTTTTTTAACGGCATCAAGGGTGTCACCGGTGTTGTTGTCAGAGCCGGTTAAAAAGTACCCCTTTTTAAAAAGAATTTGTGCAAGTGGATACATACCGCTTCCGCCGATGCCGATAAAGTGTATATGTTTTTTACCATTTAATATATTATAATCTATGTTCAATTTAAAAACCCTCCGTTTAAGGTGTTTGGGCAGTATTTTCACATATTATTATATTGCTTTTTTAAAGAAAAATAAACAGTTATTTTAAATTTTTTCAAAAAAACTGCATATTTTAGCTAAATGGATGTAATAATAACACAAAAGCACTAAATAAAAAGCGTAAGGAGACAGAAAAAATGCAGGTAAGTCAGGTAAAAATTAGAAGACTTTATGATGAGGGAAGAATGAAGGCACTCGCCTCGGTTACAATTGACGATGCCATTGCAGTGCACGATATAAAGGTTATTGAAGGTCCGCTTCGCACCTTTGTTGCAATGCCAAGCCGAAAGGAAGAGGGAGGAAACTTCAGAGATGTAGTTCATCCAATAACACCCGAGGCAAGAGAAAAAATCGAAACGGCTGTGCTCAATTCCTATTTTGAAACCAAAAGACAAAATGAACTTAAAAGTCTTTAGAGCTATTGACAGATATTAATACTGCTGATATACTATTTATATAATGTGATATGGGGCGGAGTGAAATTCTCCACCGGCGGTGAAGCGCTTTTAAGCGATAAGTCCGAGAGCTTTGTTAGCAGATATGGTTAGAATCCATAACCGACGGTATAGTCCGGATGAAAAAACACATTGTTAAAAAGTATTTTATGCCCCTTTGCAAAAATGCAAAGGGGCTTTTTATGTTGGAGGAATTTAATATGAAAAACAAAAGACTTTATAAAATATGCTTAATATCGGTTATGTCGGCAATTTCAACGGTTATTTACTTAATACTTCCCGAAATTCCGCTTGTTCCCGGAGTAGACTATCTAAAGCTGGATTTTTCGGATATTCCTGCTATTGTCAGTACCTTTGCTATGGGACCTGCTGCCGGAATAGGCGTTGAAATTGTTAAAAATGCACTTCATCTTTTTAGAACCACCACAATGGGAATAGGTGAGCTTATGAACATAGGAATAGGAAGTGCTATGGTTCTTTCGATTTATTTCTTTACACGCCTTTTTTCTCGCCTATTTAAAAAAGATAAGCTCTCGGCAGGAGTGTATTTTACCTCTGCTGCTTTAACCCTTTTAACCACTATTTTAGCGGGCTATTTGTGTAATGCAATCTTTACTCCAATATTTTATTTACTTATGGGATTCCCGCTCACATTTGAGGCTGTTTTGGCAGGTGTACTCGGCTCAACACTCTTAAATGCTGTTAAGGCAGCTTTCAACATTTTGCCCTTTTATCCCCTTTATTTCGCCGTAAATAAATATTTTTCTAAAAATAATTGACTTTTGCTTATTGTATGATACAATATAGTAGATAATAAAATAAACCTTATCAAGAGCGACTGAGGGAACAGGCCCTGTGAAGTCCGGCAACCTGCTATGCAAGGTGCTAAATCCTGCGGAGAAAACCGGCAGATGAGGAAAGTGTAAAAGGCACTGCGGTTTTTCGCAAGTGCCTATTTTTATTTTTAAGGAGATATAAAATGAATAAGAATTATTTGTTTACATCAGAATCGGTAACAGAGGGACATCCCGATAAAATCTGCGACCAGATTTCAGATGCTGTTTTAGACGAAATTTTAAGTCAGGACAAAAACGCAAGAGTAGCTTGCGAAACAACAGCTACAACCGGAATAATTATGATTATGGGTGAAATTTCAACCTCTGCAAAGGTGGATATTCCTGCCGTTGCAAGAAAGGTTGTAAATGAAATTGGATATAATAATATAGAGTATGGCTTTGACGGAAACACCTGCAAAATCGTATGCAATATAGATGAGCAGTCTGAGGATATTGCTCTCGGTGTTGATAACTCTTTAGAGCTTAAGGGCGGCGATAATGACGAGAATGAGCAAAACGGCGCCGGTGACCAAGGTATGATGTTTGGCTACGCCTGCAACGAAACACCCGAGCTTATGCCAATGCCTATTTCACTTTCACATAAGCTTGCTAAAAGACTTACAGAAGTAAGAAAAAACGGCACACTCGCTTACTTAAGACCTGATGGTAAAACTCAGGTAACCGTTAAATATGAAAACAACAAACCTGTACATATCGATGCTATTGTAGTTTCCTCACAGCACAGCGAGGATGTAAGCTTAGAAAGGATTCGTGAGGATATAATAAAAGAGGTTATAAAGCCCATAATTGATGCCTCACTTATTGATGAAAGCACAAAAATTTATGTTAATCCCACCGGTAGATTTGTAGTTGGCGGCCCTCAGGGCGACAGCGGACTTACAGGAAGAAAGATAATAGTTGACACCTATGGTGGCTATTCACGCCACGGCGGCGGTGCATTTTCTGGCAAGGACCCCACAAAAGTTGACAGAAGTGCCGCCTATGCCGCTCGTTATATTGCAAAAAACGTTGTAGCTGCAGGTCTTTCTGATAAATGCGAGGTGCAGCTTGCCTATGCAATCGGCGTTGCAAGCCCCGTTTCAGTAATGGTTGACACCTTTGGCACAGGTAAAATAGATGATAGTTTAATTGAAGAAGCTGTTAAAAAGGTGTTCGACCTTCGTCCTTCAGCAATTATTAAAGAGTTAGAGCTTAGAAATCCCATCTATAAAAACCTTGCCGCTTATGGTCACATGGGCAGAGAGGAATTAGGGGTTAAATGGGAAAAAACTGATAAGGTAGATGCTCTTAAAAAAGCTCTAAATTTAAAATAATAGGGGAACATTTTTATGAATGTCGGCGTATCCACCGCCTGCCTATATCCGCTTGAAACCGAAAAGGCTTTAAAGCTGCTTTGTCAAAGCGGCGTTAAGAATATCGAAATTTTTGTAAATTCTGTTTCGGAAATTAGCGGAAGTGTTTTAACAGAAATAAAAAATATAATAAAGGATTTCGACTGCCGCATCACCTCGATTCATCCCTACACCTCAGGAAGCGAGCCTATTATGTTTTTTTCAAACTATCAAAGACGCTTTTTAGACGGTGTTGAGCAGTATTTAAGATTTTGCGATTTTGCAAACGAGCTTGATGCAAATATTTTAGTTTTTCACGGCGACAGAAAAGAAAGTAATACTCCAAATGAGTTTTATTTTGAACGCTATCTAAAGCTATATAGAGAGGCTTTAAAAACGGGCGTGTATGTCTGTCAGGAAAATGTTTGCAGATGTAGAAGCAGAAGTCCCGAGTTTTTAAAGGTAATGAGCAGCACTTTAAAGGATGAGGTGCGATTTGTCTTTGATTTAAAGCAGGCAAGACGCAGTGATACTCCTTACAGCGAATATTTAGATGCTATGCAAAACAAAATAATGCATCTACATTTAAGCGACTTTGATGAAAAAAGCGACTGTACCTTGCCAAACCAAAACGGCAAATTTGACTTCGCCGCTTTTTTAAAAGATTTTAAAGATAGCGACATAACCTCTGTAATAGAGGTTTACAGGGAAGCCTTTAAAGAGCCTTGCGAAATAGGCAGAAGCCTTGAGTTTTTAAAAAATACTTTACAGATATAAATGTTTTTGATATAATAAAAAGGTAGAAGTCCTAACAAAAAGGAGGATTTATAGTATGAAATGTCCCTTTTGCGGATACGGTGAAAGCCGTGTTGTAGACTCAAGACCAACTGATGAAAACGAGAAAATCCGAAGAAGAAGAGAATGTCTAAAATGCTCCTGCCGTTTTACAACCTATGAGATAATCGAAACAATTCCCATTATGGTTGTTAAAAAGGACAAATCAAGGGAGGCTTTTGATAGGGATAAGCTCACAAGAGGTATTCTTCGTTCATGTGAAAAACGTCCTGTTGCTATTGAAGAAATCGACAAAATGGTCGACAAAATCGAGGCAGAGCTTTCAAATTCGCTTCAGCGTGAGGTTACATCCTATCGTATAGGTGAGCTTGTAATGAAATATTTAAAGCCAATCGACGAGGTTGCCTATGTGCGTTTTGCATCGGTTTATCGTCAGTTTGGCGATATAAGCGCCTTTATGGACGAGCTTAAAACAATGATTAAAGAAAAATAAAAAAGTAAAGCCGCAAGCTTAAAAGCTTGCGGCTTTTTTATTTACTGATGCTTAGTCAGCTTTAAAATTCTTACAACTACGGGACTTAAAATCAAATTAGATGCAAGTTCAACGGGAAAGTTTAAAAGTCCCATACCGAAAATCATAAATGACAATAGACTATCGTCGCCTGCCCAGGAGCGAATGGTCGGCATAAAGAAGATTATGCAGCCTAATAAAAAAACGCCTGTGTTAACTATAGGACAAACAACTGCGGCAGAGAAAACTGCCAAAATACTGTTCTTTTTAGCAACAAGCTCGTAAACAAGCCCTGCAAAAAATCCGCAAAGTGTTCCCTTTAAAAGAACTGTGATAATAGTTCCAGGTACATTAACTGCTAAGAACGAAGCAGCATCGCCGCTTAATAAAACAGCAGCTCCAAATACAAAGCCGAGCCAAGCGCCGATGTATTTTCCGCATAATGCCGCGCCTACAACTATAGGAATAAGCACAAGCGAAATTGAGAACATTCCGAGCCTTATAAATGAGCCCATAAGCTGAAGCACAATTACAAGTGCGGTGAGAATTGCGCCAAGGGTAAGCGCTTTTGTTGATAGTCCCTTTTTGTTTGACATAAAAATTCCTCCTTGCTACTGCTCACAAAAACGGATGCAGTGCGAAATTTTTAAATCTATATATTCTTTTTATAGATTTCATATAAACCGTCGAGAAGCAGGTTTTCATCAAGAATAACCTTTTCACGACAAAGCGGAATAATTGAAGAGGAAAGACCGCCCGTTGCAATAACTGTACAGTCTTGTCCTAATATTTCCTTATATCTTAAAATCATTCCGTCAATCATAGCGGCGGTGCCTACTATTGCGCCCGAACGCAAACAGTCAATGGTGTTGCTTCCGATAACAGAAGCCTTGCCGTCAAGGCTTATTTCGGGAAGCTGGGCGGTTTTTTGAGAAAGAGCATAAAGCGAGGTGCCAACACCTGCTAAAATAGAGCCGCCAACCATTTCACCATTTTTATTAATTGCTGAAATTGTTGTTGCCGTGCCCAAATCAAAAACTATTGAGGGAAGTGGGTATTTAATAATTGCTCCAACCGAAACACAGGCAAGGTCAGCACCAAGCTGTGCGGGGTTGTCTATTTTAATGTTAAGTCCTGTTTTAACTCCCGGACCTACCACAAAAACCTTTGCATTGCATAGAGTTTCAATGGCTTTTTTAAGATTTGGGGAAACGCGCGGAACAACCGATGATATAATAGCGCCATTAACGTCATCAACCGAAAAGCCATGTATTTCCATAATGTTTTTTATGGTAACGGCATATTCGTCGGCAGTTTTAAGTGCGTCTGTTGAAATGCGAGAGGTGAATTTCACCTCGTTATTAAAGTAAACACCGAGTATTGTGTGGGTGTTGCCTACATCAATAGTCAGAATCATATAATCACCTCAAAAAAGGTTTTATTCATCATAACCGTTGGGGTTGTTTTTCTGCCATCGCCAAGCGTCCTCACACATGGTGTCAAGCTCATAAACGGCACTCCAACCAAGCTTTTCTTTTGCATAAGCGGGGTCTGCAAAGCATTCTGCAACGTCACCGCTTCTTCTGGGTGCGATTTTATAGTTAACTGTTCTGCCGCTTGCCTTTTCAAATGCTTTAACCATTTGAAGCACGCTGTAGCCATTTCCTGTTCCAAGGTTGTAGGCATCAACTCCCTTGTCGCGCATAACCTTTTCAACAGCCTTTAAGTGTCCCTGTGCTAAGTCTACAACGTGAATGTAGTCGCGCACACCTGTGCCGTCAACGGTGTCGTAGTCATCGCCGAAAACAGAAAGACATTCACGCTTGCCTATGGCAACCTGTGAAATGTAGGGCATAAGGTTGTTGGGAATACCGTTGGGGTCCTCACCGATTCTGCCGCTCTTATGAGCGCCGATGGGGTTAAAGTAACGGAGAAGAGCAATACTCCAGTCATTGTCCGAGGTATATAAATCTCTTAAAATTCCCTCTATCATAAGCTTGGTAGCACCATAAGGGTTGGTGGTTGAAAGGGGGAAATCCTCTCTTATAGGCACAGTTTTGGGTACTCCGTAAACTGTTGCTGAAGAAGAGAATACAAGCTTTTTAACATTGTATTCACTCATAAGCTCGCAAAGTGCAAAGGTGCTTACGAGGTTGTTGCGGTAATACATAAGGGGAAGCGAAACCGACTCACCAACAGCCTTGTAGCCTGCAAAGTGAATTGCTGCGTCGAGTTTGTGCTCCTCAAAAACCTTTCTGAAAGCCTCTTTGTCTGTAATGTCTATCTCATAAAATGAAAAGTCTTTGCCTGTGATTTCACGAATACGCTCTAAAACAACGGGCTTTGAGTTTGAAAAGTTATCAACAATAACAACCTCATATCCAGCATTTAAAAGCTCAACGCAGGTATGTGAACCGATGTATCCGGCTCCTCCGGTAACAAGAATTTTCATAAAGTATCATTCCTTCTTTAAAATATGTACATACATCTATATTATAATACATTTTTTAGAGCTCTGCAATGTATTTTTGGCAAAAGTTTACCCGAAAATATAGAAAAACAAGGTAAAAACAAAAAATAATTTAAATATTTCTTACAAAAGTATAGGATTTTTTTAAAAATCGGTTGACAAATAAAATTTATGCTGATATAATATACAAGCATCGTAAATGCGATGCCTTTTTTAATGTGATGATCCATTAGCTCAGTTGGCAGAGCACTTGACTTTTAATCAAGGTGTCCGGAGTTCGAATCTCCGATGGATCACCAAGCAAAAAAGGATATCTTTTGGTATCCTTTTTTGCTGTATTTATTTAGTGGAGATTCGAACTCTGAGAGAGTACGGAGCGTGAATAAAACTTACCGGTGGCAAGTTTTTAGTGAACGTGTTGCGCAGTCGGGTACCGTGAGCATGGCTCACGGTCGACAAGCAGGGTGGATGCGAAGCGGACACATCTCCGATGGATTACACTCAAAACCCTTGAAACTATTGTGTTTCGAGGGTTTTTGTTTTTGCGAAAACTACATTAATGTAAGTTTGATATTAATGTGATAGTAGCCATTACTCTTGTATAATATTACCTTAGTTTACCTAAGATGAAATATTATCTTTGTGAAAATTGACAAATTAAATCACGTATGATATAATTTTTTGTTGTGGTTTTAGTTTTATGTGTAAGGAGAGAAATATGAGAAAAATAATATTTCGGTGGAATCAAATCAAATTTATACCGTGGTTCTTATTGTTTAAATTTATAGGAATTTTTATTAAAAAGAAACATTGGGTTATATTTGAACGAGGTGTTGATGCTCGTGATAACGGATATTTTTTCTATAAATACATGAAAGAAAACCACACAGAACAAAAGATTTATTATATAATAGATAAACACTCTGCCGATTACCACAAAGTGGCAGAAGATGCAATAGCTTACGGAAGTATTAAAAGTTGTTGGGTAATTGCTACAGGAGAAAAATTGATTTCCTCGCACTATGGTACGGGTATACCATATATAAATAAAAAAACTTTCGAATTTTGTGGACTTAATAAGAATTATTATTTTTTACAACATGGTATAATTAAGGATAAATTAACCAAATTGTTTGGTGACGCAATTTCAGTAAGATTGTTTGTTTGCGGTGCGGAACCGGAATATAACTATGTTAAAGAGAATTTTGGTCACCCAGAGGGTGTGGTGCAGTATACGGGTTTAGCAAGATACGATAGTCTGCATGATTTTTGTGCAAAAGATCAAATTCTTATTATGCCGACATGGAGGTATACATTACAGGACAGGACAGATATAATCGATTCTGTCTATTTTCAGCAATGGCAAGAGATATTGCTTAACAAAAGGCTTGAAGCTTTTTTAGAGAAAAACAATATGCAGTTAGTTTTTTATCCGCATTTTGAAATACAGAAGTATATACATAATTTTAAAACGGAATCTGAATATATAAAAATAGCAGATTTTGCAAACTACGATGTTCAGACATTGCTGAAGGAGTCAAAACTTCTTGTAACTGATTATTCGTCGGTGTATTTCGATTTTGCATACATGAAGAAACCGGTTATATATTTTCAATTTGATAGAGATGAGTTTTTTGCAAGCCACTATCAAAAGGGATACTTTGATTATGATACGATGGGATTTGGGGATGTATGCTTTGATGTAGAGAATGTCGTGGACAGCATTATTGCGTGCGTGCAGAATAATTTTATTCCCAAAGAATGTTATGCAAGTAGAATGGGAAAATTCTTTCCTCTTAATGATACTAAAAACTGTGAAAGGATATATAAAAGTATTATCGAACTTTAACACAGAATAAATTTATAAATTGGCATGTGGGAGTGTTTGTATTGAACGAAGGACCTTTATTATCCATAGTAGTACCTGTTTATAATGTTGAACAGTACCTTGCAAGATGTCTAGACAGTATTCTATCACAGACTTTAACAGATTTTGAAGTGATTGCGGTAGATGATGGTTCTCCTGATAACTGCGGAAAAATTTTGGACGAGTATTCACAAAAAGATAAAAGAATAAAAGTTATACATAAAGAAAATGGAGGTGTATCTTCTGCCAGGAATGCAGCATTAGATCTTGCACAAGGTGAGTATATTGGTTTTGTTGATTCGGACGATTACATCGAGCCTAATATGTATGAATATTTGGTTGATTCCATAAAGAAAAGCGGTTGCGATATTGTAATATGCGGTTATCACGAGGTACTTAGCGATGAGACTAAAGATATTAGAATATGTGAAAGAGAAACTTCAATATCGAGTAGAGAAGGAATTGTTGGTCTTATAGAGGATAAAACATATAGAGGTTATCTGTGGAACCGTTTATATAAAAGAGAACTTTTTGACGGTATTAGATTTCCTGAAACTGTTGTAATGGAAGATTTATATGTAAATCATTTGCTCTTTGAAAAAGTGGATAAAATATACCTTTTGGATAAGGCATTGTATTACTATATCCGCAGAGAAGATAGTGTGACTATGAAAAGACGGACAAAAACAGATGTTGCTCTGTTTCGTTACCATATGGGTAGTTACGACAGATTAATAGATAATTTTTGCGAAATGGAGTCAATTCTTAACTTCAGAAGAATTTCGGCAGCTTTCAATGTATTGTTGAATATAGATGCTAATAAATTACAAAGCGAATATCCGGAAGTATATGATGAAGCGTATAATTTTTTAAAAAATAATTCGGACTTGCTGGAAAACAACCTGATTTCTGCAGGGAAAAGAAAGCGGATTCAATTGTATTTGGCAAACAAGAAAGTTTTTTTCGTGTTTAATAGACTGTATAATATTTTTGTTCATAGAAAAAACACATTTGAATGTTTATAAAAAGGGAGTGTAAATGTGCAGGAGCTTATAAGTGTCATTATCCCGGTATACAAGGTAGGAGAATATTTAGAAAGATGCGTAGATTCGGTAATTAATCAGACATATACAAATTTAGAGATTATACTTGTTGATGATGGTTCTCCTGATAACTGCGGAAAAATTTGTGACGAATATGCCGAAAAAGATAATCGGATAAAGGTAATACATAAAGAGAATGGCGGGGCGGCTTCATCCAGAAATAAGGGACTTGATATATCAACTGGAAGATACATATGTTTTGTTGATTCGGATGATTATGTGGAAAAAGGTTTTATCGAAAGACTGTATACTCTTGTGACGGAAAATGATGCGGATATTGCACAGTGCAGTTACTGTGAAACTACTGGTGATTCGGCAGGATTTGTTTATTCTGATGGTGGAGTAAGTATTCTTTGCGGAGAAGAAATGATAAATGATTTATACTGTGATGGTGAACGGCATATTGCTACTGTTGTCTTATGGACAAAAATATATAAAAGAGAAATTTTTAATCAGTTGAGATTACCCGAAGGTATAATGTATGAAGATGAAGCGATAATGCCGAAAATTCTTTGTTCTGCAAAGAAAATTGTCGTATCGCAAGATAGGCCATATGCTTATTTTATGTCGGAAAACAGTGTTATGAGAACGCCTTTTTCTGTAAAAAAACTCGATTACATAACGGCTTTAGAATATAGAATGAAGTTTTACAGAGAGAAAAAAATGGATGTATATATAGATGACGATATGCGTCGTTTAATGCTGAAATGTATAGTGTATTCGCAAGAAACTGATAGCAGAAAGTTAAAAAAAGAGCTTCTCAAGCAATCGCACAAATATTTTAGATATGTAATAAAATCAGATATGTCACTGAAAAGAAAAATAAGATACATGTTATATAGAATACATCCGGTATTTATAAAGTTGATTTAATATGCCGATATGTCTATAGGAAAATAAAGGTGTGTTTAAAATGAAAAAGAAAATTGTCATAATTAATGAATTCGTGTTTGCTGGCGGTGTAGAAAGTGTTATGTATAATTTTGCGGAGTATTTGTGTAACGAAGGCTATGATGTTACAATATTTACAACACTTCGTGAAAAAGATTTTTACAATGTATATTCAAAAAAAGTAAAACACAAGTATTATTATAGATGTAAGCTTAGAAAATACAATCTATTTACGAGAATTGTGTATAAACTTGCAAGGGCGGCTAAAGGTATTATGTTTCTTCGGAAATATGATGTTGTCATAGCGATGAAAGAGGGCGCTTTTGCAAAAATCGCACTAAAATTCAAAAATGCTAAGAAGAAAATCGTTTGGGTGCATTCTGACTTTGAAACGCTGCATTATACGAAAAATCATTTTGAAAGTGATGAAGAAGAAAGGGAATTCTATTCAAAATTCGATTATACCGTATGTGTAACAAAAGCTGTTGAGAGAAATCTCATCAAAACTATAGGAAATCCTAACAATACAATTGTTAGATACAATCCTGTACATGATGAAAATATTAGAGAATTGAGCAAAGAACCATGTGATTTAAAGAGAACAGACGATAAAAAATTGTTTATAACAATAGGCAGGATATCTCATGAAAAGGGTTATGCGGAACTTGTAGAAAGCATCTCAAAAATGAAAGAGAGAAATTTTGAATTATGGATAATAGGCGGAGGCGATAAGAAACGCTGTGAAGATGACGTTTATTTCCAAAGAGTCAAAAAAGTTATTGAAGATAATGACTTGTCATCGGTAGTTAAAATGCTGGGCAGAAAGGATAATCCGTACCCATATTTAAAACAGGCGGATTGTTACATATGTTCGTCATTTTCAGAAAGCTTTTGTATGTCTATTCAGGAGGCTCTTGTTCTTGGAGTGCCTGTAATTACCACAAACTGCCCTGGTGCAGTAGAAGTACTGAATTCAGACGTTAGCGTTGTAGTGGATAAAATCCAGGACATTCCTGAAGTGATGTGTGACATTATCGAAAACAAACAAAGATTTGACGTGTCTAAATACAAATACCCCTCTTTAGAAGAAAGAATGAAAGCAATAGAGGAAATATTAACATTTTAACAAAGTGAAAGGAAAAAATATGAGTGAACTTATCAGTGTGATCATATCTGTATACAATGTAGAAAAGTACTTGAGGAGATGTATAGACTCGGTTATAAATCAAACTTATAAAGATTTGGAAATTATACTTGTTGATGACGGCAGCATTGATGATTGCGGAAAGATTTGCGACGAATATAAAGTAAAAGATGACAGAGTAAAGGTTATACACAAAGAAAATGGAGGTGTATCATCGGCTCGTAATGCAGGACTCGACATTGCAACAGGTAGTTATATTGCTTTTGTTGATTCAGATGATTATGTTGCACCCGAAATGTATGCAAAGCTTTATTCTGAAGCAGTTCAAAATAAATATGATGTGGTAGAATGCAATATTGTTTTTGATTATGCTTCCGGTAAACAACATAAATACTGTTTAAAAGAAAGAGAGTTTTACAGTTATCAGGAGATGATTCGAGCAATATTTGAACGTTATATGCTTGCGTCTGCATCAAATAAAATTTATAAAAGAGAAGTAATTGCTGATGTAAGGTTCAAAAAAGATATAACAATAGCAGAGGATTTGTTATTTAATTCTATATCTTTGAAAAAAGCTAAATCCGTAAAAGTGCTTGAAGAAGGGTTGTATTATTATTACCAAAGGGAAGATTCGGTAAGTCATCTGGTTGTTAGTGACGGAAACTTTAAAGAATTCGATGTGCTTGACATTATAAGAAATGAATCTACATCGTGGAAAACCATACGTGCGTTGGATTTTTGGTATATAGATAGATGTATTGAAACATTGCAGAATATTTTAAAAACAGGAACATATGAAGAAAAATTGGAAGAAACTCGGAAAAGGATATTGAAATGTAAATGGAAAATATTTTTTCATAAATCCTTTAAATGTAATGAATGCACAAGAAAAATTGGTATAAAAAGAAGGATATATGTATTTGTTCTTTGGTTATGTCCGAGGATTTTATATAATAGAGCAGCAAAACGAAGAGGTGCGAAATGAGCCAAACATCAAACATAAAATTAAAAGCCTTATCGGGTGTTATATGGAAAATGGCAGAAAGAATGGGTTCACAATTAGTATCCATCGTTGTTGGCGTAATTCTTGCGCGTATTCTGTCACCTGAGGATTATAGCGTCGTTGCGATTGTATCTATATTTTTTGTATTCTGCAACGTGTTTATTACAGGTGGTCTAAATACCTCTTTAATTCAAAAGAAGGATACAGACGAGCTTGATTATTCTACGGTGCTGTTTGTAAGCTTGCCCATATCAATACTTTTATACTTAGTTATGTTTTTTGCAGCACCTGCTATTGCAAATCTTTATAATAAAGAAATCCTTGTACCTGTTATACGTGTTATGTCATTAACTTTGATAATTACGGCATACCAGGGAGTGGTTTCCGCTAAAATTTCAAATGATTTAGCGTTTAAAAAAACATTTTTGTCATCATTTGTAAGCATAATTATTTCGGCAGTTATAGGAATTTTAATGGCGTATAAAGGTTTTGGTGCTTGGGCACTTGTTGCTCAACAAATGTCAGCATCTATTATTGGTTCTGCTACCTTGACCATTGTGTCTAAAATAAGATTTAGGCTTGCCTTTTCGGTTGAACGTTTAAAAGGCTTGTTTAACTATGGGTGGAAGATGTTTGTTGCATCTGTAATTTCTGTAATATATGACGAAATAAAACCTCTGATAGTCGGTCTTAAATTTTCTGCAGTTGATTTAGCGTATTATAATAAAGGTAAAGGCTATCCTCAGTTATTGAATTCTTCGATATGTGATACAGTTACATCTGTGTTGTTTCCTGTGATTTCAAAATTTCAGGAAAACAAAAACGATGTATTAAATATTACAAGGCGTTTTATGAGTATTTCTTCATACATTGTTTTTCCTATGTTGATAGGGTTTTATGTATTGTCAGATAGTTTCATAACAGTTGTATTGACTGAAAAGTGGCTTCCTATTTCTCCGTACATCAAGATTTTTTGCGTTTCGTTTATTTTTAATATAGTGCAGACTGCCAATCTTCAAGCTATACGAGCTATTGGCAGAAGTGATGTAATATTGAAACTTGAAATCATAAAGAAAACACTGTATTTTATTGTAATTGCTTTGTTTATATATTTTTCAGATTCTCCGTATATGTTGGCAGTTTCAGGAATTGTATGTACGCTTATTGCAACGATTGTTAATACATATCCAAATAGAAAATTGATTGGTTACAGATACAGGTATCAATTCATAGACTTACTGCCAAACTTAGTAATAGCGATTATGATGGGTACTGTAGTATATTTTGTCAATTTTATTCGAATAGGGTTGACTGGAAAACTCATTCTACAGATATTTGTAGGTGTAATTGTGTACATAGCGTTGAGTATTGTTACAAAAAATAAAAACTTTAAATATATTTTAGGCATTATAAAAGTGAGGAAAAATGATGTATAATTTTATACGCCGTGTCTTGAAAAAAATAATTCTGTCACTTCCAAAAAAATATATCCTTTTGGAAAGTAAACCTGATTATACTGATAGTGCAATGGGCATCTATAACTACATCGCGAACAGTAAAATGGACAAAAAATACAAGCCAGTATGGGTAGTAAAAGATGAGAAACGGCGTAACAGAGCTTATAAATCAGTTGTATATAGTCAAAAATTTTTGAAAAACCTGATTTACCGCTACTATTTTTTAAGGGCATCAGTAATAGTTTTTGGTAATGTGCAAATGTATAAAGTCCACGATGGTCAAAAGAGTATATTTTTGACACATGGCAGTAAGTCTAAAGATACCGTTGGCAAATATGGAATGTCAGAAGATCTTGACTATATTCTTATTCAGGC
>JAFSGZ010000016.1 GCA_017440545.1 Oscillospiraceae bacterium
GGCACTTCTGTCCTTATATACACCTAAAGGATAATAAGGAAGCATATTATCATCTATCCACTTGAGCGCTTCTTTAGGAGTCATACCCCAGTTGGTAGGACAGCTTGAAACAACTTCAATAAGTGAAAATCCTTTTTTATCAATTTGATTTTGGAAAGCTTTTTTAATTGCTTTTTTAGCGTTTCTTACATTTTTAACACTATTTACAGTTACACGCTCTAAATACTCAGGTCCCTCGAGCTGTGAAAGCATTTCGCAAACCTTAACGGGATAGCCGCAGTGATTTACATCTCTTCCGTAGGGGGAGGTTTGTGTAACCTGACCGGGAAGTGAGGTGGGAGCCATTTGGCCGCCCGTCATACCGTAAATTGCATTGTTAATGAAGATAATGGTGATATTCTCGTTTCTTGCGGCGGCGTGAACTGTTTCAGCCATACCGATTGAAGCTAAGTCGCCATCGCCTTGATATGTAAAGACGATATGCTCATCGGGGTTTGCTCTTTTAACGCCGGTTGCAACGGCGGGAGCTCTACCGTGAGCTGCCTCAATCATATCACAGTTAAAATAATTATATGCCATAACAGCACAGCCAACAGGGGCTACGCCGATGGTTTTTCCCTCAATGCCGAGCTCGTCGATAACCTCGGCTACTAAACGGTGAACAATTCCGTGGGTACAACCGGGGCAATAATGAAGTGGCACATCTGCTAATGCGTGGGGTTTATCAAATACTACTGCCATTATTTTGCACCTCCGTTTTGATTTGCTTTAATGATAGCCTCTAAAACCTGCTCGGGAGAGGGTATCATACCGCCTACTCTATTGCAAAGGGTTACAGGAACCTTGCAGCTTGTAGCTAAGCGTACATCTTCTATCATCTGTCCCATTGAAAGCTCAACAGAAATAAACTCTTTTACCTTATCAGCCGCCTTTTCATAGGGAGCCTTGGGGAAGGGCCAGAGGGTGATAGGTCTTATAAGACCAACCTTGATACCCATTTTTCTTGCCTCATTAACGGCATTTTTAGAAACACGAGCGGCAATACCGAATGCAGTTACGCAAATTTCGGCATCGTCCATCATATATTCCTCATACATTGCCTCGGTTTCTTCGATTTTCTTATAGCGCTCAAATCTTTCGATATTGAATTTTTCAAGCTCTTCGGGAACGAGCGAAAGCGAGTTTACAATGTTGTGCTCTCTTTGCATTTTAGTACCGGTGGTTGCCCAAGGCTTTGCGGGTGCGGGTTTTACATCAAAATCGAGTGAAACCGGTTCCATCATCTGTCCCATAGTACCATCGGCTAAAATCATAGAGGTCATTCTGTATGTATCAGCAAGCTCAAAGCCCTTAACGGTGAGCTCTGCCATTTCCTGAACAGAAGCAGGGGCTAAAACTATCATCTTAAAGTCGCCGTGTCCGCCTGCGCGTGTTGCCTGAAAATAATCAGACTGGCTGGGCTGAATACCGCCAAGACCGGGGCCGCCACGCTGAACGTTTACAACGAGTGCCGGTAAATCCGAGCCTGCCATATAGGAAAGGCCCTCGCTCTTTAATGCGATTCCGGGGCTTGATGATGAGGTCATAACTCTATAACCTGCAGAAGCTACTCCGTATACCATATTAATTGCGGCAATTTCACTTTCTGCCTGCAAAAAGCATCCGCCGATTTTAGGCATTTTCTTTGCCATATAAGCAGCAATTTCGGTTTGCGGGGTGATAGGATAGCCGAAATAATGACGGCATCCGGCAATTATGGCAGCTTCGGCAATAGCCTCGTTGCCTTTCATTAATACCTTATCTGACATTTATCTCACTTACCTTTCTACCTTAATTATGCAGTCGGGGCACATAATTGCGCAAGAAGCACAACCTATGCAAGCCGCCTCATCTGTTAATTCTGCAGGGTGGTGTCCCTTTTTGTTGATTTTGTCGGGTGAAAGCCTTAAAAGATTTTTAGGGCAAGCATCAATACAAAGTCCACAGCCCTTGCAGTTGTCGATTTTAAAAATCAATTTTGCCATTTTCTTTAATCTCCCTTTATTAAAAAATCTTAAATAACATTATTATTTTGAAGAGTTAATGGATACAGATTTTCTATTTTTCCGTTAAGCTCTGCAAATAGCTTTTGATTTACGGTGGTTAAAACTACAGGAAGGTTTAAGAGCTTTGAACATTCCTGCGCAAATTTTACAGAATAAAGCACATCAGCGCTCTCTGTTTCTCTGCCTAAATTTGAGTTGTTAATAAGTCCCGTAAATTTAATTTTACCTGCTACCTCAATTTCACGCATAACCTCTAAAACATCGTTTGGAGTTTTTGTTAGCGGTCTAAAGCAGTTTATAACCATAAACATATTATAGTTGTTTTCCTCATTTATCGAAGGGGCAAGTCTGCCTAAGGCGAGTGCGCCTCTATCGTCGCCACCAACGTCTATAACGGCATTAGCACTTTTATCGTCGATAACGGCATACATTTCCTGCGGAAGTGCCGGAATATCTACATTACTGTTAGCGTACTGCGAAGCAATTAGCTTTATACCGTTTTGAGAAAAGGTGTCGGCACTGTCCTTTGTTCTGAAATAAGGGTTTACTATATCAAGGTCGAGCGCCAATACATTATTTTTTTGTTTTGAAAGCTCTACGGCTAAATTTACAGCAATATTGGTTTTACCGCTGCCATAGTGACCGCAGAGAATAGTTATTCTTTTAAATTCCATATTTTTCCTTAAAGCATATTACGCTTAATTTTTCCGCTTGTGGTTTTAGGAAGGCTTTCCTTAAACACAACAACTCTTGGATATTTATAAGGAGCTGTGTGCTCTTTTACATAGTTTTGAATTTCCTTTACAAGCTCGGGTGAGGGGACAGCGTCCTTTGTTAAGACAATGCTTGCCTTTACAATTTGACCTCTGACCTCATCAGGAACGGCAGAAACGCCGCACTCGAGCACATAAGGAAGCTCCATAATAACGCTTTCAATTTCAAAGGGTCCTATACGATAGCCCGAGGACTTAATTACATCGTCAACTCTGCCGACATACCAATAATAGCCGTCCTCATCGCACCAAGCCATATCTCCGGTGTGGTAATAACCGTCGTGCATAACCTCTTTTGTTTTTTCCTCGTCGCCATAGTAGCCTGTAAACAAGCCGCACGGTGCGCCGTCTTTAATATTAATAACAATTTCGCCATGCTCACCGGTGGGAACGCTTTTGCCTTCGCTGTCCATAAGCTCAACCTTATAGATAGGTGCAGGCTTACCCATTGAGCCAACCTTATGGGCTGCGCCGCGCATATTACCTATAATCATAGTGCTTTCGGTTTGGCCAAAGCCTTCCATAATTTGAAGACCGGTTGCTTTTTCAAACTGCTTATAAACCTCAGGATTTAGCGCCTCTCCTGCTGTTGTCATATGTTTAACCGAGGATAAATCGTATTTTGAAATATCCTGCTTAATCATCATTCTAAGCATTGTGGGGGGAGCGCAGAAGGTTGTTATATTATACTTTTTAAACATGGGCAGAATGTCTGCAGCGTCAAACCTATCAAAGTCATAAACAAAGGTTGCAGCTTCGCTGAGCCATTGACCGTAGAATTTGCCCCACATAGATTTTGCCCAGCCTGTGTCAGAAATTGTGAAGTGAAGTCCGTCGGGGCGTACATTATGCCAATATTTTGCTGTGTGGAAGTGTCCGAGCGCATACTTATAATTATGTGCAGCAAGCTTGGGATATCCCGAAGTGCCCGAGGTAAAGAACATAAGCATTGTATCATCGCCGCCGGGGGCATCATCGGGTCTGTCGTAATGTCTGCTGAACAGAGGATATTCCTCATCAAAATTTCGCCAGCCATCGCGTGTTCCGTTTACAATAAGCTTATTTTTCATTCCGTCATAGCTATTAAGAGCTATATCAACCTCTTTGGCTGTTTCGCCGTCGGCTGTGCATATTATTGTACTTACTCCTGCAGTTTTAAAGCGATACTCAAAATCGTGTGCTAAAAGCTGATTTGTTGCAGGGATACCAATAGCGCCAAGCTTATTTAAGCCGAGCATTGCTATCCAGAACTGATAGTGACGCTTTAATACAAGCATAACCTTATCGCCCTTTTTAATTCCGAGCGATTTAAAATAGTTAGCGCACTGCGAGGAAGTGTGTCTTAAATCTGTAAAAGTAAAACGGCGTTCCTCTTTTTCTTTTGAAATGTAAAGCATAGCAAGCTTATCTGGCTCGCGGTGCGACAGTTCATCAACTAAATCAAAAGCAAAGTTGAAGTTCTCTGTGTTTTTAAACTCTATCTTAACAGGGGTGCCGTTTTCGTTTTTCTCAACGGTAACATATTTTCTGTAAATACGCTCGTGAGTATCGTCGGGGATAATGTTTTTATCGGCAATTTCAGGTGCCTTTGTAAGCTCGGGAATAGGCTCGCCTGTAGGATTTAATACGATTGCATAGAACACGCAATCCTTGCCGCCGACAGCTATCATACCGTGAGGCGCCGAGCTGTCGAAATATATACTGTCTCCAGGGCCTAAAATTTCCTTATGCTCGCCTATTTGAACAAGCAAATTACCCTCAACTACAATATCACATTCCTGACCCGAGTGGGTTGTGAGCTCAATTTCTTTAGTTTGAGCGTTTTCATCAAAAACACTTCTTACATAAAGAGGCTCGGCAATTCTGTTTTGGAATGCGTAAGCTAAGTTATAGTACGTCATACCGTGGGCTTTACCCGTTTCCTGACCCTCACCTGTTCTTGTAACTGTATAAGAGCGAAGATTAGGGCTGTAACCCTCAATAATATCGGTTACATTTACGCCAAATGCTCCCGCACAACGATAAATAAAGGCAAAGTTTAAATCCCTTTCACCGTTTTCGCAAAGGAGATATTCCTCTGGCGAAACGTCGGTTTTGCTTGCCATTTCGTTTATAGAAAGGCCTATAACCTCTCTAAGCTCGCGTATACGGGAAGCGATTTCCTTAATTTTGTTGTCAATCTCAACAATTTGCTTCATTTTTTCCTCCGTATCGGGACAAAAAAACACTCGTCCCAAAGTTTGTTACTTTGAGACGAGCGTATATATACACCCGTGGTACCACTCAAATTGCAAGCCTCAGGCTTACCACTCAGGGTCTATCAACCCTTATGCCTTTACGCAGCAATCACGGAAGGGTTCTACTAATCTGAAAAGATTTTCTTCCCTTCGGCTCAGAAGCTACAAACACAAAAACCGCTTTTAACGGACTTTCACCAAACGCCGTCTCTCTGTAACAGAAGTTATTTATGCACTCTTCGTCAATGCCTTTAAATTTATAATTTAGTATAGCACAACTTTGGATATATGTCAATAAAATTATTAAATTTTATAGTTGATTTCGCTGAATTTTGCCACTTATTGTTTTAGGAAGGCTATCTCTGAAGACAACTATTCTGGGATACTTATACGGAGCTGTGTGTTCCTTAACATAGTTTTGGATTTCCTTTTTAAGCTCTTCTGTAGGCTCGGTTCCCTTTGTTAAGACAATGCTTGCCTTAACAACCTGACCTCTGACCTCATCGGGCGCAGCCGAAACTCCGCACTCGAGCACATAAGGAAGCTCCATAATAACGCTTTCAATTTCAAAGGGTCCTATACGGTAGCCCGACGACTTAATAACATCGTCAACCCTACCGACATACCAGAAAAATCCGTCCTCATCGCGCCAAGCGGTGTCGCCTGTGTGATAATATCCATCATGCCAAACCTGCTTTGTTTTGTCCTCATCCTGATAGTATTCAAGGAAGAGACCGCAGGGCACCTTATCCTTTGTTTTAACAACAATTTCGCCTGTTTCACCATCGGGGACGCTGTTTCCTTCGCTGTCAACAATATCAACATCGTAAAGAGGTGTGGGTTTACCCATTGAGCCAAGTCTGTGTGTATCACCCATAAGGTTTGCAATACATAATGTGAGCTCTGTTTGACCAAAACCTTCCATTATCTGAAGACCTGTTGCCTTTTCAAATTGCTTATAAACCTCGGGGTTCAGTGCCTCTCCTGCTGTTGTCATATGTCTTACAGATGACAAATCATATTTAGAAATATCCTGCTTAATCATCATTCTGAGCATTGTTGGGGGAGCGCAGAAGGTTGTTATATTATACTTTTTAAACATAGGCAGAATGTCTGTAGCATCAAACCTATCAAAGTCGTATGTAAACACAGCTCCCTCACAAAGCCACTGACCGTAGAGCTTACCCCAAAGAGCCTTACCCCAACCGGTGTCGGAAATTGTAAAGTGGAGTCCGTCCTCGCTTACGCCGTGCCAATATTTTGCTGTTATATAATGGCCGAGCGGATAGGTGTAACTATGTAATGCAATTTTAGGATAACCTGTTGTTCCCGAAGTAAAGAACATAAGCATGGGCTCATTACCGCAGGGGGATTCCTCGTTTCTGTAAAAATGTGTGCTGTAGAGCGAGTATTCGCTGTCAAAATCTCTCCAGCCCTCACGAGCCCCACCAACTATAATTTTATTTTTAAGTGCGCCGACAGTTTTTTCGGCGATATCAACCTGATTTGCTACATCTCCATCGTTTGTACAAACGATAGCTGACACGCCGGCAGCCTTGAAGCGATATTCAAAATCGTGTGCCAATAACTGATTTGTTGCGGGGATTACAATTGCACCAATTTTGTGAAGTGCCAAAATTGAGAACCAGAACTGATAGTGACGCTTTAGAACAAGAAGCACTCTATCACCTTTTTTAATACCAAGTGATTTAAAATAGTTTGCACACTGGTTAGATGCGCGTTTCATATCATTAAAGGTGAAGCGGCGTTCCTCTTTTTCCCTTGAAATATGAATCATTGCAAGCTTGTTGGGATTCTTTTTAGCAATAGCGTCTACAACATCAAATGCAAAGTTAAAGCTGTCCTCATTTTTAAAGTTAATCTCTTTTAAGAGGCCCTTTTCATCTTCCTTAGTTTCGATGAAAGCGTCGCAAACATTTTTCTTTTCGCTTACTCTACCTGCAATTAAGGTGTCACGAATTTCGGTTTCCTTTTGCTCCTCACCGGGAAGAACAACCGCCAAGAACAGACATTCTCTACCATCAACAGCTATCATTCCGTGAGGTGTTGAGCTGTTATAGTAGATGCTGTCACCCTCGGATAAATACTCGATATTGTCACCAATCTGAATTTTAAGACGACCGCTTACGATAAAGTCAAATTCCTGTCCCGAGTGGGTGGTTAAATGAATAGGTTTATTTTGAAGCTCTTCATTGTAATCGTATTTAACATAATAAGGCTCAGAAATCTTTTTTCTGAAATTAGGTGCGAGGTTTTGAATGAAAATGCCGTCTTCCTTTGCAGTTTGAGCGCCCTCGCCCTTTCTTGTAACTGTATAAGACGAAAGCCTTGCACTTTTACCTTCCAAAAGGTCGCCCATATCAATTCCAAAAGCAAGTGAGCATTTATGTATAAATGTAAACGGAAGGTCAACCTTACCATCTTCATAGGCTTTATAGTCCTCAACCGAAGTTTCGGTTTTAAGAGCCATTTCCTCAACGGTTAGGTCAACTATTTCACGCATCTCACGAATTCGCTGGGCTATCTCCGTAATTTTTTTTGCTACCTCTGTAACCATTTGGTCTCTCTCCTTTTTTCTATAAATTTAAAAAATAAAACCCGTCTCAAAGAAATTCTTTGAGACGGGTGAAATTTCATCCGCGGTACCACTCAAATTGCAGCTTTAGCTGCCACCTCATAGGAGTCTATCAACCCCCTTGCCTTTACGCAGCAATCACGGGAAACGTCTACTAACCATAAGGTTTTCGGGCTTCCGGCTCAGAAGTGATAGGCATTTTAAGGTTTAGCTACTGATTTTCACCATCCATCAGCTCTCTGAAAGCTAAAAGCTTAAGCCGTCTTCGTCACAGCCTTTAAAAATATACATATATAATATCACTTGTTTTTTTATATGTCAAGCATTTTTTTATTTTAAAGTTGAGAAAATTACAGCTTTTATGGTGTGCATACGGTTTTCAGCTTCATCAAACACAATAGAAGCCTCACTTTCAAACACGTCATCTGTAACCTCTAAGCCGTTTAGATTAAACTTATCGAATATATCCTTACCGATAGTTGTTTTAAGGTCGTGGAAGGCGGGCAGGCAGTGCATAAATTTGCATTTTTCTCCTGCCATTTTCATAACCTCACTATTAACCTGATAGGGAGATAATTTTTCTATTCTCTCTGCCCAAACCTCATAAGGCTCTCCCATTGATACCCAGACATCTGTGTAAATTACATCGGCATCCTTAACGGCATCTTTTACACACTCGTTAAATTCGAGTACAGCGCCCGACTGTTTCGCAATTTCCTCGCAGGTGTTTATGAGCTCTTTATCAGGGAAGAACTCTTTATTTGTGCAGGCAACAAAGTGCATGCCCATTTTTGCGCAGCCTACCATTAATGAGTTGCCCATATTGTATCTTGCGTCACCCATATAAACAAGCTTTTTACCCTTAAGGTCACCACAATGCTCCTTAATGGTTAAAAAGTCAGCAAGAATTTGTGTGGGGTGAAACTCATTTGTAAGTCCGTTATACACAGGCACGCCTGCATATTTAGAAAGCTCCTCAACAATATCCTGACCAAAACCACGATATTCAATAGCATCAAACATTCTACCAAGAACCCTTGCTGTGTCGGCAATACTTTCTTTCTTACCAATCTGCGAGCCGCTGGGTCCAATATAAACAGCATTTGCGCCAAGGTCGGCACAAGCGACCTCAAATGCACAGCGTGTTCTTGTACTGTCCTTTTCAAAAACAAGAGCAACATTTTTGCCCTCTAAACACTTTTGATTAACGCCGTTTTTCTTTTCTTCTTTAAGCTTGGCGGCTAAATCTATAAGCTCGCCTATTTGCTCTCCCGATAAATCGAGTAATTTTAAAAAGCTCTTACCTTTTAAATTTAAGCTCATAATTTTTCCTCCTAATTTGCACAAACGCTTTTTATTATATCCAACGCTTCTTTTAATACTTCTACACTTATATTAAGTGCAGGAAGAAGTCTTACCTTATCCTTTGCAGTCAGGCATAAAACACCTTTTTCATTACATTCCTTTACTACATCTAATGCATTTTTTGTGGTTTTTATGCCTATCATAAGTCCCATTCCGCTGACGCTTTCTATGCCTTTTTCGTTTTCAAGGCTTTCAAAAACAAGCTTGCTTTTTTGTTTTACTTCATCTAAAAACTTATCATCAAGTCGCGAAATTATGCTTATTGCACCTGCACAGCAAACGGGGTTTCCGCCAAAGGTTGAGCCGTGCTCACCCTTTTTAAGTGTATCCTTACACTTATCTGAGAACAATATTGCTCCAAGTGGAAGTCCACCACCAAGTCCCTTTGCGGTTGTAACTATATCGGGGTTTATGCCATAGTTCATATAAGCATAAAGCTTACCAGTTCTGCCGTTACCTGTTTGCACCTCATCTATAATTAACAGAATATCGTTGTCAGTGCAATACTGTGCGGTTTTATTTACAAAATCCTCATTCAGAGCAATAACGCCGCCCTCGCCCTGCACAATTTCCATCATAACAGCAGCGGTTTTATTTTTTTCTATTACCTTTACAAGTCCCTCAAAATCATTAGCATCGGCATAGTCAAAGCCCTCTGTTAAAGGCATAAAATGCTCGTGGAATTTATCCTGACCTGTTGCCGAGAGAGTTGTTATTGTTCTGCCGTGGAAGCTGTTTTTAAGAGTAATTATGGTGCTATACTCACTTCCCTTTTTTTCTGCAGCATATTTTCTTGCAGTTTTAATGGCACACTCGTTTGCCTCTGCACCCGAGTTACAGAAAAACACTTTTTTCATTCCGGTTTTATTACACAGAAGCTTGGCAAGCTGTGCACACGGCTCGGTGTAATAAAGATTTGACATATGCTGAAGTGTGTTTAGCTGTGCACTTACAGCCTCTGTCCATTCTTTATCGCAAATGCCAAAAACAGTAACGCCTATACCAGAACCCATATCAATATAGCGCTTGCCGTTTACATCGTAAACCTCACTACCGCTACCCCGTGCTATTTCAACATCAAATCTGCCGTAAGTTCCGAGCACATATTCATTATCTATATCCTTAAAGCTATTCATGTTTACCTCCGACAACCATTGTACCTGCACCCTCATCGGTTAAAAGCTCCATTAAAATTGAGTGTGGCACTCTGCCGTCCATTATAATAACATTTTTAACACCCTCACTTATTGCCTTAACACAGCAATCAACCTTGGGAATCATACCGCCCGAAATTACACCCTCATCAGAAAGCTTTTTAATATCGTCGACTGTTACCTCTGGGATAAGTGTATCAGGGTCGTCTTTATTATATAAAAGGCCTGCAATATCGGTCATCATAATTAATCTTTCAGCGTTTAAAGCTCCTGCTATATGGGCAGCAGCGGTGTCACCGTTTATATTATAGGTATTACCCTGTTTATCACAACCAACTGTGGAAATTACAGGAATATAATTCTTTTCAAGCAAATCCTTTACAGGCGCAATATGAATTTTCTTAATTTCGCCCACAAAGCCGAGGCGCTCGTCCTTTGGCTCAGCCTCAATTAGTCTGCCGTCCATACCCGAAATTCCCATAGCCTTGCCGCCCTTCATTTCAAGAAGATTTACAAGGGTTTTATTAACCTTGCCTGCAAGCACCATTTGAACAATATCAACGGTTTCCTTATCGGTTACTCTGAGTCCATCAACAAACTCGGGCTTTTTGCCGAGCTTTGACATAATATCGCTAATCTCGGGGCCACCACCGTGCACAAGCACAATTTTAACACCGATAAGCCATAAAAGCACTATATCTTCCATAACCTGTTGTTTTAAATTTTCATCTATCATAGCATTTCCGCCGTATTTTACAACAACGATTTTGCCGTTATAGCGTTTAATATAAGGAAGCGCTTGGGTTAAAACCTCGGCACGCTCAAGATTTGAAAAAATGTTTTCCATTTTTATCTCCCCTTTAGGTACGGTAGTCTCCGTTAATTTTTACATAATCATAGGTAAGGTCACAGCCCCATGCGGTTGCCTTGCCGTCCTTATCGTTTAATGAAATTAAAATTTCAATTTCTTTTTCAAGCAGTATTTGCTTTGCCTTTTCCTCGGAGAAATCAACTCCTGCGCCGTTTTTGCAAACGAGAATTTCGCCCTTGCAGCTTTTAAAGCTGACATCAACCTTTTCAACATCGACATCGGCGCCGCTATAGCCTATTGCACATAAAATTCTGCCCCAGTTTGCATCAGCGCCAAACATTGCCGCCTTTAAAAGACTTGAACAGATAACGCTTTTAGCAACAATCTTTGCAGTTTTATCGTCTTTTGCGCCTGACACCTTACATTCCAAAAGCTTTGTTGCTCCCTCACCGTCACCTGCAATCATTTTACAAAGATAAACGGTTACTGTATTAAGTGCCTTCATAAATTTATCAAAAGCTTTACCCTCAGAGGTTATTTCACTATTATCTGCCATACCATTTGCAAGAATACAAACCATATCATTTGTAGATGTGTCGCCATCAACGCTTACCATATTAAATGTATTTTGAATATCGCTCGAGAGCGCTTTTTTTATCATTTCTGGCGAAATTTTGACGTCGGTTGTAATAAACACAAGCATTGTTGCCATATTGGGATGTATCATTCCGCTTCCCTTTGCGATGCCACCCATACGGCAAGTTTTACCATCTATTTCAAACTCTATTGCAATCTCCTTTTTAACTGTATCGGTTGTCATTATACCCTCGGCGGCATTATCACTTCCATTTTTATTAAGACCTGCAACAAGCTCTTTCATACCGTTTTTTATAGGGTCAATAACAAGAGGCTGACCAATTACGCCTGTTGAGGCAACAATTACATCTTCCTCCTTTATATTTGCCTCGTCTGCAACAATCTGGCACATCTCTTTAGCAATTTCTATGCCGTTTGCGTTGCAGGTGTTAGCATTTCCGCTGTTACAGACAACTGCCCGAGCAATACCGTTTAAAAGATTAGCTCTTGTGACCTTTAAGGGCGCGCCCTTTACTAAATTAGTTGTATAAACTGCGGCAGAGGATGCCGGAACCTCGCTTAAAATCAAAGATAAATCTCTTTTTGTTTTATTTTTACGAATACCCGCATGTATTCCATTTGCAGTAAATCCCTTTGCGGCGCAAACTCCGCCCTCAATTATTTTCATTTTTATTCCTCCGTTATATATTAAGCCCTGTTTTTTCATCTAAACCGAGCAGAATATTCATATTTTGAATTGCGGCGCCGCTTGCGCCTTTGCCTAAATTATCAAAACGGCTTACAAGCACTATGCGCTCGTCATTACCCAAAACCGAAATTTCCATATCATCACGAAGGCTCATTTTAGAAGCCGACATAAAGCCGTTTTCATCTCCGCCTTCTACAAATTTTACAAGTCCGTTTTGATAGTATTCTTTATAAAGCTCTTTAATTTCATTAAGGCTTATATTTACGTCCTCTTTAAAAAGCGGAACTGTTACCTGCATTCCGCTATAAAACGAAGAAACAATAGGGCAAAAAATCGGCTGCGATTTAAGTCCGCTTATTATTGCCATTTCCTTCAGATGCTTATGCTGCTGTGAAAGAGCATACATACGCGGTGCTAAAAGTGCTTTAGCATTTTCTTCATTTTCATAATCAGCTATCATATTTTTCCCGCCACCCGAATAACCTGTGAGCGAAGTACAGCTAAGGCGAGCATCCTTTGAAAGCACACCTTTTTCAACAAGCGGCGAAACAAGTGCAACAAATCCGCTTGCGTGGCATCCAGGATTAGCAATTCTTTTGGATTTTTTAATCTTTTGTCTTAACCCTGCTATCTCGGCAAAGCCATAGGTCCAGTCAGGATTTGTTCTGTGTGCTGTAGATGTGTCGATTACAACCGTTTTATCATTTTCTATAAGCTCAACTGCTTCAACAGCCGCTGCATCAGGCAGACACAAAAATGCTACATCGCATTTATTTAATGCATCGCGTCTTGCATTAGTATCCTTTCTAAGCTCCTCGGGAAGCTTTATAAGCTCTAAATCAGCTCTATCAGAAAGGCGCTCATATATTCTAAGTCCCGTTGTTCCGGCACTTCCATCAATAAAAACCTTGGTCATAACCATTCCTCGTCAAACTAATTTTTATTCATTTTAATTTTAAACAAACAATATGGATAATTATACAGCATTTTGGTTTTTATGTCAAGAAATTACACTGTATTTTTGGTAATATTTTTAAATTTTACTTATTTAACAACATTGTATTTGAATAATTAGAATATTTATTCATTTTTTATGAATAAATGCATAAAAATAAGACGCATCGCTATGCGATGCGTCTTATTAATTTAGATTTTAGTGATTAGGTGTTGTACCTGTGTTGGTGTGCCATACAGCATCTATCATTTCATAGTTGCCCTGATAGAATGCAATGTCATCAACATTGATTGTTGTTCCGCCGATTGATACATAGTCTTCGGTGTTGAAATAGAAAGTGAAGTAATCAATTTCATCGGGAGTTCCAAGTACACCATCTATGTAATCTGAATAATCTTCGTCGAATCTGAAGTTTTCAAACGGAATGATAACTGTTCCATCAAAGCCCTTCTCGAATTCGAGATAACCGTATACTAAGTATACCTTATCGTCTTCTACTACATAGTAGGTCTGGCTGTAGTCATACATAAAGTACTCAGCCTCTTCATGCTCAACAACCTCTAAGTCGAGTCCTACTGTCATAGGAGCGTTATCGGGAACTGATACCTTGAATGAGATACCTGTTGAAGACATTAATTGCTCGTACTCTTCGTCAGAAATATCTTCCCAACGTGTTGCATTTGTATGGTTAATGAATGATACCTTTGTTTGACCCTCACCAATTGTGATGTTAACGCTTGCATCTGTCTTATCCTTGTTTTCGATAACCTTGAGCTCAACGCCGTCAACAGCGTAGATACCCTTGTCGTCATCGATGTTTGTGCAGTCGTTAGCCATCAAACGAGGATAGTCAGGATTAAGGTCGATACGATAGTTGGGTTTAATCTCTTCAATCTCGTAGAAGCCTGATACGCCTTGAGCTTTCATCATATAGTCAATATATGTTGAGTAGCCTTGGTACATCATAAAGTCGTCAACGATGAATTTAGCGTTTGCACCCTTACCATCAAATGTAATACCAAAGTGCTTAATTGTATCAACGTTATATAGGATACCGTCAACAATCTTAGATACAGCTGTGTCAAACTCAAAGCTGTTAAACGGAATCATTACTGTTCCCTTGAAGCCGGGTTCAAACTTGAGAGCACCATAAATCTTTTTAGCTTCGCCGTTAGAAACGGTGTAGTAGAACTTATCTGAATTATATCTATAGTACTCAACAACCTGCTCACAAATTTCAACTGAGAATTCAACATTGTCGCTTGCTTGAGGAATTTCAAGCCAGAATGCAACGCCTGTTGAGTCGAGAACCTGCCACTCATGGTCCTGAGTGATAACATCAAGGTTCATAGCGTCGTTTGTAAAGATGATTTCGCCTTCTTTTGCAGGAGCTGAGAATGAAATTGCTTCACTCTTAGCTTCGTAAGGCTTATTGGTTGTTTCTACAATTGTAGGTCTGATATTAGTAAGCTTTTCAAGTCCGTTGTAGATATCAATTCCGGTACAGTCATTAGACATTACACCGGGGATATCAGCAACAGTTACCTTGTTATGAGGCTCAGGAACAACCGGTTTCTCGGTGTTAGGAGCCTTGTCTTTAACAAACTTGTTAATATCATGTACAAGAACTACGTCACCTACATAGATGTTTGTGTTCTTCCACGAAGAGTTGTTCCAATAAGTTTGGTTGATACCTCTTGTAAAGATTGAAACTGAATTCCAGCCATCTTGGAAATGGTCTCTGTTAGCTGCGCCGTTTGAGCCGTATGAGAATACAGAAAGTATGAGCCAGCCATCAAAGCCATTTATAAAGTCGGGCGATTCAAGAGCAGCAACTTCTTCCCAAGTGCCTGCGTTTTTATCAACGAGATAATAAGTAGCGCCTGTAGGATAACGAATATCTTTCTGAGTTGAACCAGAATAGCATGATGCATAAAGCTGTGTAGCTCTTTGTGTGTAATCATTTGTGCCAGGTTCAATCTTAAGTCTGATTGCAAAACCAAAGGTGTTTAAAATATCAATATCCTCAGGGAATCCAAGCATTTTACCGCCATAAGTGTATTTACCATTAAATGAGAATATACCACCATTATCGTTGTAGCCTGTGTACTTAATCATTCTTTCGCCATCAACTTCAACGATATTAGCATAACCGCCTGATGAGCTATCCTTACCTTCAACTGCAGATAAGTTAGTATGTACATAAGTGTGTCTGTACTCATCTGTATCGGTAGGAACCATCATAAAGTTACTTGTATATCCATCTGCATTTAAGTAGCTATTTACAGGAGCGGGTGTTTTGGTTGTTAGAATACCTGAATAAGTACCTGTTGTGTCACCCTTAACCTGAGCAAAGATCTTATACTCGGTGCTGGGTTTAAGGTCTGTAAATAAACCTGTTTCATTTGAAATGTTTGTTCCATCGAGGTAGTAAACTAAGCCGGGAACTACATTTACCTGAATAGATTTTGCAGTAGCACTCTTGAGTGTGGGTGTTGTAAGTTCAGGGTTAGCCATATCTGTGCTGATTGTGAAGGGCTCAGAAATTGCTGTACCTGCTGTGTACTTAGCTAAAAATGTATACTCTGTATTTTCTGTAAGTCCGTTGAATGTCGGTGTGAGAGTCCATGTTGAACCGTTATCTATTGAATACTCAACTCCCTCAACAGCCTTAAGTGTGATAGAGGTTGTATCCTTAGATTCGAGTTCAGGCATATCAGCTGCTGCGTGTACGCCTAAGAATTTGTTAACATCTGTAACAAACATGCTGCTACCGATATAGAGCTTCTGGTCAGCCCATTTACCAACGGTTGCATGTATACATTTACCTAAGTGGAGATTTACTGTTAAGCCGTTAAAGCTTGAGTTAATCCATGAAGGAGTAGCCTTTTCATAGCCATCAAGAGGAAGAACAAGCCAACCATCAAAGTCGGTGTTAAATACCATTGTTCCGCCGTTGATAGCAGGAGCAACTTCGCCTGTTGCAGCATCAATAGTAAAGGGTTTAGCTACTGCTGAAGATGTATTGCTGTCAAGCCAGAGGCTGAAGAATGCGGGGTCTTTTGTCATACCCTGTGTCTTAATTCTTATAGCCATAGCCTGAAGGTCTTTAGCATCAAAAATTGAAGGAAGACCGACAGCACCATAGAGGTAAGATGAATCGAAACGGATTGTAGCTTCGTCGTGAGCAGCAGCAAGAGCGGCTGTAGTTCCGATTTCAACAAACTTCTCACCGTTTTGAGTTACAACATTTAAGTAACCGCCGCCAACACCGGGATTACCTTCTGCATCTAAACCGATGGCTGCTGAAGGAGTACCGTAGTTTGTGTTGTCAATCTTGGTCATACCGTCCTCAATCTTGAAGAAGTAAATACCTGAGTCTTTATTATCTGTAGCGTAAGGGTTAGGATATGCAAGAGTTGAAGTAATTGTGAATTCAGGACCAATCTCCGTTGTGCCCTTAATTCTTACATATACTCTATACTCTTTATCAGCCTCAAGGCCTGTGATGATACCTTCTTCTGTCCAATTAACCTGGTCAACACTGTGCTCAAGGCTAGGAACTGCCTGAACTGTAATGGTTGTTTGGGTTGTGCCTAAAATAACAGGCTTAACAAGTGAAGGTGTGCTTGTATCTGTAAACCAAGTAAACGAAATTACGGGGATACCGCCTATAAATCTTGCGAATACAGTGTAAGGGGTATTTTCTGTAAGTCCTGTAAACTCACCGGTGGTGTTCCAAGTAATCTGGTCGAGTGAATACTCAACACCACCTACAGGTCTAACATAGATTGAGTTTTTATCCTTTGATAAAAGTTCAGGTCTCTCAGGAGCACTGTTCTTCTTAGCAAAAGCATTAACATCTGTAACAAATAAGCTGTCGCCTACATAAAGCTTTTTGCCATTCCAATCACTCCATGCAGCATCGTGGAGTACACAATCTGCACCGTGCATATCGATGGTAAAGCCTGTATATTCTAACTTAAGCTTATTTGTAGCTCTTGTAGGATAGTTTTCAATGGGGATAAGAAGCCAACCATTGAGCTCGCCTACGAGCTTAAGTGCGCTATCATACTCAATTTCTCTCTTTTCGCCTGTTACAGCGTCAATATAAAGAATTTGACTTAAATTATCTACAGAGGTTCTGTCGTTAAAGAACTTAAAGTCAACTGCAGAAGGTGTATTAGAAGCGCCGCCCTCAACAATTATTCTGAAAGCAACACCCTTGATGTTCTCAGCACCGATAGAATCGGGGATACCGATACCACCATAAAGCTTTTCAGCAGCATCAATAGTAACAGAGCCTTCTTTATTATCGGTTAAAGAAAGTTCGAGGAAGTTTTTAGAATTCTTAACAACAGTGTTAACTGTCATATTGCTGGGAGTATTATCGCTCTCGCCTACCTTAAACATAAAGTTACCGGTATCGCCGCTACCCGAAGAATACTCGTTGTCAGCTGTGTAGATGATTGTTGCAGCAGAATTTGTGGTTGTGCCAACAATTCTTGCAACAATTTCATAACCTGTTCCTGATAAGAGGCCTTTGAATACGCCCTTTTCTGTCCAGGTTGCGCCACCATCGATTGAATACTCGTGGTCGGGCTCTACAACAACCTTAATGCTGTTAAATGTAATGCTGTCCATTACGGGAGCTTTAAGGTTTGTTTCTTCATATCTTGTGCTGTAGTTAAAGTTGATAACTGCGGTTTTACCAACATATCTTGCCTGGAAGTTGTACTGTGTTCCGGGGGTAAGATTTGTAAAGTTACCATTTGTTACCCATGTAGCACCGTTGTCATTTGAATATTCAACATTAGCTTGTGAAGCAAGCTTAATGGATGTTTTGGTTATCTCAGCAGTGGGAATAGCAGGAGTTGAACGTGCTGTGAGGAAGGTTTCCTCGCCCTGCATAAAGAGGACATTACCTAAATAGAAGGTTCTGTCATTCCATCTGCTTAAATGAGAGTTATCTGCGCATCCCTTACCGTGTAAAACAACATTGATATTGCCGTATGATGTTTTAAGTTCGGAAGCTGTGATAGCTGCAGTACCATTTGTAATATTAGTGAAGGGAACAATGAGCCAACCATCGATAGCGTCAGCTACTTTAAAGCCGTATTCATTTTTAAGTGTTGTAACTTCGCCTGTTGCAGCATCAATGAATTTGTATTCTCCGTCAACAGTTGTTTTATCTCCGAATTGGAAATCAAAAGCAGAATACTTACCTACAATGCCAGCTGAAGTTTTAACTCTGAATACAAAAGCGGTGAATGCGCTGGGAGGAAGTTCTTCGGGAATACCAGCGTCAATACCATAGGTTATCTTTGCACCGTTAACAGCAGGTACAGCCTCATTTTCATCGCTTACATTAATCTCGATGAATTTTTCGGTTCCAAAGTTCTTAACGTGTAAGAAAGAACCTGCATCTGTATCATCTTCATTTCTGCCTACGTTTGAAGGAGCAGTTACAAAGCTGCTGTTATACTTTGTTGTAAGGTCGTCTATCTGGAGTGCATAGTAAGCCTTATCGCCAATACCTGTTGCATAAGGATAGTCTGCACTCTTTGTTACTGTAGATTTAATCTTTTCAGGGTCGGTGTTACCAACTGCCTGTGTATAGATGGTATATTCGGTTCCAGCGTCAACTAAGAATTGACCGGTGGTTGACCAAGTTGTTTTATTGAGCGAATACTCTTGACCATCTACTACTTCAACTGTAATAAGGTTTGTTGTTGCAGATATTACCTTAGGTGCAACAAGACCCTTAGTTGCAATTTCAGCAGTTGAAACAAATTGACCGCCATCATATTTTGCTTTGAAGGTGTAATATGTACCTTCATTAAGTCCTGTAAAGGTTGCATTTGAAGAGAACTCACCATCGCCGATTGCATATAAAACGCCGGGTACAGCATTGAGTGTAATTGAATTTTCAGTTACAGCACTTGCTGTGGGAGCCTCAGGAGCTGCGTGAACCTTTTTAAAGTTGTCTAAATTGGTGATAAAGAAAGCGTCACCAAAAAGAAGTGCTTTGCTTCCACCCCAAGGTTCAGAAGTACCAGGATTTGTACCATCTAATTTTATATTCTGATATCCATTAGAGCTTGTTCCTTTAAGGTCATTTAATGCAACACCGAAATCGTCAATATCAACTACGATATAACCGTCTGTTGCACCAGTTAACTCAAAGCCATTATTAGTAACATAATTAATATTAGAAGTTACACCTGTTGCCTTATCAATAAAGGTGTATGCTCCAGCAGGAAGTTCCTTACTGTTATTAATTCTGAGTCTAACATACTTTTTCTCTGATGCAGCAACGCCGCTAACCTTAACCCTAAATGCCATATTTGTAATGGTGCCGCTATTAGTGATATCAGCAGGGATACCTTTAGCAGTATTGTAGGTCATGTAGGTCGTAACAATCGCCGCATTACCTGATGTAGCGTTTTTAAAGGATAATTTTAGGAACTTCTCGGTTCCTACTGTTGTGATATGAAAGTACCTATTATTACCTGATGTTACATAATCAGTATCATCTGCATTTCTGAAGATGTTACCATTTACCCATTTTGTTGTTGAAGTGGGTTGGTTATACTGAATATAAGCCTGATTAGGCACTTTCATTGCGTAGCTTGCTGAATCATTCATACCAGAGTCATAGGCATTTTCAGCTAATGAGAAAACACTGAGCTGGGTTATTGCCATTGCTACTGTAAGAATGACCGCTACAATCTTTTTAGAAAGTTTCATTTTTCCCTTTTCCTTTCTTATTTGGTATATATAATCGATTTCTGTTTTTGCACAGATTATGGACTGCAAATTATTTAACAGTATCGATATCCATCGTTAGAATAACATATCCAAAATCAGATGTAAATAATACTGCTAAATTTTTTTTATTAAAAAGCACATTTTCGTTATTTTTACCAATGAAAAAACTTTTTATTTGTGCAATTTTAAGCTTGACAAATCATTATATTAATATCTTAAAAATATTTATGATTTTTAAACGGTTTATATACATTTACAGTTTTCTCTCACTCATAAGCCCGTCTTGAAGCTTACCTAAAAACTCAAATGCCCTGCCTGCGCCCATAACAACGCATTTATCCGGATGCTCCGGGAATATGGTTTTTATTCCTGTGCGCTTTTCAATAAGCTCGCTAAGTCCACACACAAGTGCACCGCCGCCCGTTAAATAAATTCCGTTTTCAGATATATCAGAAACAAGCTCGGGAGGGGTTTTGTCTATTACGCCGACAAGAGCATCAACAATTGTGTTAAAGTTTTCGTCAAAATATCCTTTAACTTCAATGGGGTCAACCTCTATCATTTCAGGAAGACCTGTGAGGGCATTTTTGCCCTTTACGCTTATCTTTTCATTTTGTGCTATGGCATCGGGAAGTGAAATTTTAATCTTTTCTGCCATACGGCTTCCGATAATAAGGGCATATTTAGCTCTGATGGCTTTGATAATTGTATCATCAAAGGTGTTACCTGCAATTTTAAGTGAAACCGACTTGGAAATTCCCCCAAGGGTTATAACGGCAATATCTGCAGTGCCACCGCCGATATCAAGAACTAAATTTCCGTCAGGCTTTAAAACATCTATACCCGCGCCGATAGCCGCTGCCATAGGCTCTTCTATAGTGATAACGTTTTTAGCACCTGCGGCATCGGCAGCTTCGACAACCGCCTGACGCTCAACCTCAGTGATTTCTGTTGGAATACAGATTGCAACCCTTGGTCTTAAAATGCGGTTACTGCACGCCTTTTCAACAAAATACTTAATCATTTTCTGACAGCTTTTAATTTCGGCAATAACTCCGTTTTCAAGCGGCTTTATTGCAACTATATGGGAAGGAGTTCTTCCAATCATTGTTTGTGCTTCGTTTCCTACAGCCACAATACTGCCGTCTCTTTTATTTATAGCTATAACCGAAGGCTCGCTTAACACTATTTTACCGCCCGTAAAGACCTGAACGGTTGCTGTTCCTAAATCAATTCCGATATCGAGTGCCATTTATATTTCTCCTTTAAACTTATTTATATCCTTTCGATGTTGAAGCGGTAATGCAGTAGACCTTTTTAGCACCTGCCTTTTTCAAAAGCCTTGCACAGCTTTTGAGTGTACTGCCTGTTGTCATTACATCATCTACCAAAAGTACGTTGCCGTAAATACTGCCGCCTCTTTTTAATATGTAGCTTTTATTTGCATTATCATTTCTTTTTTTCTTATCCATCGTCTTTTGCTGTCCCATATTAACTCTTTTAATGGGAGAGCGTTTGTATTTTATACCAGAAAGTCGTGAAAGCTCTTTTGCCAAAAGATAGGCGTGGTCGAAGCCTTTACGCCTTTTCTTTTTAGAGGTCGAAGGAACTTCTGTTACAAAATCAAAGCTTATATTTTTATACTCGCTATTAATCTTTCTATACATTAATGCACAAAGATAATTGCAAACCTCTTTATTGCCGCGGCTTTTAAGCTTATATATAAGCGCCGAAGTCACCTTGTTTTCAAACACAAGAGGCGAAATGCTTTTTACATAATACCTCGAGCCCAAAATTTTGCAAACACATCTCTCAATGGGCTTGCCGCAAATTTTACAGACATTCTCCTCGTTTAATTTAATTTCTTTTTCGCAGCTTTTACACAATGCGCCGTCATAGGTTATTTCTCTGCAAGAGGCACATTTATTTGCAAACAGTGTGCGAAATATTATTTTAGAAACCGAATTTTTCGTATTCATCTATACCCTCTTTTAGAAAAAACCAAAGGGCAGTATATCTATCGGTTTTTCTATTATTCATTACCATTTTTTTAACTGCTTGCTCGTCACCCACAATAACTAATATTTCCTTTGCCCTTGTTACCGCAGTGTATAAAAGATTTCTGAAATAAAGCTTATCAAAATATTTATAAAGCGGAAGCACAACAGCCTTATACTCGCTACCCTGACTTTTATGCACGGTTACAGCATAGGCGTGTTCAAGCTCGGACAGAAGGTCGAAGGGATAATCTACCTCGCGGTCGTCAAAACGTATTCTTAAAAGCGAGGAATAACGGTTTACTTCCTTTATAATTCCTATATCGCCGTTATAAACCCCAAGCCCGTTTTCGCCCGAATCCTTTATCCACATTATATCATAATTATTTTTTATCTGCATAACCCTGTCACCCACCCTAAAGGTGACCGCGCCGAACTTAAACTCATTTTTGTTTTTATCAGGAGGATTTAATACACTTTGCAATTTAGCATTAAGCTCAAAGGTGCCGTTTTCGCCCTTTCTTCCCGGGCAAAGCACCTGAATATCGCGCATAGCATCAAACGAATAGGCTTTGGGAAGCCTTTTTGCCAAAAGATTTACCACCGTGTCGGCGGTGTCCTGCGCGTTTTCTCTTTTTATAAAGAAAAAGTCGTTTTGTTTGTTTGTAAGCTCGGGAAGCTCGCCCTTTACTATGAGGTGGGCGTTTGTGACAATAAGACTTCTTGCTGCTTGTCTGAACACCTCTGTTAAGCGTACTATGGGAACAATATCGTCAACGCTTAAATCCCGAAGTATTCTTCCTGCGCCAACCGATGGTAGCTGATCGCTGTCACCAACCATTATAAGCCTACACCCTTTTGGCATTGCTTTTAATAGGCTTGAAAACAAAATGACATCAACCATTGAAATTTCGTCGATTATTACAACATCAGCTTTAAGCGGATTATCCTGATTTTTTTGAAAGTTGGGAATGTCATTTTCACTATAAGTCACTTCAAGCATTCTATGAATGGTTTTAGCTTCTCTGTGGGTTACCTCACTCATTCTCTGTGCCGCTCTTCCCGTTGGAGCTGCAAGCAGCACCCTCATATTCTGCCTTTCAAAAAGCGAAATCATAGCATTTAAGGTTGTGGTTTTTCCTGTTCCGGGGCCACCTGTTAAAATCATTATATTTTGCTTAAGCGCCTGACTTATTGCAGTTTTTTGAAGTCTTGCATATTCTATGCCTGTAAGTTTTTCTTCATTTTCTATAAGCTCATCTATATTTTCTATGCTCTCGGTTTCAAGCTGAAGCATATCTACTATTCTTTTGGCAATATAGCTTTCGCTTATATAATATATAGGAAGAAAGGCGGCGCGTTTACCGTCGACCTCTGCTTCTATTAACATATTACTTAAGCACAGCCACTCTATATTTTCCTCAAAATCGGCATCGGGCAGATTCAAAAAGCCCGCTGTTATATCAACAAGCTTTTGCATAGGCAGATAGGTATGCCCGTTTTTTGCGTTATGACGCATTACATGCAAAAGTCCTGCCCTTATTCTATCGGGGTTATCCTCTAAAAAGCCAAGCTTTAGCGCAAGCTCGTCGGCGCCCTCAAAGCTGAGGCCTATTTCCTCACCGCACAAAAGGTATGGGTTTTGGCGCACAAGCTCTGCCGCTCTATCGCCAAATTTTTTATAGGCGCGCACGCTCTCTCCTGCGCCGACCCCTATTTCAGAAAGTGCCTTCATAACACTTCGTGAGCCGAAAATACGCTTAAACTCGCGTCCGATATCCTCGGCGCGAGCTTCTGAAATGCCTTTGATTGCCTTTAATTTATGCGGCTCGTTTTCTATAACATTCAGTGTGCTGTTTCCAAAGTGGTTTACTATTGCAGAGGCGGTTTTGGAGCCTATGCCCTTTACAATTCCTGAAGCGAGATATTTATAAATATTATCAGCGTCCTCAGGCAGACTTCTTTCACAAAACTCTGCTCTGAACTGAGTCCCATAGGTTTGGTGCGAAACAAATTTGCCGCTCAGCTTTAATCTTTCGCCCTCGTAAACTCTGCCAAGCTCGCCGACAACAGTTAAAAGTCCTTCATTTGTTTCAACCTCAAGCACATTATATCCGGTTTGGTCGTTTTGAAAAACAATTTCCTCAACGGTGCCTTCAATAATTTCAAATTCATTGTTTTCCAAAACGCTCACCTCACCTTTAATCTTCTTTTTGCTCTTGTAATTGCTTTAGTTTTAAATCATCAAACTCTTTTTCTTTTTTTCTTACGGGTTTTCTTTTCTTTTTGGGTTTTAAAAGTTCTTCATTTTCGGCACAGAACTTTTCATACATATCAGGCCGCATTTTTTTAGTCATTTCAAGCGAATTTTCAAAGCGCCATTTTTTTATATTTTCGTGATGTCCGCTTTGAAGCACAAGCGGCACCTCTTTGCCGTGCCAAACGGGCGGCCTTGTATAGTGCGGGCACTCGAGCAAGCCGTTATAATGGCTTTCCTCTTCAAAGCAAACATTTTCGGAAAGTACGCCCTCGCACATTCTAAGCATACAGTCGCAAAGAATTAAAGCAGGTAGCTCACCGCCGGTTACGACAAAATCGCCTATTGAGATTTCCTCATCAACAATTTCCTCTATAACCCTCTCATCAACACCTTCATAGTGTCCGCAAAGGATAACTATATGCTCTTTATCTAAAAGCTCTTTTGCTTTGCTTTGATTTAGGGTTTTGCCTCTCGGCGACATATAAATGACATAAGGCTTTGTTTGACTTTTGCTTTCTATATCCTTATAGCAGTTATATATAGGCTCTGCCTGAAGCAACATACCCATTCCGCCGCCATACAAAATATGGTCTACCCTATTGTGCTTATTTCCTGCAAAGTCGCGAAAATTTACGCATTCAACCTCAAAAAGATTTTTCTTTCTGGCTCTGCCGATTATGCTTTCGTTTAAAACGCTTTCGCACATTTCGGGAAAGAGCGTCATAATACTAATCTTCATCGTCAAACAGTCCTTTTAGAGCGGTGATTTCAATTATTCCCTTATCAACATCGGTGTTTTTAACAACATCGGGGATAGCGGGGAACAAAAGGGTTTTGCCGCTTTCTGTCTTTATATGATAAACATCATTTGCGCCTGTTTTTGTTACATCGCAAAGCTTACCATAGCTTTTTTTAGTTTCAAAGTCCAAAACCTCAAGCCCGATAAGGTCGCGCACCAAATAGGTGCCTTTAGGGAGCTTTAAGCTTTTTCTTTCAATATATATTACATAGTTTCGAAGAGCCTGTGCCTCTTCTACGCTATTTATTTCCTTAAATTTAATTACGACAACATTTTTCTGAACTCTTGACGAAACAACCTCAAGCTTTTTTTCGCCCTTTAAAACATAAAATGCCTTAAAGTCTAAAAGAAAGTCGGGGCTGTCGCACCACGGCTGAACCCTAACCTCGCCCTTGATGCCTTGGGTTGTTACAATTTTGCCGCATTCAATAAATTTATTTTTCATTTTTTCTCCTCTTGCTTTTTTAAACTTAAACGGGGAAAAGCGCCAAGACGCCTTTCCCCTTTAGTTTCTGAATAAATCAGTCTATTTCAACCGAAATGCGTTGATTGGAGCGGACAGAAGCGGCTCTCATAACCGTTCTTATAGCTTTTGCTATTCTACCCTGCTTGCCGATAACTCTACCCATATCCTCGGGGGCTACCTGTATATGATATACAATAACTCCCTCGCTGTCGGGCTCAGAAACGGTGATTTCGATAGCGTCCTTGTCCTCAACCAAGCCGGCCACTATAGTTGTAAGCAACTGCTTCATAACCGAAGCCTCCTTTTAGGATGTAAGAGTTTTAAGGAAACGGTAAGCTTATGCAATACCGTTATCCTTAAGAATCTTCTTAACTGTGTCGGTGGGCTGTGCTCCGTTTTTAATCCAAGTTTGAGCCTTTTCAGCGTCAATCTTTACAACAGAGGGCTCTTTTGTGGGGTCATAGTAACCGATTTCCTCGATAAATCTACCATCGCGGGGATATCTTGAATCTGCTACTACGATACGATAGAAAGGAGCCTTTTTAGCACCGAGTCTGCGAAGTCTGATTTTTACTGCCATTTTGTTTCACCTCCAAGTGAAATATTTATTGTATCTCAAATTTCTTTTACGAAATTAGAAACCGAAAGGATTTCTCATACCCATTCCCATAGGCATAGAGGGCATACCGTTTTTGCCTTTTTTGTTAAACTGCTTAAACATTTTTTGCATCTGCTCATACTGCTTAAGAAGTCTGTTTACATCCTCTACTCTAAGCCCTGCGCCTGCAGCTATTCGCTTTTTGCGAGAGGGGTTTATAATAGAGGGCTTTTGTCTTTCTTTTTTGGTCATTGACGAGATAAGTGCCTCAATGTAAACCATTTGCTTTTCGTCAATGTCCTCATCTTTTATCTTATTTGCTCCGGGGAGCATACCGATAATCTGCTTTAAAGAACCCACCTTTTTAATCTGCTGCATTTGGTCTAAAAGGTCCTCTAAATCGAATTTATTTTCAGAGAGCTTTTTTTCAAGCTCCTCGGCTTTTTTCTCGTCAAACTCGGTTTGTGCCTTTTCAATAAGCGAAAGCACATCACCCATACCGAGAATTCTTGATGCCATTCTGTCGGGATAGAAGGGCTCTAAATCGCCAAGCTTTTCACCTACACCCACAAACTTTATGGGCTTACCTGTTACTGCTCTGATTGACAGTGCCGCACCGCCTCGGGTGTCGCCATCAAGCTTTGTTAAAATAACGCCGTTTATATCTAAAAGCTCGTCAAACGATTTTGAGATGTTTACTGCATCCTGACCCGTCATAGCATCGACAACAAACAAAATTTCGTTAGGAGTTACTTCCTTTTTAATGTTTGAAAGCTCTGCCATTAATTCTTCATCAATGTGAAGGCGGCCCGCAGTGTCGAGAATTACTAAATCGTTTCCGTAGTCCTTAGCGTGCTTTAGCGCTTCTTTTGCAATCTTTACAGGATTTTGATTACCCATTTCAAAAACAGGAACCCCAACCTTTTGACCGACAACTTTAAGCTGGTCAATAGCGGCGGGTCTGTAAACGTCGCAGGCTACAAGCAAGGGGCGTTTGCCCTGATTTTTGTAGTAAAGCGCAAGCTTTGCGCTGTGGGTTGTTTTACCGCTTCCCTGAAGACCGCACATCATAACAACGGTTGGGCCCTTTGAAGCGTAATTTATTTTTGAAACGCTTTCTCCCATTAGAGAGATAAGCTCTTCATTAACTATTTTTATAACCTGCTGTGCAGGGGTGAGGCTTGCCATAACATCGGCACCGATGCAATGCTCCTCAACACTTTTTGTAAAGTCCTTTGCAACCTTATAGTTAACATCTGCCTCCAAAAGAGCAAGGCGGACTTCACGCATAACATCTTTTATATCTTTTTCGTTTAGCTTACCGCGTGAGCGAAGCTTTTTAAAAACCGCGGAAAGCTTATCCGAAAGACCTTCAAATGCCATTATTTCACGCCCTAAAATCAGTTTTGGTTAAAGTCTTGAGCAAGTTTTCTGATTTCCATTGCCTTTGACTCGATAAGACCGACATTGTTCTGCTTACGGTTTATCATAATAATATCTTCTGCAAGCGCTGTTACGCTTTCTGTTAATCTCTGCATATTACGATAATTTCTTAAAAAGCCGAGTCTGTCCTCCATCTCGAAAAGTGAGGCTTCTCCGCGCTTTATACTATCTCTGACGCCCTGCCTTGAAATGCCGACATCTTCTCCTATTTCGGCAAGTGAAAGGTCCTGATTATAATACAAATCAAGAACATCTCTCTGTTTTTCGGTTAGCATATCTCCGTAAAAATCAAGAAGAAGGCAAATTTCTAAATTTTTCCCCATGCCGAAACATCCTTTCAAAAAATTGGCACCAAAAACCGCAAAATTCGAGCATTTTTTGGTGTCCGTGTAAAAGTTTTGACCTTTACACTTATTATACCATATTATTTCCCATTGTCAAGCCTTTTTTAACAAAAAAATGCCGTTTTTAAGACGGCATTTTTGTCTGTTTTTATGCATATTTCCGAGAGCTTATTTTACTTCTGATTTTGCTCAATTTCAGCAATTTTATTAAGACGTAAAACATGTCTTTCGCCTTCAAATTCGGTTTCAAGGAACACGCGGACAAGCTCAAGTGCAAGTCCCTCTCCCACAACCCTTTGACCGAGGCAAAGAACGTTAGCGTCATTGTGGAGTCTTGTGCATCTGGCACTGAAATAATCAGAGCATACAGCTGCTCTTATGCCGTTTACCTTGTTTGCTGAAATTGCCATACCGATACCGGTGCCGCAAACAAAAATGCCTCTTTTACATTCGCCGTTTTTGATTGAATTAGCTGCCATTTCAGAAAAATCTGCATAGTTGCAGCTTTCCTCGCTGTTACAGCCAAAATCCTTATAGCTATATCCGTTTTGTTCTAAATATTTTATAATGGCAAGCTTTAATTTATAGCCGCCGTGGTCGCTTGCAAGTGCTATCATTTTTTATCTCCCTTTCTCTTGTTAAGTTCTCTTTCTGCCTGTGGAAGTCGCAGATAAACGGGAACAAGCTCGTTTTTATTAAAAGGCTCTTTGCCGTTTTTTATATCCTCAAAGGCAGCAGCACAAACACCGCTTGCCCTTTGATACCTTAAGTCGTCATTATTTATTGTAGCATTTTTTATTTCGATATTTTGCACAGCTTTATAAAAAAGCTCTGCCCCGTCACCAACCAACAAAACAGGTTCGCTTATATTTTTTATTTCCTCTAAAAGCTCGTCTATCAAAACCGCTCTGTCATCGCAAAGCCTTAAAACCTTGCCGTTTTGTATTTTAAACAGCGCATTATAGAGCTGATTACAACGAGCATCCATACAAGCGCAAACTATACCCTCGAAATCTCTATGACTATACGCCATAGCCTTTAGGGTTGAAACGCCGAGGCATTTTGCACCTGCCGACGCCATTCCTTTTGCTGTGGCTATACCTATTCTAAGACCTGTAAACGAGCCTGGGCCGTGGCTTATTGCCACCACATCAATTTGCTTTGGCAAAACCTTTGCCTCGTTTAAGGTTTTTTCTATCATAGGAAGAAGCGTCACCGAGTGGGTAAGCCCATTATTTTCAAAGCTTTCAAAAACAAGCTTATCATCCTTATACACAGCCGCTGACGCAACCGTTGCCGAGCTGTCAATTCCCAAAATTATCATATTCGTCCTCCGAGAAAATTATTATTTCTCTCTCATTTTGGTCTATTCTGTTTATTTTTATATATATAGTGTTTTGAGGCAGAGCCGACAAAATATTTTCGCTCCACTCAACTGCACAAACACCGCCTCTGTCGAGATATTCAAAAAAGCCTATTGAATAAAGCTCCTCTATTGAAGCTATACGGTACATATCAAAGTGAAAAAGCATAGTTTCGCCATAATATTCATTAACTATTGCAAAGGTGGGGCTTGAAACATCATCCTCACATTTAAGACCACGGGCAAGTCCTCTTGTAAAGGCAGTTTTACCTGCACCAAGTCCACCCAAGAAAGCAATGACATCGCCCTTATTTAAGGTTTTAGCAAAATTTTCTGCAAAACCTTCAGTGTCTTTTTCGCTTTTTGATACAAACCTTTCCATACTTTTCCTTTCAAAATCTAACATTATTTTATATTCTATCACACTTTTTTGAGATTTAAAAGGTTTATATTGAAATTTTTAAAGCAAAATTGTATAATACTATTAAAATAACAGAAAGGCAGGTGTGATTTTTGAAAAGCTCAAGGTTTTTAAAAAGCGTTAAAGACTACTTTACCTTTTCGGATAAGGTTATGCTATGCTTTTGCATTTTAACCTCTGCCTTTGGTGTTTTTATGGTTTATAAATGCACAACCTATTTTTTTGACACAATGAGCTACACCGTCACACAGCTTATTGCCTCGCTTTTAGGTCTTTCATTTGCAGTTTTAATCTCGATGATAGATTACAGAGCGCTTGCGCGGCTTTGGGAGATACACGCGACTATTGCTGTTATTTTAGTTATACTTACATTCTTTTTCGGACTAAAGCGCACAGGAGCCGACGACCGAGCCTGGCTCGAAATTCCCTTTACCTCGCTTAGCTTTCAGCCGTCCGAAATTTTAAAGCTTTCGTTTATACTTACCTTTTCACTTCATTTAGAGGCTGTGGGCGATAAAATAAACGATTTTTCGCAGGTTTTAATGCTCTGCATACACGGTGCCATTCCCACCCTTTTAATTGTAATGCAGGGTGACGACGGAAGCGCGCTTATATTCTTATTTATATTTGTATTTATGATGTTTGCAGCAGGGCTTTCTTGGAAATATATACTTCCTCCCCTCGCGGCATTACCTGCAATTATTTTTGTTTTATGGAATTACATTATGACCCCCGACCAAAAGGCGAGATTTGAGGTTGTGTTTAACCCCGAAGCCTATCCCTTAACAGTTGGCGTTCAGCCAAAGCAGGGCAAAATTGCACTTGGCTCGGGAATGTTTTTCGGCAAAGGCTTTGACGGAAATTTAAGAAAGGTTCCGGCAGTGCAAAGCGACTATATTTTTGCATTTATCGGAGAAACACTCGGATTTTTAGGCTGCCTTTTGGTTTTGGCACTTCTCGGCGGCATCTGCTTCAGAGCAATTTACAACTCAATGAAATCCGACGACGATTTAGGAAAATACATTTGCATAGGCGTTTTTGCTATGCTTGCATCTCAAACTGTTATTAATCTCGGTATGGTTTTGGCACTTCTCCCCGTAATTGGCGTAACGCTCCCCTTTTTCAGTGCAGGCGGCACCTCGGTTGCCGTTACTTATGTAGGAATAGGGCTTGTTTTAAGCGTTGCATTTCATAATAGGCGACGAAACCAGGTTAATAGGTTTAAATTTTAGGAAAATTTTAATTTTTGTTATTGACAAATTGATTTACTATTTATATAATAATTGGGTATGGATATAAATATCCGTCGCTTCGGCCGCATCACGCCGATGTACCCCCTAAGTTCACGGTGTGTGAGGTGTTGCTATGAAAATCAATGTAACAAGATTTTTCGAGCTTGTAGGTGAAAAGCAGGACTTTGAGTTTCCGCTTGATATGTCGGATGCTGAGGTTTGGGGTAAAAATCCCATCTGCTCACCCGTTACTGTAAAAGGATGTATTCAAAACAGAAGCAGCATTGTAACTCTGGCATACAGTGCCTCTGTCAAGATACAAACCCTTTGTGACAGGTGCCTTTGCGAGATTGACCGTACGCTTGATTTTCAGTTTGAATATACCCTTGTCAAAGAGCTTCAGGACACTGACCTTGACGGTTATATTTTGGTAGAAGGCGACACACTTGATTTAAGCGAGCTTTGCTATTCCGACGTCATTTTAAATTTGCCACTCAAATTTTTATGCAAGGAAGACTGCAAAGGTTTATGCGAGGTCTGCGGAAAAAACAAAAATCTTTTTGACTGCGATTGTCTTAACAGTCAGATAGACCCGAGGCTTGCAGCGCTAAAGGCGCTTTTAAAAGAGTAATTTTTAAAAATTTTGTATAATATTTAGAGGAGGTATAGTCATGGCCGTTCCTAAGAGAAGAGTATCAAAAGCTCGCCGTGATAAAAGAAGGTCTAACGTTTGGAAGCTTACAGCTCCCGCATTTTCAACCTGTCCCCAGTGTGGCGCTTTAAAGCTGCCCCACAGAGTTTGCAAAAGCTGCGGATATTATAAGGGCAAAGAAATCATTAAGATTGAAGACTAATTTTATTTAAGTGAAACGGTAGAGGAGGAAGGGATTTCTCCTCTATTTTTCGTCTATGGAGTTTTTATGAGTGTTATTATTTCGGGCATCGTGCCTAAAAGTCCTGCAGATAAGGCAAAAATTAAAAAGGGCGATACACTGCTTACAATTAATCAAAACAGAATAGACGATGTTTTGGACTTTCGCTTTTATGAGCTTGAGTCAAGGCTTACATTACAGCTTGCCGACAAAAACGGCAGGCTTAAAACCGTTAAAATAAAAAAGGATGAGTTTGAAGATTTAGGACTTTTGTTTGAAACCTATCTTATGGACAAACAGCATAGCTGCAAAAACAAATGCATTTTTTGCTTTGTTGACCAGCTTCCAAAAAATATGCGCTCTTCCCTTTATTTTAAGGACGACGACTCTCGCCTTTCCTTTTTATTCGGAAATTATATTACACTCACAAATATTACCGAGCACGAGATTGAACGCATTATAAAAATGCACATAAGCCCCATTAATGTTTCGGTTCATACAACAAACCCCGAGCTTAGAGTTAAAATGATGGCAAACCCAAGAGCACGCGAGGTTATGGAGATTTTAAAGCGCTTTGCAGATGCCGACATTTCCATTAACTGTCAGCTTGTTTTATGCCCTGAAATCAACGACGGCGACGAGCTTGTTCGTAGCCTTACCGATTTAAAAACACTTTTGCCGAGTCTTAACAGCATAGCACTCGTTCCTGTGGGACTCACAAAGCATAGAGAGGGGCTCTTTCCTTTAAAACCTTACACCAAAGAGGGTGCAAGAGCTGTTATAGAAACTGCCGAAAAGTTCGGAAACGAGCTTTTAAATGAGTATGGAACAAGGGTTGTATACCCTTCGGACGAATTTTACCTAAAGGCAGAGCTCCCGCTTCCCGATTTTGATTTTTACGAGGATTTCCCTCAAATTGAAAACGGAGTGGGGCTTATAAGAGATTTTGAAAAGGGTGCCGATTGCTCTATTGAGGATATAGAAAATTTACCCTCAAAACAGCTCTCTATATCATTTGCAACCGGCGTTGACGCCGCACCCATTATTAAAGATGCGCTTTTAAAATTAGAAAACAAACTGCCGAGCTTAAATGCCTCGGTTTATGCTATACAAAACGACTTTTTCGGCCACAGCATTACAGTTGCAGGGCTTGTCACTGCAACCGATATAATCGCACAGCTTAAAAACAAAGATTTAGGCGCGGCGCTTGTACTCCCTGATGTTATGCTAAGGCACGAAAACGACAAATTTTTAGACGACCTTACAGTTGAAGATATAGAAACCGCTTTAAACATTCCCGTCTATATAACCGCCTCAAGCGGAGAGGGACTTGTTGATACGGTTTTAAAAATCATAGAGGAAAAGGAGGCAAAATAAATGGCGCTACCTACAGTTGCAGTGGTTGGCCGCCCAAACGTTGGCAAATCCACATTATTTAATAAACTTGCAGGCGCCCGTCTTTCAATAGTTGAGGACACCCCCGGAGTTACAAGAGATAGAATTTATGCAAAAATTGAATGGCAGAACCGTTTTGCCACCCTTATTGACACCGGCGGTATTGAAATGTTTTCAACCGACATTATTCTTTCGCAAATGCGCCGCCAAGCTGAAATCGCCATTGAAACC